>JAHQYN010000168.1 GCA_024421085.1 Acidimicrobiia bacterium
GGTGCGGCTCGGCGAGCTTCCCGAGGCGACCGGCTGGCAGATGAAGCCGCAGGGCGCGTGTCTCGGCGAGTTGTGCGTGCCGCTGCCAAAGAGCAAGCGTGAGGACTGGATCGCTGATGCCGACGACTGGGTGTGGTTCAACTATTCGGAGTTCGCCGACATGATCGGCCAGAAATATGTGCGCGACGGCGACGTGTGGAGCCTCGGCACCGTCCCCGCAGTGCGTGAGACCGGGCTCGAGTGCGGAATCGCGCCCGACTTCGAGTTGACTGACCGCAACGGCGAGTTGTTCAAGCTCTCGGAGTTGCGCGGCCACAAGGTGGTGCTGTTCACTTGGTCGTCGTGGTGAGGCTGCCGTGTCAGCCTGCCGGTCTGGCAGGAACTCTACGAATCGATCGGGCAGGACCGGTTCAAGCTCGTCAGCGTCGCCCAAGACTCGGGAGGCCCCGCCGCGGTTGACAAATGGCTCGACCGGGCCTCGCCGACCTACCGGTGCATCATCGACCCGACCCATGAGATCAGCTCACGGTTCGGCTGGGTGAACGTGCCGTCGGCTGCCTGGATCGATGAGGACGGTCGGATCGTTCGCAGCAACGAGGGCGTGTACCCCGCAGAGACGGTCATCGGCTTCGGCCTGGGCAAAGTCCGCATGGGCGACAACTCATTCGCCGACGCGACCCGCGACTGGATAGAGCGGGGTGCCGACAGCGAGCACGTCTGGTCGAGCAGCGAACTGGCCGAGCGGCTCAAACCGGTCGATGACGACAAGCTGCTCGCCGAGGCGACGTTCAAGCTGGCGTTGCACTTCGAGGCCACCGACGACAGCGAGCGGGCCCAAAAGCACTTCACCAAAGCCCAGGAGCTGGCACCCGACAACTGGAACTACCAGCGCCAGGGTTGGAACCACAAGGGAACCGCCTATGCCGCATTCAAGGTGCTGAAGAAGACGAGCAACCTGCGCAAGAACACCGACAAGAGCTTCTACGACCCCACCGGGCTGCCCGGCGAGAACCATCGCCGGTTCACCGAACCCGAAATGCTCTGGACGCCGGCCGTGAACCGGGTCAAGCAACTGCTCCGCCGCTAGAGGCGGGAGGCCCCCCACCCGGTCGCACGGGGAGGCGAATAGTCACGGTGACGCCCTGCCCGGGCCCTTCACTGGCCGCGGTCGTCGTCCCTCCGTGCGCCTCGACTATGGCCTTGGTGATGGCCAGTCCAAGCCCCGTGCCGCCTATCCCGCGGCTCCGGGACTCGTCGGTTCGGTAGAAACGGTCGAAGACGTGGGTGATGTCTGAGGGGTCGATGCCGATCCCGTCGTCGGTCACCGAGACAACCAGCGTCTCGCTGCCCTCGCGCCCGGCCCTGACCACGACGCTGCCACCGGCCTCGGTGCAATGAACGGCGTTGCCAACGACATTTCCCAATGCCTGGGATATCCGCATCCGGTCGAGGTCCATGGTCGGCAGGTCGCCGGGCGCATGCAGCGACAACTCAACCTGCCGCGCCTGGGACTGGGGCTGCCAGCGCCCGACTTCTGCAGCAAGGAGTTCACCGATCGAGTACTCCTGGAGGCTGAGCCTCATCTCCCCGTGGTCGGTTTCGGCAAGCCAGTCCAGGTCGGCCACGAGACCGCGCAACCTGTCGACTTCCTCAATGATGTGGTCCGAGGCGTTCTCCGCGGTCTGGAGCCCGTCACGCAGCCCCCGCGCCTCGAGCAGGATGACGCTCAGGGGCGTGTTGATCTCGTGGGAGACGTCGTTGATCAGACGCCTGCGCAGCTCGCGCTGGGTCTCCAGGGTGGTGGTCATCTGGTTGAAGGCTGCACTCATCTTCCCCAACTCGTCGGAGGAGGCGACCGGCAACCGGGCCGTGTCCCCCGAGGCAATCGCCTCGGTGGCCTCCGTCAATGCCGACACGGGAGCGGTAATCCGCTTCGACAGCCAAGCGGCCAGCAGCACGGCCACACCGACCGTCAATGCTCCACCGATCAGGGTGAGGTAGAGGAGCGTGTCGAGGAACCCGTCCGACTCGGTCGACAGGAAGGCGCGGTTGACGTCCACATAGACGTGACCCACCGGCTGGTTGGAAGTCAGGTCGAACACGGTCCCCCGGCGGCCCTCCAAAGCGGGCGCGGGCGCCCCGGGTGCCAGCTCGGACAGGTTGTCGGTAACCACGCGCCCGTCAATGTCGACGATGACGATCCGCACCGTGTCATGGTGGAGCGTCTCCGAGGCCTCCTGCGCGCCGGCTCCGGACCCTCCCTCGTGCTGAGCCTCGCTCGGATTCTCGCCGGAGAGGTAGCCGGCCTCAGACAGCGAGCTGCCCACCGTCTCCCAACCGCCCGCTGCGGTGTACTCACTGCTCAGGCTCCGCGCCAGCTGGACCGCCTCATCGTCGCCGATATCGTCTACGAACTCACCCAGGTTGGTCTGCGTCGTGTAGTAGCCCACACCGATGCTGACCAGGACGGTGAGAACGACGACCAGGACAGTCGCACCCATGATTCGCCAACGCAACGACATCGTTCACTCTCCCACGAACCTGTAGCCCGCGCCGTAGACAGTCTGGATGGGCTGCCTGTCGTCCCGGTGGATCTGCTTGCGGAGGCGGGCGATCTGACTGTCGATCGCCCGGTCGTACCCGTCGAAGTCGTCCTCGAACGTCAACTCGATCAGCTGATCCCGGGTCAGCAACTGGTCGGGGTGGCGCATGAACGTCGAGAGCAGCTGCCTCTGCGCATGGGTCAGCGTCACCGGCTCGCCATCGACGGTCACCACCCCTGTGGTCTCATTGAGCGTGATGTTGCCGCTGGTCAGAACCTCCTTGACCCTGTTCTGGACTCGGCGGAGCACCGCTTCGGCCCGGGCAATGACCTCGTCTGGGTCGAAGGGCTTGACGATGTAGTCGTCGGCGCCGCTCTCGAGTCCGACGATCCGCTCAGCGGGGGCCTCCTTGGCCGTCAGCATGATGATCGGAACGTCCGAATCGCGTCGCAGGATCTTGCACAGTTCCACCCCTTCGATTCGGGGCAGCATCAGGTCGAGGATGATCAGGTCCGGTGCAGTGCGACGGGCGAGTTTCAAACCGGAGAGACCGTCGTTGGCAACGTCGGCGCTGTATCCGGCCCGCTCGAAGTACACCTTGACCCAGTCCGCGATTCTCGTGTCGTCTTCGATGATCAACACTTTGGTGTTCTTCGGAGCCATGACCAAGTATCTCGGTTTCATATTCAGAACGGACAAAGCGAGGCGGACAGGAGCGGGATTTGCACCGCTCCTGCCCGCACTCGCCTAGGGGAGGATTTCTCGTCGTCAGAACCGCTGGCTAGCTACCACCACCCTCGGAACCCTCTGAGCCGCCTTCACCGCCGGCGCCGTGGCCTTCGCCGCCGGCACCTTCGCCGCCGCCGCCCTCAGCGCCCTCGCCTCCAGTGTGAGGCACCGGACCGGAACCGCCGCAGTCGAAGACTTCCAGGTGGACGACGTAGCCGTCGTAGGCGACTCCGGTGAGGCTCGGCTCGCTGGAGACCGACACGCTCGACGTGGCCTGCTGGCCCGGGCCGAGGTGTCCCAGCACATCGGGACCCAGCTCGCCCACAGTCTGCGTGCCCGACTTCAGGTGAGGCTCGGCCTGCACGTAGCAGAGCACTTCGGGGAGGGTGTTCTGCACCGTCGACTGGACGGACTTGGTAGCCGCGTCGTACCGGGCCGAGACATCCAGGCCGCCGAGGTTGCCGTTCCAGGTCTGTCCCAGACCGGTGATCGGGCTCGACATGGCGGCTTCGCCGGCTTCTACGCCGCTTTCACCGCTGCCGGACTCGTTGCCGCCTTCGCCGCCCGACTCCGAACCCGACTCGGATCCTCCGCTGCCGTGCTCGCCGCCGCCTTCACCGCCGCCTTCGCCGCTGCCGACCTCGGCATGGGGAACCCAGCCGGTGAACGGAGCCTGCGTTGCAGGCAGGTTGATAGCCATCACCTCGCCGGGTGCCAGGTCCACCGGAGTCGTCGGGCCGAGTTCGGTCCCGTTCGACAGGTGCACCTCGATCCGGGCCCGGGTCAGGGTGTTGTTGGTGGTGTTGGCCACGGTGCCTTTGAAGGTGTTGTCGGCCGGGTCGTAGCTCATGACCAGCCGGGCTCCGTTGCGGGTCACGTCGAAGGTCTCGTCAGGGGCCAGCATCGCAGCACTGCCCTCCTCGCTACCTCCACCGGACTCGCCGCCCGACTCGTTGCCGGACTCGTTGCCCGACTCGCCACCGCTGCCGTGCTCGGCACCGGAGTTCTGCTCTGTGGCACTCTCGCCCGAGCTTCCCTCGTTGTTGTCGTTAGTACATCCGATCAGTATCCCCGCTCCGAGCAAGATGCCCAGGACGGGTCCGATCACGTACTTCTTTGTCATCATTTTGATATTCACTCGTCCACTCCTTTCGTGTTTGAGAACCAGTGATGAAGAGCACGGTAAGAATGGAATGTGGCAGAATTATGTCACCCGGAAATTTCTCGAAAATCAGCTGAAAAAATCTCTCAGCACTCTGCAAAAGGCCTGCTGAACACCCATAACGGTCGCCGGAATTTTCTTGGTACCGGCGGCGGATTCTCTGGATCCGCACGGCCCCGGAGGCAAGTCCCAGACAGCGCAGAACCGTCGGTGCTCGACGCCGGCCCGACCGCACGAGTCGGCCCAGTCGCACACGGTCGCCTTTCGTGCAGACTGGGTATCGACGCATGGATATGATCCCCCGATGAGCCTCAGTACGCACTCAACCGGTGCCGACAGCAGCGACGGGTACGACGCGGTCGTCATCGGCGCCGGGATCATCGGCGCAGCCACGACACTGGAACTCGCACGGCGCGGCTGGCGGGTGCTGTGCGTTGACAAGGCCGCGGCCGCCGGAGCGGGTTCGACCCTGAACTCCTGTGCGATCGTGCGGTTCAGCTACTCCACCAGACCGGGGGTCGTGCTGGCCTGGGAAGGTCTCCACT
>JAHQYN010000169.1 GCA_024421085.1 Acidimicrobiia bacterium
TTTGGACGGTTGGACTCATACATTTTGGACGCGCAAAGAGCTCGCGGGCGCGACGGAATTGCCTCGCACGCATAGCAGGTGCCCAGGGGGTGGCTACTGAAGGACTGGTCCAGCCAAATCTCGTCCGGTGCGTCCAAGCAGCAAAATAGAAGTCAACGGTCAAGAAAATAGAAGAAGCATTCTCCAAGAATAGAAATCAAGCCGCTAGTTGTTTCTGCGCTCCCTTGACCGGTGGTGCGCGTGTCGATACAGCGGCATCCACGGTGTGCATCAACGCTGGTACGGGAAGTCGCTGCACAATGCCCGAGTCGTAGCCGAGTCGGCGTCGGCTCTCGACGGCGATCACCTCGGTTGCCGAGATCCGCTGTATAGTTGCTGACCGTGGCAGCCGAACCGTCCTTGGTTGAGCGTGATGTGCTTGATGATGCGATGGTTGAACTCGAAGCCAACGCGTTTGAGCAGACGGACGGCGTTTGGCTGGAGGATCTGGTCCAAAGTGTCGCCCCGCATCTTCGCGAATGGAACGTAGACGGCTGCTGGCGTTGGGAGCACTGGCCCGAACGCCACGAGGTGATGCCCGAGGGCACACCAGCGGTTGATGTTGGGATCGACCTGGTAGCCCGTCGCCGTGACGGAGCGTGGATCGCGATTCAAGTGAAGTCCCGCGAGCTCGATGAACACGGCGAGGGTCTTCGGGTCACCTCCGATGAACTCAACAAGTTCCTCGCGGCAGCATCCAACGCCGCCGTCTGGGCTGAGCGCTGGATGGTGGTCAACGGAGCGGTTTCGCTGGGTGGGCATTCCCCCGCGAAGGTGTCGATGTCGGGCGCACCGGTGAAAGTTGTGAACGTAGCGCAAGCCGTAGCATCACAACGCGCCGCTCTGGTGACGAGCGTTGAAGAACCCTGCCCGCATTGTGATCCTGTGGCGGGCGGTCATGCAGACGACGAAGAACCGCCGATCCAGACGCGTTCGTGCATGCAGCGAGAAGCAGTCGAAACCGCGGTGGCACGCCTTCGAGCCAACGAATCAGCCGACGAGCACAACATCCCGCGCGGCGAGGCTCGTGGCCGCATAGTGCTGCCCTGCGGCACCGGCAAGACACGCATCGCTTTGCGGATCATCGCACAGTTGACCTATCCCGGCGAACTGTCGGTGGTACTGTGCCCTTCGATTGCGCTGGTCGCGCAGATCAGACGCGAGTTTCTGCAGCACACCAATACCCCGTTGAGGGTGATGGCGGTGTGTTCGGATCAGGGTGTGGGCGCCGATGAGGAGAAGGTCGTGAACACCGATGACACCACCGTTGACCGCGGGTTGTCGGGCACAGAGGACATCAAGGGGTGCTTGGTCACAACCGACTCGGGTGAGATCGCAGAGTGGATACGCAACCGCCGCAGCGGTCGTGCTGCGGGCACGGTGAGCGTCATCTTCGGAACCTACCAGTCGGCGCGCCGTGTTTCTGAGGCAATCGCCGAAGCCGATGCCGCTGACGGGTTCAAGGTACTGGTCTGTGACGAGGCGCATCGCACAGCGGGGGTTCGCCGCAAGAAACGCGGCACTGCTGTGGAGGCGAGGCTCGGTGAGTTCACGTTGTGTCACGACCGTGAAGCGTTCCCTGCGACCTATCGCGTGTATCAGACCGCGACCCCGCGGATCTTCGGCGACAACGCGCTGGCGCAAGCTGCGGGGCGGGCCGACCGAGGCGATTTCGTGATTCGTCAGATGGACGACCAGCAAACGTTCGGCATCGAATTGTTTCGCAAGTCCTACGCCGAGGCTGTGCGCAACGGTTGGTTGTCGGATTACCGGATCATCGCCATGGCGGTGGGTGGCCAGGAGGCCACCGACCTTGCCAACGCTCTGGTCCGCGAGGCAGACGAAGCAGCCGCATACGAAGCAGCCGCATACGAAGCCGCCGCCGCTGCCGAGCGCAACAAGAGGGCCACACCGTCTAGCAGGCGTGGAGGACAGTTGCCTACCACGGGCGACTACTTGAAGGGCATGGCGTTCGCATTGACGATCGGGGGTGGTGCCAAAGCAGCTTCTGGTGAACGTGTGCCGCTGCGTTCCTGCATCGGGTTCGTGAACACGATCGCCCGCAGCAAGGCCATGACCGCGGTGTTGCAGTCCGAGGCGGTGCGTGACTGGGTCGCTGGTCAAGCGGGTGAGCGGGTGCCGCAGTACCGACTTGAGCATCTTGACGCATCGTCGCCGGTGGCTGCGCGAGACGAAGCCAAACGCAAACTGGCGGGTGCGAGCACCGACGCACCGCACAGCATCCTCAACGTCGGCATCTTCGGTGAGGGAACCGACTCGCCGTCACTTTCAGCGGTCGCTTTCTTGGAGCCCCGCCGTTCACCGATAGATGTGGTGCAGGCCGTTGGTCGGGCGATGCGCCGCGCGGAAGGCAAGGAACTCGGCTACATCATCGTGCCGGTGGTGATCCCGCCGGGCGTGGACGCTGAACGGCATCTGTCGGTGAGCGACAAGCATGAGGGCTGGCGTGAGCTCGGCGACATCCTGCAGGCCTTGCGTGCCCACGACCAACGCATCGAGGATGCACTGCCGGAGATGTTGACGATCCAACTGCCGCCAGCACCCCCGCAAGAAGAACTGGAAATGCGAACCGTGGTGGCCGTGGGTCGCCCCGACAAGAAGACGTTAGAGTACGCGGTGGTTGCCGGCAGTTGGGACCGTGCTGAGGACACCGCCCGCGCCGCGGTCAAGGAGCAGAGGTCGCTGCTGGCCTACGACAACACCGAACGGTTCGACATGTCTTTGTGGGAGGACTTGAAGGACGAACCAACTTCGATGATTGTCCACGTCGAGCGCCCCGATGGCAGCACCGAGACGCGGCAGGATTCGGTAGTTCGTCACAAGCCGAAACCGAACCAGCCGCCGCAGGAGGCTCCGGTCAACGAACGCCAAACCAAGCGCCGGGCCGGCCAAGTCGCCAACGGAGAACGCGGGCGGACACTGCCCGACCCCAGTGAACGGGCGAAACGGCGCGCCGAACGCAACGCGCAGCGGCAGGCCGCGTTCGAACAGTACATCCAGGGCACGCTGTTGGACCTCTCCGAGCAGATGGGCACCAACATCGCCATGAACCTGCTGGAGAAGTCCGGTCTGACCGGCAACCGAGTCCAACGAGACCTGAACCTGCTGCGCGATGCGGTCAACGAAGCCGCCCGCTACATCCACGCCGAGTCGGGGCTCGCGGCTGAACTCGATGCCCATTTCGGGTTAGACAAGTTGTCTGCGCCCAAAGCCGGCAAACCCCGTGCGGACGGGGCGACCATCGCCGCGTTGTTGTGGATGAACGCGGCGATGCTGCATCAGCGGATCCATGCAGGGGGCTGGCTCAAACTCAAGAACATTGAACCGCTTGCCGAGATCAAGGCCTCCACAGAACCCGAAGACGTGTTCCGAGACTCTTGGAACGCCATCACCCGACAGGACTTCTTGCCGGTGCTCGAGCCGGCACTTGAAGCGCTGCGCACCGCTGCCCGCACGAAACGCCTCGGCGGGTTGCGACGGGCGCTGCGTCACCTGGCAGCCGAAGCGGAACAGATCGCCGAGACGTACGCAGACATGGGCACCGACCACGCCGGCGCGTTGTTCAACCAGGTCATGGGCGACCAGGCCTCTGACGGGGCGTTCTTCACACGTCCGGTCGCGGCGACGTTGGCTGCGAGGCTCACGCTTGATGCGGTAGACCCCGACAACGCGCTGGACTGGACCGACCCTGACGTGTGGCGACAGCACCGCACGGTCGACCTGGCCTGCGGGTCGGGGACGCTGCTGACCGCAGTGATGGCCGAGATGAGACGCCGCGCAGCCGAACAGGGCGCAGCCACCGATCAGTTGGCGAAGCTGCAGCAGGTCGCTGTTGAGGAGACCATCAAGGGGCTAGACATCAACCCGGTGTCGCTGCAGTTGGCCGCCACACAGTTGATGTCGGGCAACGCCGACGTGAAGTACCGCCGTATGGGTCTGCACTTGATGCCGTATGGCCCGCAAGCAGACGGAACCGTAGCGGCCGGCACACCGGAGTTGTTCGGCCGCCAAGACATCGTGTTCGGCGGGCGCTTGTTTGATGACGCTGCTGTGTCCAGCCGTGTCAAGACCGGGGCCGAGGCGGGCACGGTGCTGGGTTCTCACGGGCAAGGTCACCAGCTGCCAGCAACTGGTGTCAAGACCGGGTCTGAGTCCGCTCGGGTGCTGGAGGGGCCGGAGATGGACGACGCTGTTGCAGACGTGAAGGATGCCCGCATCGTGATCATGAACCCGCCTTTCACGAACCGTTCCAAGATGGGTGAGAAGTTCGGCAAGGACACGCAGAAGGCGTTGCGCTCAAGGATGGACACGCTGGAGGGGTTCTTAGCCGCAGCAGACCGGCCTCTCAGCGAGATCCTGGACAAGAACACGCTGGAACCACGGTTCGTGGGCTTGGCGGACTTGTGCTTGAACCGCGAATCCGGCGTATTCACCACGGTGATTCCTACGACCGCGCTAACTGCGGTATCGGCTTTGCCAAAGCGCCTGGAACTCGCGAAGCGGTTCCATGTCCACACGATCCTCACCTGCCATAACCCGTCCAACATCAACTTGAGCCAGAACACCAACATCAACGAGAGCATCGTGGTAATGCAACGTTTCAACCATGATGTTCACCCCCCCCCCCCCCCCCCCCAACACCCAGCTCCGCATCTCCCGCCGCCCCCCCCCTCCAAGAAACTCGGATTGTGTCGCTCGACCGGTTGCCTGCCGACGACAACGAGGCAGACCAGTTGTTCAAGAACCTTGCCGAGTGCGAGACCGGCACGCTCGCCGACGGCTGGGGCGAGGTGTCGCATTGGCCCGCCGAGCGAATCATTGCAGGCGACTGGACTGCCTCGATATGGCGTGCATCTGAACTAGCAACCGCAGCAGCAGAATTCGCCGTCCACCCAGACCTCACCAACATCGGGGGGGG
>JAHQYN010000170.1 GCA_024421085.1 Acidimicrobiia bacterium
CGGGGTCGGCAGCGAAGTTGAACGAAGCAGCACCGATGTCGCGGTCGTCAACGAGAACGACATACAACGGTCGGGTTTTGAGTTCCCTGATGAAGCTCTCGTCGGCGTGATCCCATTGGTGGCGCGTCCTGACAACGGCCTGGGTTGGGAACCCGAGGCGTTGTTCGACTCGTTCGGCGGCAAGGTCGACAGCATCACGGTCGGCGTCCCCGACAATCAGGATGTCGATGTCGTTGGGCATATGCCCCGCCTGCCCTGCTCGTCGTGCCGCCCATGAACCGAACAGCATCACTGCTTGTGTGCCGTCGATTGCAGCGAACTCCTCGGCGACCACGACCGGCGGGCCGTACGTCGCCAGGACGATCTGGCTCATCGCAGCGTACAGAGGGTGACGGGTCTGTGCCCGCACCCGCCGAACGTTGCCTTCCTTCCAAGTCTCAACAAGCCCCGCCTGTTCTGCGCGGCGCACTTCGCGGATCACCGTGGGCATGCTCGCCTTCGAGTGTTCCATGAGCGCAGTCAGGCTATGCCCGCTCTCGGGGTCAGCGAACACACGCGCCAAGATTCGGCCCTGGGCATCGGAACGCAAAACCGGATTGAGAGTCGGCACCGGTACTTTCATAAAACGTTATATTAGCATCCGTTTAATGAATGTAGATGCGACCAAGCGCGTGTCATGCTGCCTGGACGGGGTTGAACCACCTCAGGCGCTCGAATCGTGCGAAACCGGCATAGGCCGTGGCGAGTCGTGCGCCGCTTGCGATCGCAATACTGGCGAGCCAGGCGTCTGGCACCAAATTGCCCACGATAGACCGATCGCGGGTAGCGAACGCCATCAACCGGTCCCAGGTGGCACTGCGCGGGTGGATCGTGCGGCAGTTCGGCGACTGTTGCAGAGTCGACGTGAACGAGAGCGCTTCTGACATCTCAGCAGGTACAGAAAAGATCCTCCGGTTCGTCACCAAACGCAGAAAGCCTGTGAGCACAGTGTCGGGGAGTCCGAGCGGTTCTTGGCTCCTGCGAACGCCCTCAAGCCAGTCTCTTGCGGTCGAATGCTGAGGGAAATCGCTGCGGAACGCGTAGACAACGATGTTGACATCAGGAATGATCATCGGTGTACGTCGGCATCGAATGCGTCCCACACGGCATCCTTGTCGGCGATGTCAACCAGCGTGCGCCCGCCGCCGAACGTGGGCAGGGGTGTCAGTTCGGGCTCGGGTGACTGGCGCAGAATGAGGTGAAGGCTGTCCACCACCAGAGCGGTGAATGTGCAACCGCGCTCAGCCGCGTAGCTCTTGGCCTGCTCAGCGAGGCCGTCCGGCAGAAAAATCGTCGTCTTCATACATGCGACCATATCCTCAAATATGTAGATATGGCAATCCGCTCGTGAACGATGGCTTGAGTCGCAGCAAGAAACTCCGAGAAGTGGCAAGAGAACGCAAGGAGATGCCTGTTGCGATAAGCTCCACAAGCTGACCTTGTCGCTCGCTAGCCTTTTGTGGCGCTTCGGCGGGCGGGTGGTGGTGGTTGGTTTGTCATGTTGGCGGTTTCGCGAAGTGCCTGATAACATGACCCCATCGATTACCAGCAACCCCATTTCCCACGTTTGCGTGTAGGGACTTCAAAACCTTAGGATCAGCGCGACACAAGCCCCCTGGCGGGGCAAGTACTGGGTGTCCTCTCGACCACCGAACTGACAAGAAAGACAACCCAATGAATCGAACAACATCCAAAAACCCAGCATCGAATTGCTCTAGTCACGGCATTATTCGACAGGTCTTCTCTTACAGCGGACCTTCACGCCGAGCCAATACGCGAAGCGTCGCTTGGTCCCGTTTGTTGGTCCTAGCGACCCTAGTGCTCCTCGTTTGGACTAGCGGAGTCCGAGCTTCGTACGCTGACCCTCTGGTCCGCCAAGATCGGGAACAAGTCGATACAACTGGAGGCAACGAACAACCTGGCGGGCCAGGCACGGACTCGATGCTCACGGAGCAACCCACAGCCTTAGTTTCGGAATCTCCCGTTCCTCATAGCATCAAGTTCAACGCAGACGGCCACTTAGCGGAAGTTGCACAAATCGCGGAGCTTATGCCTGAAGGCGTCATCGTTGACGGACATGAAATTGATATCAGCGGACTTATTGCCCATACTGGCGCTCCGATAGTTGAAGCAAGTCCCGAGTGGTTCATTGAGTTGGAGGCAGCACCTAGAATCGGTGCGGATATTCAGCTTACCGGTGATTCGGTGGTTGAGTACACGGAGGCGGTATGGGGGTCAAATCCGGTGCTGCTCAATCCCGTTCGAGTGGTTCAGCAGGGTCGTCCTGAGATATTGACTATGCCGGACGGCAGCCAACTCGCCGGTTGCAACTTTGTGGGTCATATGACAGCAGGAAGACAAGTTTCAACTGCGTTCACCGAGATCGCATATGATCCGGTTACATGCAAGCGAATCGTCGAGTTTGGAATCACCGCAGATTCACCCGCGGATTCTGCAAGCATGTCAGCTACCGACAACGTCGACGGTTCAGCGACTGCAACGTCTGATTCTGGTGGATCAGCATCGCCCCGGCGGGAGACTCAGCCTCATGGATTGGCTCCCATTGAAACTAGCTCGTCCAACCAGTTTCGGCTTGAAGTCCCCGACTATAAGGCTAAGACACGTTCTCAGGTACGTGAACCGGCCTATCCGGTATTGGATGCGACATCAGAGGTCAACGCCCAAGTCGAAGTATGGAATCAGCAACCTCAGTATTCACCCAGTCGCTGGTCTTGGTGGAGCAACTGGCTTTTAGCGACGGGTTGGCGCCGAACCAGCCACGACGCGTGGCATGGTTGGGATTCCAACAATATATTTGTAGGGGAGGCCTCTGACTATTCAAATTCGCTGTTCGCGAACGTGGCTTGCACGCGAATTCCGCTAGTTGGGATATTGTTGGGAGGCACAACCTACGCGGGCCACACTGTACAGACCATCGGCTACGCGAATCTCACTGTGGATCATTTCGTCAGCAACTACAAGAGAGGTGCGTGCTCGGCACTTCTACGAACAAACCAAACCGACAACTTCTGGTGGATCAACGAAAGCTAGACAACGATGAGACAGTGGCAAACTACGCGTCCCGTCGCCCTGGTAGAACGATGAGCAAAGTCGCCGTCGTGGCCAGGGTTGCAACTGTTGTCGCATGTGTGGTAGGTGGTTGCGCTTCAAATGGAGTTGACATGGACGGTGGAGTGGCTAATGGCAGGTCTTCTGGCGATCAGGTTCCAGCCGGGATACGGCGCATCGGCGGCGGTTATCTGGCTCCGACGGGTCCTGGGTGGCCCCCGAGCGTAGCGATCGTCGATACGGGGATTGATATCTCGAATCCAGAACTCAATGTCGTAGGAGGCATCGACTGTGCAACGGAAAGCCGGGATGACTGGAACGACACGGACGGTCACGGCACGTCGCTGGCCGGAATTGTCGGGGCAAGACGCGACGGAAAAGGGATCATTGGAGTAGCGCCGGGTGCCGAACTATATTCAGTTCGGGTATTTGCCAATGAGACGCAGGCCACCGAGGAGCGTGTGTTGTGTGGTCTTCGATGGGTCCTCGACCATGCCTACAAGATTGATGTGGCGCTAGTCGCGTTTAATCGCGTCGACGATTCGGTTGCTGACGACTCCACATGTGAAGTAGATGTCTTGCGAAGCATCGTCTGCGCGCTGTCCGAAGCCGGTGTGACGGTAGTTGTCGCCGCGGGAAATCAGAAGGCAGACGCTAGTGGGTTCGTTCCCGCAAAGTTGGTTGAGGTCATCACGGTAGGCGCATTCGTTGACTTCGATGGGCTACCGGGCGGATTCGGATCGCCGACATGCGGACCCGGAGTTGACGATGGGCTTGCAGACTTCAGCAACACCGGTCCGAGTATTGACATCCTAGCTCCAGGTGTCTGCATCGAAACCGTAGGGCTGAACGGTGATGAGAGCACCGTCGTTCCGAGTGGCACTTCCCTAGCAGCCGCTCATGTGGCTGGTGTCGCTGCTATCTACAAGGCGTGCCATGTGGACGCAGAGCCTGATGAGGTTCGTGCAGCGCTTCTCACTGCGGCTGAGACAGTGAACATCGAAGACGTTGACTTCTCGCTCGTCTCAGCCTGGGAATTCGACAGGAACTCCTGCCGGGACGTGAACCACGATGCTTAGACACATGGGGCCGCGCTGGGTTGTGCTCTTAGCCGTTTGCCTTTGGACAGCAATATCGGTGTATATGTTGGTGGTGTTGGGCACGGAACTTGACATGGACGCGGTATTCCCAGGTTTCACAAGTGATGCAGGACAAGTCATCATTCGACAACCCACACGATCCACACCATCGAATCCGCCCGCAGCCGTCATGTACGCGTTCGTCGCGATCGGTGTCCTTGTAGCATCGCCTATGGCCTTCCCCCAACGGATGTTTCCCATTGCGCTTCTCGTCAGCACAATCGTTGTCGCTTGCTGTCTGATTGCAACGATCTTGCGCCTGGGAGTGTTGCTGGTCCCGATTCTCGTTCTTCAGGGGTTGGCACTCCGAAGATCCGGTCTGGAAACGCGACGTTCCTAACTGGGGTTTTCTGGCTCTTCGCGTTTGAGGTCGGGGTGGGCGTGTCGAGTGGTGCATAGTTGGGTTTGCTGGCAGAGTTTTTTTAGCGTGTCATGGGTTTGGGGCTTCTCTGTGGGGGTCGTCGGCGTTGAGGTGGCCAGCGGCGCGCTGAGGTGTTGACCGGATGCCAGCTGCAACCCAGTTCACTGGGTAGCGTCGCTTTTGGTGGTGCCGCGGCCGGCTTGGTGTGTCACTCAACGACTTGCCGGTGCCGTGGGCCGCTGCCGAGGCGGTGCGATAGCGGGGTTCTGTTAGGTGGCGGTCGGCGCTGAGCATTCGGGG
>JAHQYN010000171.1 GCA_024421085.1 Acidimicrobiia bacterium
TCACCCCTGGTTCATCTTTGTTCAAAAACTCGCCGTCGTCCCAGCGACGCGCGAACTCAGACCCGTCTATATCCAAGAGACGACGGGCCGCGTCATCGAAGATCTCCCACTGCTCGTCAGCGGAGATAAGTTCAAAGGTCACACCTGTCATCGCTTGGTTCCTTCCGTTCACAACATAGCCTACCAGTACCCTGGGTCAGAGGGCTGTTGTTTGTTGGTGATGTCTATCAGGGCAACTGTGTCGCTCTTGCGGGAGATAGAGGGTCGCGACTGTCGTTTTCTGGATAGGCATCGGCAAAGTCCACAAACACACCCCCGTAGCCCTCCACATCGCCGACCTCAACATCAAAGTCAGCACAACCCAAACCGGCGATCTCTTCCGACACCTCACCTACAACCCCACCCGCAACCACCGATGGAGGCCGCCGTGCTTCCGCTGTTGTGTAGGATGGCATAGACCCTCTCTACGGGATGCTGCACAGAGGTCCGCTTGTGAATGAAGGGTCCTCCCTCGGTGGGAGTGAGTTCCACTTCAACGTTGTGGTTCAGACCGAATCGTTCCCGCAGACCCTTGGGATCGTGAGTTGGCCCCTCTCGGATATTCGCATACTTTCTCCGCATGAATTTCTGCTAAATAATTGCGGACACATCCAGTTGCCCGAAGCGCGCTAACACTATTGACGGGCGTTTACTTGACCCAAACGTACCACTACTTACAAGCAGAGAAAGTGGTTGGTCGCTCTTCTTGCCTTGGCCAGATTGTTGACTTCCGAGACCGCAACCGCGGTTTGTTTTTCGGCGAAATAGGTAGACAGTGTGCTATACGGTCGTTCACTCAGCCCAAGGGTGTCGCCATTACCGGATAGGCGCAGCCGTGCGTCGCCCGCGCGGATAAGACGGTGAAGTTGATCGTGTTTGCTTGAGTCAGGAGACGGTCTCCGGTGTGCCATGGGCCGACATCGCGACCCTGAGGCACATCGCCGGTCTTGACGGCGGCCGAAGCCGCGCCCCATCTTCAATCTGATGGCGGTCTGCCGTGAATAGTAAAGGCGAGCGATCCTGACCGACACGCTTCACAGCGTGCCCGAGGACGGTTCCACGGTGTGGTCAACGCGGTCGTTGGCTCAGTGTCACGGCGTGGGCGTAGACACCGTTGCGCGCATAGGGAGGGCACGGGAACTGCGGCCGTAACCCACCGACCCCGATTTCGATGCCAAACTCACAGATGTGGTTGGGTTGTATGTGGAGCAGTCCGAGGGGGCCGCTGTGTGCATCTTCGGCAACAAGACCTAGGTCCAGGCTCTTGACCGTGCCTAGCCCTCTCTGGCGCTTGAGGTAGGGTCGAGCCCCACGCTAACCCACCATTTCGGAGAGTGCGGCGACTACGACAACGAACGTACTGCGGGGTGCGCCGCTTTGCTATGCATGGACCCAATCTTTTGGGTTAACGGGCGGAGCCCGAGGCTTATGCCTCGGGCTCCGGGGTTGTTGGAATGGAGCTAAGTAGCCAGTGGCTCCCTGCACCTTAGATAAGGCACAGAGAGTGACTGACTACATCTTGTGTTGCTTACGTGGTCGCCGGTGTCAGCGTGTGAGTACCTGTGGCGGGAGCACCAACCCCGATCTTGTTGACTGGGCTCACAATCACCGTAAACTGCTGGCCAATCGCGGTTAGGCCGGTGATGTCGAAGCTCCTTGCGGCAGCCGCAACCGTCGCATTGCCACGGTTACCAGCAACCGTCGATGATGTTGGATACCAGGTAACCATGTAGCCGGTGACACCTTCCGCTTCAGCATTTGCCGCATTCACGGCCCATGTCACCCTCACCGTGGTTGTCTTCGTCGGTTGTGCAAAAGCAACGGTAGCACTTCCATCGATATTGGTAGTCGTTCCATCGGTATGGGTCACGGCTGTGGCAGGTGTAGCTTCTGCCTTGACTGGGGCGGAGAAGCCGGGCGTGCCTTCAATGCCATCTCCCATACGCAGCCCGCCGACCAGTGGTTGTGTAACGGGCAACACCCGCACCACATAGGTCGTATCCGGGGTTACGGTGATGGTGGCGCTCCGAGTAGCCGCAGCGTTGAAGTAAGACATTGTTCCCGTCGGCGAGTTTGTCGAGGTCCCCTCAATCGGAACGGTCGAGATTGAAGTGCCCGTTGGCGCAACCTCTTGCCAGCCTCTGGTCGGGTTGCTCGTAACGTCTAGATACTCAACACGGTATGCAGCCACGTTGGGTACCGCCGACCAGGTGACATCAATCATGTTGCCAGTGGTGTTGTCCTTGGTCGGATTTGCTACCGCTGTCACGGTTGACGGCCCAGCGACCGCACCGGCAGGCGAGGGGTTCGTGGTCGTCTGGGTTTCTCCGGAAGAACCGACCGAGTTCCTTGCGGTGATTCCGATGACGTAAGGCTCGCCGTTCGTCAAACCGCTAAGGACGGTTGTCGGCAATGCCGATGCGGTCACCGTCTTGGAAGCCCAAAGCTCGTTGCCTGTCCGGTTGACTGCCCACCGCACACTGTAGTCGATTATGTCTGCACCGTTGTTGACCGCCGGGGTCCAAGTCACTACGAGTGATCTATTGGCCCCGATGACCTCGATATTGGTACCGAGTACCGCGTCCGGCAGATCCGCTGCAGTGCCCGAAGCGAAATCACTCCACGGGCCGTTACCGGTAGCGTTCGTAGCGCGGATCTGAAAATCGTACGAAACACCTAGTTCGGTCGGACTGATTGTGCGATCGATTGGGTAGCTATAAGGACTTGTAGCGGCAACCGCAGTACTCCACATTCCTGCGGGCGCTGCGGCAGTAGCAGGCATGGTGATAGCGGAAGTCCAGCGCTGTATCTGAAAACCAGTCACGGCGGGATGCCGGTCTGCGCCGCGGGAGCGGTCCAAGAGACAACCAACGCGTCGCCTCTCTGATCGTCCGCACCGCGTGCGGGCACCGGCGGCTGAGCAATCCGCACATTGGTAGGTGCGCCGGGCAACAGCCCGGGGGTTCCTAGAACCAGAGGAGTTGTTTGGGCACTGCTGCCCCTAGCGTTGATCGCTTCACCCCCGACACCGTACGGGCTATCGTTGTTAGGATTTGTATTCCACAGACAAACTGGGACGCCGCGTAGGGGATTGTTGGTGGCACCTACTCTGCTGTGCAAGACCACTCGTTCGAAACGGCAGCCGTATTCGTCGAGCATCTGTTCGATCTCGTAGTAGGTGTTCGTGTCGCTGCCGTGATTGACAAGCCACACCCTTCCGCCTTGCCGATGGTCAGCGTGGTTGCAGGCCATCCAAATACCTCCATCATCGGGCACCTCGCGTTTTAGGTCGGAGTGATGCCTCAGAAGACGGGGAGTCCGAGTCGGAAGGGCTGAAAGCGCACCGTTGCGCGTGTAGGGCGTCGGCGGGATTTGCGTCCGTGGCGGGCGGGCGTATTCAGAGTGACCAACCGATCTTCGCTTCGAGGGGAAGCTCCAAGCCATGCCTGACCTGTTTGTGAACTCCCCTGAGCACGAGGCCGTTCGGCTTCGATGCCAAGCTTAACGTCCAGGCACTGATCCGCATCTAGCCGTCGCTTTCGTTTCGCCACGGACGCAAACTCCCTCAACATCACGCCATCAGCCGCCGTCAGACAACGTTGCAGTAAATGTACCGTCGCCGTTGTCGACGATCGTGCCCCCGCGGATCTCGCCGTCGTACGAGGCGATGATCCGGCGGACGGTGTCGAGGCTGCCCTGGACGTCGTCAACGGTGATCCGCAGATCCCCGAAGGGCTTCTCGACGAAGGGCCCCTCCTCCGGCACCAGCTCCACCCAGATGGTGGACAGGTCCACCTGCCTCGACAGGAAGTCCAGCCTTCCCTCGTACCGCTCGATGTCCGAGCGTACGCGGGCCAGCTCCCGCTCGATGGTGAGAACGTCGCTGACGGAGGTGGCGCGCCCCAGCAGGTTCAGGAAGCTCTGTTCCTCCCGCTTGGCGCTGTTGAGCCTCGCCTCCAGGTCGATGAACTGCTCGGAGACGTCCTCGCTGCCCTGGTGCTCGTTCAGCACCTCGCCCAGCTCCCGGATGCGGTCGTACGCCGACGCGAACTGGCCCTGGGGCACCCGGATGGTCAGCGATGCCCGGCTGAATTCGTCCCCACCGCTGCTCGACAGCACCTCGACATAGCCGCCCATGCTCTCTGCTAGAGCCTCCACCGCCGTGACGGCGCTCTGTACGTCATCCACCTCGACGGTGATATTGCCCGTGGAGATGATCTTCCGGTCCGAAATCTGCAGCGCCCCGCCGGCTTCCCCTGTTGCGTTGCCGTCGGCAAACGCCTTCTCCATCGCCGCCTCCGGCTGCATCGCCGCGGGAGCGGTGGGCGCGGACGCCATCGCCATTGCGGTATCTTCCGTCGCGAAGTCGAACGAATCAGCGGAGGTTGATGCGGTCGTGAAGCCCCCTTCTTCAGAGTCGTCTCCGCTGCATGCGGAGACTGCCAGCAACACAAGGATTAGCGCGATGACGGTGATGAAGCGAGCCATGGGGTGTGTCCTCCAATTCGGAATAGCCTTCCCTAATTGAGACGCGGTTGGGACGGGCACGGTTCCGAATGCGGGTCGTAAGGGGCCCCTCGCAGGGCGCCATTGTTGTCCAATGGGACAGAAAGTTGGGGCGAATCTACGAGACGACTACCCTCCAAGCACGCTTTGAATCGTCGTCCCGATGTCCGCCGGCGACGGGATGATCGCCGCCCCGGCGTCCCGCAGTGCCGCCACCTTGTTCTCCGCGCGCGCCGCCGAGCCCGTGATGATCGCTCCCGCGTGCCCCATGCGCTTCCCTGGAGGTGCGCTCTGCCCGACGATGAGCGACGCCACCGGCTTCGTCATTT
>JAHQYN010000026.1 GCA_024421085.1 Acidimicrobiia bacterium
TCCCTTAAACAAATCAGCCTGACACGGCTCCACACCCACAGTCACAACAAAAACCTCCCCACACAAAACGGACTACAACCATGTAATTATAACACCAACCCTACCGAGAAAAACACCAGCCACCTAGGGCGCTTTTCAGCGAACCCACAGAGGTCGCATGTAGTGGCGTTCGGGAAAAGGTTCGACCACCGAGTCCAATTCCTCAACCGAGCGCACGATGTTCCGTGCGGACCGTGAGCGCAGAGACCGTTATCGGGCTCGCCCGCCGTGAGGGCATCGAGGCGCATGATCCCGTAACCTGTGGGTGCAGGACCAATGCACCAATAAGCACGGCAGAGTGGGCTCGTTGAGCCGACTAGAACCTGACCGTGAGCTCCGGGTTTGCGCTCGTTGCAGTCGAAAAGAGTTAGTGGGCTTGTTGTGTCGGCTAGAGTCTTGCCGTGTGTGCTGCTTTGGGAGATGACGGACTGCCGGCGGGTTTGGCGCGGCGGGCTGATGGAACGCCGGCTTGCTGGTGGGGCGAAGGACACGAAGACTACGCCGCGTATCACGACCGGGAGTGGGGGTTGCCGGTCCTTGCTGATGTGCCGCTCTACGAGAAGATGTGCTTGGAGGGTTTCCAGTCGGGCCTCTCCTGGTTGACAATCCTCCGCAAACGGACCCACTTCCGAGCCGCTTTCAGTGGTTTCGACTTCGAACAGGTAGCCAGTTTCGGTGCGGGTGATGTGGAACGACTGCTCGGCGATGCTGGCATCGTTCGGCATCGGGGCAAGATCGAAGCGACGATCAACAACGCCCGCGCGGCCATCCACACGGTGGAGACGCACGGTAGCCTAGCCGCGTTCTTCTGGAGCTTCGAACCCGAACCTGCGGCCCGCCCGGCGCAGATCGATCATGCGGCGGTGGCTGACATGGCGACCACCGCCGAATCTACGGCGATGAGCAGGGCTCTCAAGAAACTGGGCTGGCGCTTCGTCGGACCGACCACCTGCTACGCCCTGATGCAGGCGGCAGGCATTGTCAACGATCATCTCGAGGGCTGTCACCGTCGCCAGAAGATCGAAGAAATGAGGTCGCTCGTAGTGCGTCAACAAATTTTGTGACGCTGACGGGAATTTGTTTCCGCTGTTCAGAGAGTTGCAAACCGCCCGTGACAATATCGCGGCGCACCACCTAGTTGAGCACGGCGACGCGGCTTACGGTCGCTACTCGGGACACCGGTCTTCCCCGGTCACTTCCCAATTCTAGGGTCGCCGGCGAACGTCTGGGGCTGATGATGACGGCTCATCGCCTAACCCGGTAGCCCGAGGAGTATGGGGGCACGCAGGTCGAGGCGAGGGTACAGCCTCACCAACTCCTCGTCGTGGATGCCGGTGTCGGCGTTGACGAGCACGAATCGCTCAAGTTCGGCCTCGCTCTCCCGCTCGGGATGTGGTCGCCGCGTCCGTTGCGGAACGGGGTTTGGCGCGGGTCGCTGGTGTTGTCGCTTTCGGTAGGCGCTTGCGGCATTTTGATTTCAAGAGCAACCGTGTCGTTCATAGTTGTAGTTCAGCGCTGGGAAAGAAGCCTGGCCGTCCCGACTTGCAATCTACCGTTACCTCGGGTATAGTCTTGAGAATTGCGATATATTTCAAGTGCTGGACAACAACCATAAGGATGACCGAACATGTTTGATGACAACTCTCAGGCGCTGAACCACCGGTGGAGCAAACCACGACTGTCTCCCCCCCCCCCCCCCCCCCCCCCCCCCCCCCGCCCGCACACACCACGCCCCCCCCCACGCCCCGCCCCCCCCCCCCCCCCCCCCCCCCCCACGCCCCCGATGTCTGGTAAACCGACGCGGGGCCTCTTCGGCCTCCTTCCCGTCCTAGCGCTGCTGCTCACTGGAGCAATCGGCCTTGTCCAGGCGGCGCCCGCCGAGGCGCAGAGCACTCTGGGCCCGCTGCCGGCGCTGGTCGCCAGGGCGACCGCTTCGCAAACGTTGGTCCTCAACTGGATGGCACCGACAGTGGGCACGGCGACGGGTTACAACGTGCATTACACCGCGGCGCCGGCCTCGGGTGCCGGCGCGGTCGGGGACAACGCCGCCGCGGGCACGGGCGACCCGTTGACGTCTTGGGTGTTCGGCAACTTCTCGGGGGGCACAAGCACCACCCAGACGTTCACCGGCCTGACCGACGGCCAGGCGTACCGGTTCCGGGTGCGGGCAACTGCCAGCGGGGTCAACAGTGAATGGGCGTTCGCGACGGGCACGCCGATGCCGGTCACCGGGCTTGTGTCGTTCCAGTTAAACACGTTGCTGACCGTGGAGTCCGATTCCGAGCCCGAAGAGATTGTGGTGCTGTTGAGCCCCGCGCAGACCCACAGCGTCACGGTGGGGATCATCGCGGTAGACGTCAACACGATCCCAGCCGACTACTCCCTGGTTGCGAACAGCGTCACCTTCGCACCGGGCGAGACCCAGAAGACTTTCGGAATTACCGCGACGGCAGACCTGGCAGACGACGGCGGCAACGAAGTGGTTATCCTGCGGCTGTCGCCGCCGACGAACATCGGTGTGGGCGCCAGCCATTACCAAAACGAGATGGTCATCGTCGACGACAGCCTCGAACCGTTCTCTCTGAACGTCAGCGCAGGCGCCCGCCAACTGGCCCTCTTCTGGCCGGCGTCGCCAACAAGCTCCAATGGCTTCCACCTGCATTACACGGCTTCGTCGTCGGTGGCCGATGACGCGGCGGCTTCCGGCTCGGACCCGTCGGCGGGCTGGGTGGAGGTCTCCCTCTCCGAGGCCACAACGCGTGCACACAAGCTCGCGGGCTTGACCGACGGCCGGACCTACCGTTTGCGATTGCGGCCCTACCTCGTTGAGGACAGCATGGAGGTCCCCGGCGACTGGGTGTTCGCCACGGGCACGCCCGGGTCGCCGGTGTCGTGGCAGGGTTACGACCTGACCTTGAGCGTCGACCGCCAGCCCTCGGAGAAGGGCGCTGATGTGGTGGTGACGCTCGACTTGGGCCGTGCGGCACCGCCGGGTTTCTGGGCGCAGATCGAGGGTCTTCCTTCGGGTTCGGCGAGCTACGGCTTGGCCACAAGTCTCTATCAGCGCGGCCAAAGTGGGCGCTTGACGGACAATCTGAAGCCCAAACGCGTTGACGCGAGAATCGGCATGGACTGGACGATGATCGTCCCGGGCAGGCCACAGTTGCAGAGCGAGCAGCCTTATGGCAGCCCCGGACAGCGTTTCGATCTGGCGGCGAACCTGGGGGACTGGAACGGTGCCCAGACCAAGACGATACGGCTGAGGACCATCGACGACCCCTGGACCGATCCGGGCGAGACGATAGTTCTGCGTGCCACCGGCTACAACTTCTCCGTACGCAAGGTGGGTAATCCCTGGACGGGATACGGGTTCTCGGAACTGTTCTCCAACACGCTGACGCTGACCATCAACGACGACGACAGCCCCGCCCGCGCTGCGTCACCGCTGCAGGTCGGGGTGCTCAATGCGCTGGTCTACGAGACGGACGGTGCCACCAACAATGCGCCCGTGACGGTCTGGCTCAGCCGTCCGGCGTCTCATGATGTCACGGTGGACTACGCGACGACGGCGCCGAACGCGGCGAGGCCCGGAGTGGACTTCGAGGCGGTCTCGGGCACGGTGACGATCCCGGAGGGCGAGACCCGCGCTGAGGTGATCGTGCCGATCCTCGACGACGGTTTGGAGGACAGCGGCGAGACCTTCCTGCTGGAACTGTCGAACCCGTCGCCGTCGTCGGTGCGGGTGGCGCGCGCTTCAGCAACGGTGACGATCCGCAACGACGAGACCGAGCTCGCAGACCTGACCGCGCAGGGCGGCCCTGGCGCCAAAGGGCCCTGGACCGAACTCGACATCGGCGCGTTCTCGCCTGAGCTGACCGACTACGCGGTGACGGTGCCCTATGAGACGACCCATGTGCAGTTGCGCGCCACCCCGCTGGACGAGGCCGTGTCGTTGGCGACGGGCTCGGGCTCGCAGCAGTCGGCGGTGCAATCCGGCCGTTGGGGCCCATCGGTGGCGCTCGAGGTCGGCAACAACACCATCGCGATGTCGGCGACGGGGCCCTCGGGCGACGTGCTGACCTACCAGGTGACCGTCACACGCGAGGAGTGGACGGAATCGTCGGACGCGGAGCTGCGGTCGCTGCTGGTCGGGGGTGCGTCGAACGCTGCGGGGCCGTGGACCAAGCTAGACATCGGCCCGCTCTCGCCGGGCCAGACGCGCTACGCAGTGACCGCGCCGCGGGGCACGACGGTGGCGCGGCTGCTCGCAACCCCCGAAGACGATGCCGCGACGCTGCGGTCGGGCACGGGTTCGGCACTGCGGGCGGTGCGGTCGGGCTTCTGGAGCCGAGGTCTGCCGCTCACAGGGGGCGAAAACACGTTGACGGTGGAGGTGACCGCCGAGGACGGCACCACCAAGACCTACACGGTGACGGTGACACTGCCCGGCAAATCTGCGCCGACAGCCGCCTCGCCGATCACCGAAACAACCACCACGGCACGGCCACCAGCCGAACCTGTGTCTCCGACTCAGGAAGTGCCCAGCCAACCAGACACAGACACAACCACAGCCACAGAATCTCGGCCTCAAGACACAGATAAAGACTCTCGGCCTCAAGACACAGTCGACGCTGGAACTCCAGACACAGACACAGACACAGACACTGACTCTGGGCCTCCAGACATAGTCAATGCCTACGATGCCGACAACAACGGCACGATCGACCTCAGTGAACTTCTAGCCGCCATGCGCGACTACCAGAACAACCAGGTCACCCTCCCACAACTCCAGACCATCATCCGCTACTACCTGACCAACTAAACAAAAGCATTGGCACTTGCGGGCGGAATAGAGGACCACGAACTGCCCCACCGCCACCTGGCCACCGAGGCTTGATGCCCCTCGCTCAGGAGAGGCGACGGTTGCATCCGCCTGCAAACCAGGCCGACCCCGAGGCGGTCGCCGTCAGCTCACTTCGTCCATGATCGAGAGGATGTCTTTGCCGTATCTCTCAAGCTTGACGGGGCCGATTCCGCTGATCGACAGCAGTTCGTCATCGGTGTTGGGGCGTTGTGCCGCGAGTTCATAGAGCGTGGTGTCGTTGAACACCACGTATGCTGGCACCCCGGCTGTCTTGGCTGCGGCCGAGCGCCAAGCCTTCAGTTTCTCACGCAAGCGCACTTCGTCGAGGGTGGACGCTTCGGGCGGGTCGATCGGACCGCGGCGCCGCGACGGTGCCGGGGCTGGTTCGGTCTCTCCCGCCCCGGTAGCGGGCTGTGCGGGTTCGGGTTGTGCGGGGTTGCGGTTGACAGCTGGGCCGCGACGCCGTGGCGGTGTGCGTGTTGGTTCGGTCCCGCCAGCCTCGGGGACCGGGCGGACGGGTGTGGGTTGTGCCGCTGTGTGCATCTCGTCGACGAACCGTGACGGCGGTTGACCAGCGTTTATTGCCACGGTTTCGCTGGCTCGGGTGATCGCTACGTGAAAGACCCGCCGCTCCTCTTCGGTGTCGGCTGAGAGCCGGTGCGGCATCAGTCCCTCGCCGGCGTCGTGGACGATCACATGGGGCCATTCGCGCCCCTTCACCCGGTGGATCGTGCTCAGCGTTATGCGGGGCGGCACCGCGCCGGTCGGCCGGGACTGGCCGGTGTTGGTTGGCTGTGACTGGCCGGTGTTGGTTGGCTGTGACCGGACCGTGCTGGTGGGACTGAGCCGCTGTGCCAGCCAGGCGGGGAACTCTGCGGGGTCTTCGCAGCGCTTGGCGACCGCCAGCAGGGCGGCCAGGTCGTCGCCGTGGGTCGAGCGGTCGACCGACCGTCGGCTGGCATCGAGACGGTTGTCGAGCGCTCGACCGAGCCCGATATCGTCGCGGACCGCTTCGAGGAGCGTCACTGTGTCGGCGTTGCGGTCGGCGAGGCGACGGAGTGCTTCGAGGTGGGCAATGAACTCGGCAATCTTGATCTGGTCGCGTTCCTGGTTGAGCCGGCCCGCCAGTGCCTTCAACCGGCGGGGGCTTCGTTGCTCGCCGACCCAGCCGACCAGGCGGGCACTGATCCCCCTGGGCGGTCTGCGCACCGCGGTCTCCAGGGCGTCGCTCGGAAGGGAGTTCTCGGGAGCGACGGCGAGGTGCAGCCAGGCCAGCGCGCCGGCGACTCCGGTCCGCTCCATGAAACCCGCCCCGACCGGACGGTTGGTGGGGATTCCGTCCTCTTCGAGAAGGATCATCGGGCCCAGCAGAGTCGCGTTCACCCGGGCCAGCACGGCAATGTCGGTTGCTCCCACGTTGCTGTCGAGAAGTTCCGAGACCCGGTTGATCGTTGCTTGCAGGGGGTCATCGCTCAGCGAGACCTCGATCTCGTTGTCGAGCGCGGCGCGCCCGGGGCGCGCCCGGATGGTCTTGTCGACCCGACGCCGGTTGTGCGTGAGCAACGTGGCCGCGGCGTTGACCACGCTCGGACCGCAGCGATAGTTGACCCGCAGGTCATGGGTGGCCGCACCCGGAAACAGGTCGGCGAAGTCGATCAACCAGGATGGCGAGGCTCCGGCGTAGCCGTAGATGGTCTGGTCGTCGTCGCCCACTCCGAAGACGTTCGCAGCCGGACCGGCAAGCAGGCGGATCAGCAGGATGTGGGCGGGTGTCAGGTCTTGGAACTCGTCTACGAGCAGCACCCCGCAGGCCCGCCTGGCGACCGCCCGTGCTCGGGGATCAGTGCACAGCACCTCGATTGCTCCCAGGACCTGCTCGTCGAAGTCGACGACCCCGGCCTCATCGAGACGAGCGCGGTACTCAGGCAGAGCATCGGCGAAGCCGCGGACGTCGCCTCCGAACTCCTGTTCAACCGCACTCGGTGGACGCAGCCCCATGCGCGTGGCGGTGAGAGCCTCGATCCAGACCGCCAGGGGATCGGCCATCGCTACACGTCGTCCGCCGACGAAACTGTTGAGCATCTGCCGCACTTCGTGTTCGTCGATCACTCGTGTTCCATTGCGTCGGGCAGGCCTGCGGAACGGCCCTGAGCCCCGCAGAATCGCCAGCGCCAGACTGTTGAGGGTGCGGATTTCCAGGCCTGCTAGGTCTGTTGTGCGCTCCTGCATCTCTTCGCGGGCGCGCACGTTGTAGGCGACGAGGCAGACGCTCGCCGGGTCGATCCCGCGGTCCCGAATCAGGTGCCGGGCCCGTTCTGTGAGCACCCGGGTCTTGCCTGATCCGGCGGGAGCGATGATCCTGGCGCCTCCACCGCTGTGCGCGACCGCGCGCAGCTGATCGTCGGCGAGGTCGGCGCTCGGTGCGGTGTTGCGAACGGTTGCGACCGAACCGATGCCGAGATGCACCGCTGGAATCACCGGCGCTTCGAGGTCGCTGTTGTCGAACCAGTCCAGCGGCCCTCCGTCGCACCAAGCCGGCCCTCGGCTGGTCTCTACGTCTCCCGGACCTTGGGTCAGGGGTCTGGCGCCCGCACTGACGGCCAGCGAAACCGCACGGATTGTCGGCTGGTCGGGTGCTCGGGCATCGACTGCGTGGTCGAACACCAGATGCTGCAGTGCCTCGCCCTCGAGGTCGGTGTTGGGTGACAGGTGCCAGTAGGACACGTCGAGCACAGGTGGTTCGTCACTGAGGTCGATCCCCAACTCGATGACTGCTCTGGTTCGTGCCGTCCGCAGCGCTCGGAGACGGCCGAATGCACCCGGCTGCCCGTCCACAACAATGCGCTCACACTCCGCCCATGGTTCAGGAGCGTCCTGCCCCGGATTGACCACCAGGTTCCGTCCCAGAGCCTCGGGCCCCGCCAAGCGCTGCCAATCCGCTGCCAGCGCCACCGGGCGGCACCCGTTCAGGAGTTTCGGCCGCGCCACGGAGAAGTTCGGGGGTCCTGGCCGGTCAGCGGACAGCTCGGTCAGCCTCGGTGGGGCCGATCCTGGTTTTGTGTCGATGGGCTCGCCGTCCAGAGGTGGCACGTCGAGCGAGCAGGTGCGCACCTCGTTGACGGTCCCATGCCGCCCGCCACAGTGTCCGCAAGCAATCATCGCCGCGCTCCAAGCATCGGTAGCACGTTACGCCGAATTTCGTTCACTGCCCTCTCACCTGCTCAACATCCAGCGACCCTGAACAGACCCGCTCCGGTCCACCCTAGATTCAGCCTGTGACAGCCAACCGATGTGTGATCTCTCGCCAACGGCTACGTGCTCGCTCAAAGCACCACAACACGAGTGGATGTAGCTGTGGCTACGGTCGTCAGGCTCGTTGGCGTTTCAGCCGACAGTGCGCGGGGCTACACCCGGAACCGCGGCTGTCTCGACCGGCGCCAGCAAGGCGGTACCGGGCGGGTGGTCGCGGCTGCGCTCAGTTGATCGGTTTCAGACCGTTCGACGGCGTTAGCGACCAAAGTGACGGCCCGCTTGAGAGACCGACCTCCTGCGCGATCTGGTCCCACGACTGCTCGATGAGCGCCGCCATCTGGGACTTGTTCATGTTCTTGGCGCTCGTTAGGAATACCGCTCTGACCGCTGACCGCATCAGGTGCTCGCGCTCGATTCTGTCGCGACGTATCCGCTTGTCCCGGGTTACGAATATCAGGTCAAGGTTTCCGCTACCGAGCGCGTCGAGCAGGTCCGTGTCTTTGGTGGACGGTGGGATCTCCAGGATCGCAGGGTGTCCGACCCAGTACACGAGTCCTGGGTGGAGGGAGTCAAGCTCGTAGGCAACGCCCAAGATGTTCTCGTCAATGAAAATCCCGCCGAACGTGCCGCCTCGTGCCATGCCAGTGCGGGTTCATGCAACCCTTGAGCATCTCAGTGCGTCGTTGAGGATGTCGTCGTCGATGTCCCAGGTCGCCTTGATGTCGTCACGCGCTTCGCCCGCGGCCATCGCTTCGACGATTGCTGAGACCCGCAGTCGCCGGTGTCGGATCGTAGGCTCGCCGAAGCCGTACTCGGGGTCGAGCACCACATTCGCAGTGCCGAACATGCCGAATCGCCGCACCTCGTCGTCTTCGTACTCCGCGTCCTGTTGGAACCGTTGGACTTCCATCGAGAGCATTACGTTCTGGCTTGTTCGCAGAACGAACCGCAGCGACGGCTTCAGCACCGTCTCGTCCTGGATTCGCAACACCAGATCCTTGCCGTCCTCGCTGAGAAACGGCCGAGCGGTCGCGAGAGGGTGGTCGGTGTTGAACTCTCTGCGCAGCGCCATAATCGCCGGCCGCATCCGCACGACCGCGACACCGCGGCTTCGGTATTCGGCGATGAGCCGTGTTTCGACGAACTCACCCCATGTGACCACATCTGAGCCTGTTGCGCTTTCGCGGACGAGCGGCTCATACCTGCGACCGCGGCGCTCGTAGCCGTCGATCCAACGCCGTGCCGTGCCTACTCCCAGATCGAGCAGGCGATCCACCTGGCTCATCACGTACAAGTCTCGATGTAGCAGGGACGTAACCTGACCCATGAGAACCTCCTGCGACGATCAGTGGCCCTGAGAATACCACGAGCACAACCACGGTGGTCGGCGGTTTCGCAGGTGGAGGTTTGCTGCGAGAACGGACGAGGTCAGGCGTGGCCGCGGTTGTGGAGGGAGGCGGCGATGGGGACTGAGATTGCGCTGACGACCACCAGCAGGAGCATCGAAGCGCGGAGGCCGTCGACCGGGTCGTCGTGATGCACGAACAGGGCGATCACGATGGCGATGCTGATGGTTCCGCCGATCTCCATGAAGATCCGGTTCATGGCGCCGCCGATTCCGAGCCGGTCCTCGCTGACCGTGGACAGCGCAGCGGCCTGACAGGCTGCGTGCCCGAGGCCGACGCCCACGCCGTACACCACAACCACCGGAACCCAAAGAGTCCAGATCTGGGATTGCGAGCCAGCAGCGGACCACATCCAAAGCCCGCTGGCCGCCATCAGCAGCGACCCCGGCAGGATCACCGTCCGATGCCCGTAACGGTCGGCGAGGCGACCCGCGACCACTGACATGGGTCCGCCTATGGCCGGGATCAGACCGACGGCCAGGCCCGCCTTGAACAGCGACAGGCCCCAACCTTCGTGCAGGAACGTCACGAACGCGAGGAACGACCCCATGAAGTTGCCGGCCAGGAAGAACGACAATGCGCTCCCCACCCGGAAGTCGTGGTTGGCGAACAGCGGCACATACAGGATCGGTTCGGCGTGGACCCGGGATCGCCTGACCAGCCCGGCCAACAGGATCACAGCTGCGATCAGGGCTGCCACGGTTCGCGTGCCTCCGAACCCCCAGTCGTCGCTCTGCACGATTCCCAGAGCCAGCGATCCGACCCCGAACATCAGCAGGAACACACCGACCAGGTCGGGGGCTCGGCGCGCCATCTGCACCCGGTTGGGTGGCAGGCGCGGCCCGACCAGCGCCAGGACCACGATGCCGACTGGCACGTTGCAGAAGAACGCCCATCGCCAGCCCAGAGCCTCGACCAACGCACCGCCCACCAGGGGCCCCAACGCTGCGGCGACCCCTCCGGCGGCGCCCATGGCGCCGACCGCTGTTGAGCGCATCCGTTTGGGGAAGGCATCGAGCACCAACGCGAACGAGGCCGGCGCTTCGATGGCGAGCCCAACCGCTTGCAGGACTCGGGCGGCGATCAGTAACTCGACCGAGGGTGCTGCTGCCACCCCTGCACTGCCTGCGAGGAACAACGCGAAACCGATCAGGAAGATCCGGGTTCTGCCGAATCGGTCGGCGAGCCACCCGCCCGGCACCATCACCGCCGCGGTGGTGATGGCGAATCCGGTCAGGGCCCAGGAGATGGTGCTGTCGCTGGTGTCGAACGAGTCAGTGATCTCACCGAAGGCGACGAAGATCATCGAGAAGTTGAGTGTCGCCAAAGCCACCGAGCCCGCCACCAGACCAAAAATCCGCCACGGGGAGCGGATGGTCGTGTCAGCGGTCACCAAAGAGGAATACACCCTCAGGCATCCCGGCAGCCAATCGAAGGACTGCGGCCTGCTCTATCGGCGGTCGCGCGTTCTGGCGGCTGCCTCACGGTCCCGGGCCTTTCAGCTGCTGCCGGTGCCCATGAAGTTGATCCTCTCCGGTACTCGTCGGTCGTCATCAGCGGCTTCGCCGATTGGGCCGGCGGCTTTGAGGCGTGCCTCCGCCGCTATTGTCGCCGCGCTGCGGGCCACAAACCTGGTGACGTCTTTGACATGGCGGGGGACATCTGCGACGACGAGGTCGCGGGTGACCCGATGGACCAGAACACCGGCGGTCAGCCCCGACAACAGCATCAACCCCGCGGACCCGCCAGCGACGCTTACCGCGGCGACGGTCGCCAAGGTAGCCGTCGACCCGATCGCACCCCGGGCCGCCCCGTCGGCCAACTCGCCGTATTCGCCGCTCCTGCGGGCCTTGTCGTATGAGCGCGCCAACGCCACTAGTGAGACCAGTGTCAACAGCGGGTTGGCGGCGACAGCCGCTGAGATTCCGGCACTGGCGGCCAGTTGAGCGAAGGTCTCAGTGTCGGCACGGTTCCACCCGAACACCACGGCGACAACGCTCACGGTAGCGCCGAGCAGATCTGCTATGTCGAAGGTGTTGACCTCATACAACCAGCTCTTGGGGATCGAGAACTTGTCGTTGAGGGTCGCGGCCACGGAGTCGAAGGTGGATTTGTCCCAGGTTGTCAGCGGCAACCCGCGCGGGGTTGATGCGTCCTTGAGGAGTCCGAGGACCATACCGTGGGCTTCTTGGATGATTGTGTCGTCGGGGGTTGCTTGGTGGACGGCTTTCGCGGCACCTGCGATGGTGTGTCCTCCGTCGAACAGGCGGTGGTAACTGCCTCCGAGTCCGGGCCGCAGCAGCGGGTCGAGATAGTTGGCGTCCATCGCCTTGTCGTAGATGGTCGCGGGACCCTTCACCGCCGCGGCTACGAGCCCGTTGACCGTGTCGGACAAGTCGCTCGACAGCAGCGTCTGGGCCGATTCGACGACGCGACTCGCTCCGGCGGCCGTCGCGTCTGCGGCTTTGCTGGCGGCGTTGCGTGTGGTGTCTGCGGCCTTGTTGGCGGTGTCTGCGGCTTTGCTGGCGGCGTTGCGTGTGGTGTCTGCGGCTTTGCTGGCGGCGTTGCGTGTGGTGTCTGCGGCTTTGCTGGCGGTGTCTGCTGTTTTGTTGGCGGCGTTGCGTGTGGTGTCTGCTGTTTTGCTGGCGGCGTTGCGTGTGGTGTCTGCGGCTTTGCTGGCGACTTCGGACGCTCTCTGTGTCGCGGTGCTCCAGACGCCAGCCTCCACCCCTTCGGTGGGGTTCACATTCGCGCCGTTGTCCGCCGTGTGTTCAGGCGCATTCGGCTGGTCGGACAAGTCGGTCTCTGTTGTGTCGATGATGCATCCTACTGGTCGATCGCCTCGTCAGCTACTACCGGTGCACAAGAAGTTGATGTGGCCTACGACGTCGACAAGTTCACCGAGATGGTTGTTCATGTCGCGGGCCGACTCGCCGATGATCGCGCCGGCGGAGCTACGAAGCTCAACAAGCTGCTTTTCTTCGCTGAGTAGGGAGGTACGGTGGTGATAGTGTCCATTCGCGCCCGGCCCGTTCGATCAGAAAGCGGCGAAGCATGAACCCAGAGCAGTTCAACAAGGTCAAGCACGACGACGGTTTCATTGCCGCCCTCGACCAGAGCGGCGGCAGCACGCCCAAGGCGTTGAAGCTCTACGGAGTCTCCGAGGACGCCTATGAGGGTGACGCTGAGATGTTCGATCTCGTGCATGAGATGCGCAGCCGTATCGTGACCAGTCCCAGCTTCGGCGGTGACCGCATCCTCGGGGCGATCCTCTTTGAGATGACGATGGACCGCGACATCGCTGGCCGGCCGAGCGCCTCCTACCTTTGGAACGAGAAGCGGGTCGTGCCGTTCCTCAAGGTCGACAAGGGGCTCGGCACAGAATTCAACGGCACGCAGGTGATGAAACCGATGCCGGAGCTGGGCAAGCTGCTCGAACGTGCCAACGACAAGGGAGTGTTCGGCACCAAGATGCGGTCGGTCATCAACGAGGCGGACCAGGCAGGCGTCGATGCGGTCGTCGATCAGCAGTTCGAGGTCGGCAAGCAGATTCTCGACGCCGACCTGATGCCGATCATCGAGCCTGAAGTCAACATCCACAGCTCGACCAAGGCTGAAGCCGAAACGATGCTCAAAGCGGCGATTCTCAGCCGGCTGGACCAACTCGACGAAGGCCGGTCGGTGATGCTTAAGCTCACCCTTCCCTCCACCGACGGGTTCTACAGCGATGTCATCGCCCATCCGCGGGTGCTGAGGGTGGTGGCCCTGTCGGGCGGCTACTCCCGGGAAGAGTCCAACGATCGGCTGTCTCGCCAACTCGGCATGGTCGCCAGTTTCTCGAGGGCCCTCACCGAGGGACTGAGCGCCCAGCAGAGCGAAGCAGAGTTCAATTCGATGCTGGACTCCTCCATCGGCAGCATCTTCGAGGCGTCCTGCACATGACCTCAACGACCTCATAGACCGGGACAATGGGCGGCCACCAGGTTGTATCCACATTCTCGATGATATGATTTGGAATTTGAATGAAGCGGCCCGCGACTTGCGGCGGGTCAAGGCGAACATGGGCGCTGCAGCGCTGTCGCCTTAGCGAATCAGAATATCGTAGGGTCAGCGCATGGGCTCTCAAGGGCAGAGCCACTCGAAGGAGGGGCATCATGGGGCAACTCGACGGACGGATTGCTGTGATCACGGGGGCGGGCGACGGCATCGGCGCCGCCATCGCCCAGCGCTTCGTTGATGAGGGCGCCCGAGGCGTGGTGATCGCAGAGCTCAACGAAAGCACCGGCCAGGCGATGGCCGACGAGCTTGGCGACGCCGGACTGTTCGTGCGCACCGATGCAGGCAGCCGCGCTGATGTGGAAGCGATGATCGACGCGGCGGTCGATCGCTGGGGCGGCCTCGACATCCTGGTCAACAACGCCTGGGGCGGCGGGGTGATCAGCCGGGTCGAGCACAAGTCCGCCGAAGGGATGGCCAGAGGGATCGACGTCGGCTTCCTGGGGCCGTTCTGGGCCATGAACGCGGCCCACGCGGTCATGAAGCCCCGCGGTTATGGGCGAATAATCAACCTGTGCTCGCTCAACGGCGTGAATGCCCATATGGGAACCGTCGAATACAACTCGTCGAAGGAGGCGCTGCGGGCCGCGACCCGCACCGCGGCGCGGGAATGGGCCAGCACCGGGATCGTCGCCAATGTGATCTGCCCGGCTGCGAAGTCCGCCTCGTTCCATGCTGTGATGTCACAGCACCCCGAACTGCTCTCGGCCGCCGACGCCGGCAACCCGATGGGCCGAATCGGTGACTGCTATGACGACATCGCCCCGGTGGCGGTGTTCCTAGCGAGCGAGGGCTGTCGCTACATGACCGGCAACACCCTGTTCGTCGACGGCGGCGGCCACATCAACGGCTCGTCCTGGGCCCCCGACCTCGGAGACTGAGGCGACCATGGCTGCGGCTAGTTGACGCCTCGGCCCTGCGGTCCAGCACCCGTGGTTGTACTGTACGCCTAAATGACGTACAGTGCCGGTATGGATGTCAAGACGGAGCGATGGTCGATCCGAGTCACCCCCGCTGAAGACACGATAGTGCGTCGGGTGCTCGACAATGCCGGGAAGTCGCTCAATGAGTATGTGGTGAGCTGCGCGGTCGCGGCGGCCGTCAATGACCTCGCCGACCGCCGGGTCTTCACGCTCTCCGATGAGGCCTGGGGCGAACTCCACGACATCCTCAACCGGCCGGCAGTCGCCAAGCCGAGGATCGCCGACCTGCTGGCGAGACCCTCGGTGCTGGAAACTGAATGAGCCGCTACCGGGGACCCGAACTTCTCGCCGCACATCACGACGTAGAGGGATTCGACTGCGGCGACGAAGCTCTCAACGAATGGCTGCGCCGCAGGGCGCCCCGCAATCAGCGTGAAGGGTCAAGCAGGACATGGGTTGTGGCGGACGGTACTCGGGTCGTGGCCTTCTACGCGTCGAGCACCGCGGTGGTCGCTCGCACCGAGGCCACCCGGCGCGCCGCGCGCAACCAGCCCGACCCGGTGCCCGCGATGCTGCTGGGCCGGTTGGCCGTGGACCGCGGCCACCAGGGTAAGGGTCTTGCTGCCGCGCTGTTGAAGCACTTCCTGCTCAAGGCGCTGGAGGTCGCCTCCCTCACCGGCGTGCGTCTCGTGCTGGTCCACGCCAAGGACGGCCGGGCGGCCGACTTCTATCGCCACTTCGGGTTCGAGCCCTCACCGATCGATGACTTGTCCCTCATGCTGTTGATCAACGACATCCGACGTTGAGAACGGCTCCCATGCATCCGGCGCCGCGTCGTCACGTATCCGGCGACCTCCCTTGATTGGGCGGGACCGTGTCTCTCTGGAGTGGTGGCGCGGAGCGGTCAGTTGACGCCTCGGCCGTGGTCTTCCCAGTAGGGTGCCCGCAGTTCGCGTTTGAGAACCTTCATGGCGCCCGACAGGGGCAACGGTTCGCTGCGGAACTCCACAGACTTGGGGACCTTGTAGCCCGCGATCGACTCGCGGGCGAACGCCTGTATCTCTTCTTCGCTGGTCTCGGCGCCCTCGGCACAGACCACGACCGCGTGGACCTGTTCGCCCCAAGTGTCGTGCGGGATGCCGATCACCGCAACCTGGGCGACCGCGGGATGCTTGGAGACGGCACTCTCGACCTCAGCGGAGTAGACGTTCTCACCGCCGCTGACGATCATGTCCTTGACCCGGTCGACGAGGAACAGATAGCCGTCTTCGTCGAGGTATCCGGCGTCTCCGGTGTGGTACCAGCCGCCTTCGAAGGCTGCGGCCGTGGCGGTCGGATTCTGCCAGTACTCCTGCATGAAGTTGCCGCCCTTGGCCCATACTTCGCCCGTCTCGCCGCGTGGGACCTCGTTGCCGGACTCGTCGCGGATCGACAGCAGCACTCCGGGGACGGCCCTGCCCGCGGAACGCAGCCGAGCGCCGCCCTCGCGGTGCTCGCGCGCGCCGAGCATGGTGAGCACCGCGGAGCACTCGGTCATCCCGTAGCCCTGCAGCACCTCCATGTCGGGCCAGGTCGACAGGATGGTGTCGAGGATGGCTGCTGGCATCGGACTTGCGCCGTAGAGGAGTTGCTTCACGGAGTTGAGGCGGTCCGGCGCGAAATCCGGGTGTTGGAGCATCATCCCGATCATGGTCGGCACCATCACGGTCTGGGTCACACCATGGGCCTCGATCAGGGCCATCGCTCCCGCCGGATCGAACATCGGAATGCTGACGGCGGTTCCGCCGCTCGACGGCGTTCCCAGGATCGCGCCCATTGTGGCGGCGTGGAACATCGGGGTCTGCATGAGGTTGACAGCATCATCGTTGAAGCCGAACACGATGGCGATGTGGTACAGGTTGAGCATCTCGGCACGGTTGTCGACCAGGACACCCTTGGGCAGCCCGGTCGTTCCGCCGGTGTACATCAACACGACCGGATCGGATTCTTCGGGTTCTGCAGGCACGGAGGAGTCGGCGCCGTTGATCAGTTCTTCGTAGCTGAGGTCGTGGGGAACGTCGCCCTCGCCGATCAACACGACGCTGCGAACGCTGTGGGGCTCTTCGGCTGACTCGAGGACCTGCTTTATCGCACCGGCGAAGTATGCGTCGGCGAAGATCACCTCGGTGCCGGAGTTGCGAAGGATGTAGTCGAGCTCCTTTCCGGCGAGGCGCAGGTTGAGCGGGTTGATGATCCCGGCACCGAGAAAAGCGGCGTGGTACAGCTCTAGGTACTGGTGGCTGTTGAGCGCCATCACCGCGAAGCGGTCGGAGCGGGCTATGCCGAGGCGATCCTTGAGTGCGTTGCTCAGACGGAAGACACGGTCGGCGTGCTCGGCGTAGCTGGCGCGGTAGCCGCCGTCGATGATCAGGGTCTTGTCGGCGTAGCGGTCGACGGCGGGCAGCAGCGAGCGATGGTAGATGAGTTCTTTCATCTGTTGACTATGCCCGAGCGAGCCAGAAAAACGACACAGACGACCTCCGAGAATCGGAGGCCGCCTGCACCGTCAGCAAAACTGCAAGCGAAATCGTAACCGGTCTAGGGGAAAATGTCAATGAGGTCGGTCACCGGGACCGCTTCGCCGTCACCCTCGGTGTGGTCGTAGGCGGCCAGGCGGAACAGGTCACGTGCACCGAACTTGGTCGGGCTGAGCGAAGCTGCTCCGCCGGGAAGCACGAAGTCGCTGAGCCCGTCGGCGGCTGCCTTGAAGCTCTCGTGGGTCAGGTTGGCCCCGGCTGCGGTCGCGATCTCCACGAACAGCGCGAGATGGCGACAGGCACGCCTGGTCGGGTTGAACCAGTTCTCCTCCTCCTCGCCGTACTCGGTCGGCCTGCGGAGATCCGCTTCGGGGAGGGCTGCGGCAATTACGTCGTTGCAGGCAGACTGGTAGAGCGGATCCGCGTAGATCTCGCTGTCGGTCGGCCCGCCCGAGGTGAGGACACCGTCGGCGATCGATTTGTCGGTAATGGTCTCTCCGAGGTTGTTGAGTCCAGCGGGGTTGTTGGTCCACACGGGAAACTCGCCGTTTAGACCGGCCAGGCCAATGCCACGGATCGCGGCAGAGGGAGTGCCGTTGATCATGATTGCTTGCGCCCCAGACTCCTGGAATCGTTCCAGGATCACTTCTAGCTGCTGGTTCTGGGCGAGCGTCTCGCCGTCGTTGGCTTCGATGATGGACCTGCCCACGACCTCAGCGCCTCGCGCCTCGAGGGCCTCGACGACTCCGTCCACGGTGGCTGCGGCGGCCCTGCCCGCGATGACATAGACAGGCATGCCGTCGGTCAGCCGGCCAGTACTGACCAACAGTCCGATCAGGTTCTCGGTTGTTGACTCGACGGTGGGCTCCGTGTGGTACCAGGGTGCCCGGGACTGTTCGAGTTCGTCTGCGTTGATCTCGCCGCCGACGAGGATGGTCTCGTTGAGGCCGGTGATGCAGGGGTCGGCGGTTCCGGCGAGGGGTCCCACGAAACCGCCGAGCACGGCGAACGTCTCGTTGTCCTCGGTGAGGGCCGTGCAGACGCGCTCGGCATCCACTGGATCGATCGGGCTGTAGAACTCGTAGACGGCTTCAACGGTTCGCCCGTTGATGCCCCCTTTGGCATTGAGGTCGGCGATCAGGGCCTCCCAGACCCCCTGCTGGTCTCCCCAGCCCGCGGGCGACAGGTTCAACTCTTTGAGCAGGTCGAAGTTGAGCATTGAGACACCCACGGTGATCGTGTCTTCGGTGACACCTCTCCAAGAGGCCGTTCGCGGCTCAGGTTCCGGTTCGGGGCCACCGTCGTCGCTGTCGTCGGTTTCGGCCATGTCGTCGCCGTCGCTGTCGTTGTCGCCGGTTGCCGGCTCGGTTTCGGCCATGTCGCCGCCGTCGCTGTCGCTGTCGCCGGTTGCCGACTCGTCTTCGGCCATGTCGTCGCCGTCGCTGTCGGTGTCGCCGCCGCTGTCGCTGTCGCCGGTTTCGGCCATGTCGTCGCCGTCACCGATTTCAGCCGCGGTCGTTTCGTCGTCGCCGCCGCCGCAAGCTGCGGCTAACAGCAGAAAGCTCAGCAGCAGTGCCAGCAGGCGAAGGATCGTTCCAGGTTGTTTGTGAGTCATTGTCCCCCCAAGGCTTAGTAGAACTCAACGCGGCAGTATACCCATATGTCTCGTTCAGGGACAATATTGCGCTGGGCGGCTATCCTGAGCCAGTGGCTGGCGATACACGAGCGGATCTCAAAGAGCGTCGAGGACCGGGGCGCCCACCGAACGCGGAGAACCGACGGGCTGTCCTGGAAGCGACTCGTGCCGTGCTCATCTCAACCGGATACGAGAGGATGACACTCGAGGCAGTTGCCCAGGAAGCCGGCCTCTACCGCAAGTACATCAACCGCACCTGGTCATCGAAGGCAGAACTGGTGCGGGATGCGTTGTTCGATGATGTCATCACCTTTGAGTCGCCTGATCTGGGCGACCTGCGGAGCGACCTGCGGGCGGTTGTCACCCACCATGTCGATCTCACACTGCGACCGGACTTCCTGCGCGGCCTTCCCGCGATCACCGCCGAGTTCCGGCTCCAGCCGGCGCTGTTCCAAGACACGCTTCGGCGCCACGTAGAGCCGCCCGTTGCAGCCATGGCCGAAGTATTCGAGCGGGCGGTCGCCAGGGGTGAGATCAATTCGGTGCCCAATCCCCGCGTCGTCGTCAGCACGATCTCTGGGGCGATCCAACAGATCTCGCTGCTGGGTCTGCTGGGCCGCGACGACCTGATCAGTCACGCGCTGGCCATGTTGCTCGACGGCCTGGTCGAACCTGCTCAGTGACCGGACGCGGCCAGCAGGGCGATGCCGCGCACGGTTGTCTCGTGATCGGGGGCGGGGTGAACCTCCAACCCGGTCGTCTCGTGGATTGCTTGGAGCAGCGCCTGTGACTGGCTCAGCCCGCCGTCGACGAGGAGCGGGCCGGTTACGCCCATGTGCGCTGTCAACTCTGCTACCCGAGTGGCGATCCCGGTGACCGCGCCGAGCACAATGTCGGCCGCCGTCGTCTCCAAGCCGATACCCCGCACTGCGCCCCGAGCAGAAGGATCCTGGTGAGGCGAACCGAGCCCGGCCAACGAGGGCACGAACTCGACCCCCGGCACACCGGACGCGGTGACCTCGTCGAGTTGTTCGACGCGGTCCAGCAGACCGGTCCTGACGAGCCATTCGATCACCGAACCTGCCGTCAGGATCGAGCCTTCCACCAGAAACTCGTTGACAGGAGCGCCATCAACGGTGCGGCGCCACAGCGGCAGGGCGTAACAACCTTCGGGGGCTTCCGCCACCGTTGAGCCGGTGCCGACATCAAGCATGCCTGAAGTTCCGAGAGTGAGTTTGGCAGTGCCGTCAACCATGCCGTGAGCCATGCATGCGGCCATCTGGTCTCCACAGCGGGCCGCCAGCGGGATGGCAGCGCCGACAAGCGCCGGATCGCAATGACCGACGGTCTCATCGGATGCCACGACCGTTGCCATCGACTCGCGGGGCACGCCGAACAGTGCCAGCACATCGTCGGACCAATCACCTCCGTGCATGTCGTAACAGCCGGTTGCTCCTGCATTGGATGGGTCCGTTGCGTGGACAGTGCCTCCGCTGAAAGCCCAGGTCAGCCAGGTGTCGACGGTCCCGAAACGAAGGGCGCCCCTCGAATGAGCGTCGCCGACAGCGTCGTCGTTGGCCATCAGCCACTCAAGTTTGGTGCATGACGCTGAGGTGTTGAGCGGGATTCCGGCTGACACGAACTCGGCTACCCGTTCGGCGGTGCGGGTGTCCTGCCAGCCGATCAGCGGGCGCAGCGCCCTGCCGGTTCCGCCGTCCCAGGCGACCACGCTTGACCGCTGGTTGGTGATGCCCAGCGCGCCAATGTCGGCTGCTTCGACACCGGCTTGTTGCAGGCTTCTGTGAAACGCGTCGGTAGCGGTGCTGACGATCTCATCAGGATCCTGCTCGACGGCACCGGCGAACGGATGCTGAGAACCCAGAGCGGAACGGGCAATGCTGAGCCGTTCCCCTTCGCCATCGAAAACAGCCGCACGAACCGTCGTGGTCCCAACATCGATCGCGGCGATCAAGCTCATCGCTGCAAGTCTGCAAGTTGAGCGATGGTCACGCCAGCCCGACTGCCGGACTTCGGGTCATTGTGATTTGCGTTCTGGCCTGACTACTCCCACTCATCGCGGAGAACTTCGACGGTATCGGCGCGATAGTTGTTGTCGAAGATTCCCGCGGTGTCGCCGAGTTGGTCGCCTACGCGCTCAAACATGACGCGCCCAGGGCCGAGAGCTGTGCCTCGCAACGATTCACCTTTCGCAAGACCCGCGGTGGCGAGTGCCTCCGCTGGGATGGTCACCTGGTGCTTTGAGGCCCAGTCAGCGGCGGTAGTGTCGCGCGATGACATCGACCAAACAACTGGATTCGCCGATCGGGCGGCTCCGTCTGGTCGCCACTGACGAGGGCTTGAGTCGTCTGCTGTTCGATCAGCAGGTGGGCGAACATCCGGACCTTGCTGGCGACTCGGCGGAATCCGACGACCATCCGGTGCTTGCCACGGCAACCGCGCAACTTGCGGAGTACTTCGCGGGAGAGCGCCGAGAATTCGATATTCCCCTCGACCTGACGGGGACCGAGTTTCAGCGCGCTGCCTGGTCTGCTCTGGCCGGCGTCCCCTTCGGTGAGACGAGGTCCTACCGTCAGCAGGCTGAGGCGATAGGCCGTCCGAGAGCCGTCAGGGCGATTGGTGCGGCCAACGGCCGGAACCCGGTTCCTATCGTGTTGCCGTGCCATCGCATCGTCGGTTCAGACGGATCGCTCACCGGCTACGGCGGTGGTCTGCGGATCAAGGAGTACCTCCTGAACCACGAGCAGGCACAGTCTCAATAGCACTTGCTCCAATAGCACTTGCTCCAATAGCACTTGCTCTCGCCGCGGAGGCCGAGCCGCCCTGTTCTGCGCCGGCAAACCCAACTGGGCGCTACTCGACACTCTCACCGCGACCTGAAACGCGAAGCACCCGTTTGACGCAGATCTGTTGGTTCTTCTATGGTGGTCGGCGACCGAGAAGCCCGGGAGACACATGCAAGTACCAGCACCGATTGAGTACGAGCGAGCGACCAGCGTGGAGCACGCCGTCGCGCTTCGCTCAGAGCTGGGAGACGAGGCGCGTTTCATCGCCGGCGGCCACAGCCTGCTGCCGATGATGAAGTTGCGGCTCGCCAACCCGACACACCTGATCGACATCAACGATCTCAAAGAGCTCTTCTACATCCGTGAAGCTGATTCAGAGGTCCGTATCGGGGCGATGGCCCGGCACCGCGATCTTCTCGACTCCGAGCTTCTGGCCAGACACTTCCCGATCTTTCGCGATGCGGAACGGGTGATCGCCGATCCGACTGTCAGGAACCGCGGCACCCTCGGAGGGTCGTTGTGCCAGGCCGATCCCTCCGAAGACTTGTCGGCGGTGTGCACGGCACTCGACGCCAGTTGCGTGATCACCTCGAGCGACGGCCAGAGAGTGGTGCCGATGCACGCCTTCCATGTCGGTCCCTACGAGACGGCCGTGGCCAACAACGAAATGCTCACAGAGATACGCATTCCGCTGCGACCCGGAGGGGGCAGCGCTTATCAGAAAGTGGAACGTCGGGCGGGGGACTGGGCGGTGGTGTCGGCAGGCGCGGCCGTGTGGATGGACGCTGGCACCATTGTCGACGGACGAGTCGGGCTCGCTGCTGTGGGGCCTGACACCACTTCAATTCAACCGGTGGCCGAGGCCCTTGCGGGCGCGGCACCCACCGAAGACCTGTACCAGCGTGTCGGCGAGATCGCCGCAAGCAACTGCTCGCCGGAAACCGACGGGCGTGGAACAGCCGCCTATAAGACCCATCTGGTCGCAGAACTCACCCGACGGGCACTGCGAACCGCGGTAGCCCGAGCCCAAAGACAGGAGGTCTGAGATGCAAGTCAACATGAAGGTCAACGGCGCAGAGGTGAGCGAGGAGATAGAGCCCCGCCACCTGCTCGTGCATTTCATCCGAGACCAACTGGGCCTCACCGGCACGCACTGGGGATGCGACACCAGCAACTGCGGTACTTGCGTCGTCCTGATCGACGGTGAACCGGTGAAGTCGTGTACCCAGCTCGCGGCGATGGCCGGGGGGCACGACGTCACCACCGTCGAAGGATTGGAAGTCGACGGCGTGCTCGACCCGGTGCAGGAAGGATTCATGCAGTGCCATGGCCTGCAATGCGGGTTCTGCACTCCCGGCATGATGCTGACAGCCCGTGCCCTGCTCAACGCCGACCCCGACCCCAGTGAAGACGTGATCCGAGAGGCGATCTCCGGACAGATATGTCGATGCACTGGATATTCGACCATCGTCCGCTCCATTCAGTGGGCCGCCAACCACGAAACCAGCGTTTCGCTTGAGAGTGCATCATGACAACCACCGAGACAGAACCCGACCAAGAAGAAGCGCAAGAGGAACGCCCGATCGGGTTCGGACGGCTGCTTCGCAAGGAAGACCCGAGGCTGATCAGGGGCATGGGCCAGTTCGTCGACGACATCTCCCTGCCCGGCATGCTGCACATGGCAATCCTGCGGTCGCCCGTGGCGCACGCCCGTATCGTCAGCATCGACAAGTCGGCAGCGGAGGCCCACCCCAATGTCGTTGCGGTCATCACCGGGGAGGACCTCGCTGCCCAGGGCCTCGCCTGGATGCCCACCCTGTCAAACGACGTGCAGGCGGTGCTGGCAACCGACAAGGTTCGGTTCCAGCACCAGGAAGTGGCGTTCGTCGTGGCGACGGACCGCTACTCGGCGCGCGACGCGCTCGAGTTGATCGAAGTGGACTATGACTGGCTCGAACCCCTGGTCGACGTTCGCGCCGCACTCGACGAGGACGCACCGATCATCCGTGACGACCTCGACAACAAGGCCGACAATCACATCTTCGACTGGGAGACCGGTGACGAAGCGGCAACCAACGAAGTATTCGAGCGCGCCGACGTCGTGGTGAGCGAGGAGATCGTCTATCCGCGAGTCCATCCGGCGCCCATGGAGACTTGCGGCTGCGTGGCGGATGTAGAACGTGTGTCGGGTCAGGTCACGTTGTGGTGCACCACTCAGGCGCCCCACGCGCATCGCACTGTCTACGCGCTTGTCGCGGGCCTACCTGAACACAAGATTCGGGTGATCGCCCCTGACATTGGCGGCGGTTTCGGCAACAAGGTGCCGATCTATCCCGGCTACGTCTGCGCCATCGTCGCTTCGCTGGTCATCGGCAAGCCGGTGAAGTGGATGGAGGACCGAACCGAGAATCTCCTCAGCACAGGTTTCGCCCGCGACTATGTGATGAAGGCCGATATTGCGGCCACCAAAGAAGGGCAGATCCTGGCGATACGCACCAACGTGCTGGCCGACCACGGCGCCTTCAACGGGGTAGCCGCACCGGTCAAGTATCCAGCGGGTTTCTTCGGTGTCTTCACGGGCAGCTACGACCTTGAGGCGGCGCACGCCAAGATGACCGCCGTGTACACCAACAAGGCGCCCGGCGGTGTCGCCTATGCGTGTTCGTTCCGTATCACCGAAGCGGTTTATCTTGTCGAGCGGATCGTCGACTGCCTGGCCTACGAACTCGATATGGACCCCGCAGAACTGCGCCTGAAGAACTTCATCAAGCCCGAACAGTTCCCATACGAGACAAAGACCGGATGGGTGTACGACTCCGGCAACTATGAGCCGGCCATGCGCAAGGCCATGGACATGGCCGGATACGCCGAACTCCGCCGCGAACAGGCTGAGCGGCGCGCCAGAGGCGAGTTGATGGGAATCGGCGTGGCGTTCTTCACCGAAGCCGTCGGTGCGGGCCCCCGCAAGGACATGGACATTCTGGGCCTCGGCATGGCCGACGGCTGCGAACTCCGAATCCATCCAACCGGCAAGGCCGTCGTGCGTCTGTCGGTGAAGACCCAGGGGCAGGGCCACGAAACCACCTTCGCCCAGATCGTGGCCGAGGAGATCGGCATTCCGCCCGAAGACATCGAAGTCGTCCACGGAGACACCGACAACACCCCCTTCGGACTCGGCACCTACGGCAGCCGTTCCACTCCGGTATCGGGCGCAGCCGCCGCGATGGTCACCCGCAAGGTGCGCGACAAAGCCCAGATCATCGCCTCGGGAATGCTCGAGGTTTCCGTCGCTGACCTGGAATGGAACAAGGGCTCCTTCTCGGTGAAGGGCGACCCGTCCAAGTCTGTGACCATCCAGGAGATAGCGATGAGGGCCCACGGCGCGGGCGACCTGCCAGACGGTATCGAGGGTGGACTAGAGGCGCAGATCTGTTACAACCCCGAGAACCTGACCTACCCCTTCGGCGCGTACATCTGTGTAGTTGACGTCGACCCCGGCACGGCGGTGGTGAAGGTCCGTCGCTTCATCGCGGTCGATGACTGCGGCACCCAGATCAACCCGATGATAATCGAGGGTCAAGTGCACGGAGGTCTGGCTGACGGTGTCGGGATGGCGATGATGGAGATCATCGCCTTCGACGAAGACGGCAACTGCATGTCGAGCTCCCTGATGGACTACCTCATCCCCACTGCCCTGGAGACGCCCGACTGGGAGACCGGACACACCGTGACTCCGTCGCCGCACCACCCCATCGGCGCCAAAGGCATCGGCGAATCTGCCACGGTCGGTTCGCCGCCGGCGATAGTGAACGCGATCGTCGACGCTCTGAAGCCCTACGGCATCCGCCACGCAGACATGCCGCTGACACCGTCACGGGTGTGGGAGGCCATGCAGGGCAACCATACGCCCCCGATCTGATCCTCGATGCGCACGCCGGCTGGCCGCGCGACCCGCGCTGCGGAGTTGATCGACGACCGCACGCCGTTCGTCTCCGCGACCGTGGTACGGGCGCAGTGCCCGACCTCGGCTCGGCCCGGCGACTCAGCGATCGTCTTCGCCGACGGTTCAATCGAGGGGTTCGTCGGCGGGCAGTGCGCCGAAGGGTCGGTCCGGCTCGCCGCCGTGCCGCTACTCGAGTCGGGGACGTCACTGCTGTTGCGCATCCTGCCGGAGGGTGCCGATGACTTTCCCGAGAGTGACGGTTCCTTGACTGTGGTCAACCCCTGCCTCTCAGGAGGAGCGCTGGAGATATTCCTCGAACCGAGACTTCCCGCACCAGGCCTCGCCATTGTCGGGAACAGCCCCATTGCCCATGCTCTCGAGCTGTTCGCACAGAGCCTCGGGTTCGGGGTTCAGCGCAGCGCTGAAGTGCCCGACGTGGCGGGGCACATTGCTGTTGTAATCTCCAGCCACGGGCGCAACGAGGTCGAAGCCATCCGAGCTGCCCTCGGAGCCGGGGTGGGTTTCATTGGTCTGGTCGCCAGCTCCGCGCGGGGGGAGGCTGTGCTCTCTGAACTCGATCTCTCGACAGAGGAGCGGGCGGCGATCAGAACCCCGGTCGGGCTCGACATCGGGGCCAGGACCGCCGAGGAGATCGCCCTGTCGATCCTCGCTGATCTGGTGCGCTCGGTTCGGATCGACGGCTTGGCGCCGCCCGCGGTCGAGTCCGCCACCGCCCCTGAGTCCGCGGTTGATCCCGTCTGTGGAATGACTGTGATGGTCCGAGCAGACACGGCTCACGCGTCCTTGAACGGGGTCGACTATTGGTTCTGCAATCCTGGTTGTCGCAGCCGGTTCCTTGAAGAGGCCCAGGTTGGCTCGTGAGACCATCGGGCGACTGCGGCGGTCCATTCGTCACCGGGTTGGTTCTCGGTGCCGGTTCTTCTCGGCGCCTGGGGCAACCGAAGCAACTCCTCGAATACCGCGGTCGGCCGCTGTTGCAAGCGGCAGTCGACGCAGCGGTTGAATCGTCTTGTCAACAGGTGGTGGTGGCTATCGGTGGTGCCGCTCCAGAAGTGCGCGGCGCCGTCGATTTCAGCGGATGCACGGTAGTGGAGAATGTTGCCTTCACGACTGGCTGCTCCTCGTCGATTGTGGCGGCTCTCGACTCGGTCGACGAGCGGGCCTGCGGGATCGTGTTGTGTCTCGGCGACCAACCGGGGGTGACTCCCAGAATAATCGACCGTCTCGTCACGCAAGGCGGCGATGCCCCGCTGGCGGTGTGTCGCTACCGCGACGGTCGCGGTCATCCCTTCTGGTTCTCCCGTGCGCTCTTCGGCGAACTGAGCGGGCTGCAAGGTGACAAGGCGGTCTGGAAACTGCTCGAATCGGGTCGTCACGAAGTGCTGGAGGTTGCATTCGATGAACCCATCCCCAGAGATGTCGATACCTGGGACGACTATCAGCAACTGCTTGCCGCCGAGTCGCTGACATGACTCTCCTAGCGCCAATATGGCGATCCCAACTGACGATCCCGACATGACGATCCCAACTGACGATCCCGACATGACGATCATCGAAGGCCGCGATTCGTTCGTCGCTGCTCTCGACGGCGCTGACTATCTTGTTGACGAGGGGCTGTCCATCGCACTGTTCCTGGCGCAGTCGATACGCCAACCGCTGATACTCGAAGGCGAACCGGGTGTTGGCAAGACCACAGCCGCCAAGGCGATGGCCAAGGCTGTCGGCGGACCCCTCATCCGTCTGCAGTGCTATGAGGGGATCACCGCGACCGAGGCACTGTACGAGTGGAACTACTCTCGGCAGTTGCTGGAGATTCGGCTGGCCGAAGCGTCGAACGCCAACATCTCCGCTGTCGATCTGTTCACCGACGATTTCCTGCTCGACCGCCCGCTGCTCGCATCGTTGCGCCATACGGGACCGGCGCCCGCGGTGCTGCTGATAGACGAGATCGACAGGGCCGACGACGAGTTCGAGGCTCTGCTCTTCGAGTTCCTGGGGGAGCGGTCGATCTCAGTGCCCGAACTTGGCACATTCGCCGCAAACATCGACCCGATAGTGATCCTGACCTCGAATCGCAGTCGTGAACTTCATGACGCGCTGAAACGGCGCTGCCTCTACCACTGGATCGACTTTCCCGCCGTGGAGCGTGCTGCTGAGATCGTGCGCCGCAACGTTGTAGAGGCGGCTGAGCCTCTCGTGAATGCGGCTACCGCCTTCGTGGTACAGACCCGTGAGCTCGATCTCGACAAACCCCCGGGAGTGGCAGAGGCGATCGACTGGGTGGGCGCTCTCCACGCCCTGGGCGTCACCAACCTCGACATCCCTGCCGCCAGCAGCACCATGGGAGCGATCGTGAAGACTCCCGATGACCTGCAACGAGTCGACGAGGCGATCCTCGGCGGGTTTTGGCCGTCGGGGAGTGACAACTCTTGAACGGCCCGATCCTGTTTCGATCCGTTGACATCGCTGTCTTCGCGACGTCTTTGGCCAACCGGCTGCGCCTCAACGGCGTCGGGGCGGGCATGGCCTCAACTGAGAGGTTCAGCAGAGCCTTCTTCTGCTGCCAACCCGACGACAAGTCTTCGCTCTACTGGGTTGCGAGGACCTGCCTGGTGCATGATCGCCGGGATCTGGCTGCTTTCGACTCAGTGTTCGCTGAGGTGTTCGACGATCAGAGCCTGGCCGTTTCACGGGGACTCAACAGCCCAAAGCATGCGACAGTGCGTTCCTTCGGAAGCGTCGCCATGCGCTCGGCGCCGGACAACGGGCTCAGCCTCGCCAGCGGACGCAACGCTGCAGCCCGGCAGCCGGAGATCGTCGACAACCGGTCGGTCGTTGAAGACCCCAAAGACTCGGTGTTGCCCGAGTTGTTGCCGTCTGCGGTCTCCAAGATGGCAGACACGCCCTTCGACCAGCTGAACGCCGAGGACTTGACAATTCTGGGAACCTGGCTCGAACAGGTGCTCACCGACTATCCGCAGCGGCTCAGTCGGCGGTTGCGGGCATCCGCCAAAGGACGCCAGGTCGATCTTCGCGCGACTCTGCTGGCGGCCCGAGCCACGGCTGGCGAGCCGCTGCGGCTGCACCGCCGGGAACCCCGACTCAAACCCCGCGGCATCGTGGCAGTGGCGGACGTGAGCGGTTCGATGGAATCGTTCACCCGGATCTATCTGCACCTGATGAGGAGTCTCGTGATCGGCGGCAATGCTGAGGTGTTCACCTTTGCCACGTCGCTGCGGCGGGTCACAGCGGCGCTGCGCGACAAAGACCCGGCGGCGGCCATTGACGCCATGACCGACGAGGTTCGGGATCGTTTCAGCGGTACTCGGGTGGCCGGAAGCCTCAAACAGTTGCTGTTGAGCCCCGTGTGGTCGAACACAGTGCGAGGATCGGTGGTGCTGATTGCGTCGGATGGTTGGGACGTCGATGCCGGGGTCGAACTCGCCCGTCGAATGCGGCAACTCAGGCGTTTGGCGCATCGCGTCATCTGGGTCAACCCGCGGGCCGCGCAAAGCGACTACGAACCTCTCGTCGGAGGCATGGAAGCGGCGCTGCCCCATGTGGATGACTTTCTCAGCGGACACTCCCTCAACGCCATGCGCGAAGTCTTGGCCGCTATGGCAGCTGCCTCCGGCAGGCATCGTGAAGGGCGGCCGCCATCGGCACAGGTCTCCTAGCCTTCATCAGCGGTGTCTCCCCATTTGATCGGCCCGTATCCAATCGGCCGCCGCAGCGCCCGCGGAACCGAAGGGCGGCCAATGTGACCCGTGCCCGGCGATCAGACAGAATCAGGGCGTGACCGAGAAGCTGATCCTGCAAATCGATGGTCCGGTGGCGACTATCACCAACAACAACACTGCAAAGCACAACGCGTTCGACGACGACATGGACGCCCGCCTGTTCGCGATATTCGACGAGCTCATCGCCACCCCCTCAGTGCGGGCCGTGATCTGGCGCGGGGCGGGCAAGAACTGGTCCTCGGGCCGCGACGTCGCCGCCATCGGCACCAACGTCACCGAGATGACCCACCACGAGCTGATGACCCGGGGACACAAGGGGATTCAGAAGATCTGGGAACTGGAGGTGCCGATAATCGTGGCGATCGGCGGTTGGGCCATCGGCGGTTCCTTCCAGCGGGCCTTGATGTGCGATGTCCGCATCGCCGCCGAGGGGGCTCGTTTCATGCTGCCCGAACTGACCTACGGCGTGATCCCCGACACCGGCGGGATGGGAGTGCTCTATGAGATGTGCGGGCACGGCCTGGTCAGCGACATGGTCCTCACCGGGCGGGTGCTCGACGCGCAGGAAGCGCTCGCCCACGGCATCGTGAGCCGGGTCGTGGCGCCTGACGAGCTCGACCGCACCGCAACGGAGATGGCCGACAGGATCGCCGCGTCGCCCGCGGTGACGGTGAAGCTGGCCCGCCGGGTGATCAGCCGCCTGTCACGTCCACCGGTGCGCTCGTCGATGGAGGATGAGCTGATCTACCAGACGTTCCTCAACAAGTCAGAGGACTTCGCCGAGTTCAAGGCCGCCCGCGCCGAGGGCCGCGAGCCGAACTACCGAGGATCGTGATGAGCAACGACGAAGGACCGCAAGGGCTGCCTGCGCCGCCGCCGTTGGGGGAGTCGGCACTGCCGGGGCTGCCGGGGTTGCCGCCGCCGTTGGGGGAGTCGGCACTGCCGGGGTTGCCGGAGCCGCCGGGGCTGCCTGCGCCGCCGCCGCTCGGGGAGTCGGCACTGCCAGCGGGCGCGTTCGACGGAACGGCTGTGCTCATCACCGGCGCTGGTACCGGTCTGGGCAAGGGCATCGCCGTGGAGTTCGCCCGGCTCGGCGCGAGCATCGTGATCGCCAGCCGCAAGCAGGAGAACCTCGACGCCGGCCGAGCCGCGATCGAAGGGCTCGGCGCGCCGGTCGAGACCGTCGTCTGCGACATCCGTGACCCCGACTCGATCACGTCCATGGTTGATGCGGCCTGTGCAGCGTTCGGACTTCCGGCGGTGTGCGTCAACAACGCGGCCGCGAACTTCCCGGTCCCGTCCGAGGACATGTCGCCCAACGCCTGGCGCACCGTGGTCGACATCACCCTCAACGGGACCTTCTTCGTTGCTCGGGAGTTCGCCCGCCGACACCTCGCGGCCAACACCCCGGCGAGCATCATCAACATCGGGGCCAGCTACGCCTGGACCGGTGGTGCAGGTTTCGCCCACTCCGCAGCCGCCAAGGCGGGCGTCAAGAACATGGTCGAGAGCCTGGCGGTGGAATGGGGTCCCTACGGCATCCAGGTCAACGGCCTGGTGCCCGGCCTGATCCCACATGAGGACATGACCGCTGACATCGCCGCCAACCTCCAACGAGCCGATCCAGAGAAGGACCTGCTCCAGCCGGCCATGCGGGTGGGCACCCGCCGAGAGTTCGGCTGGGCGGCGACCTTCCTGGCCAGCCCCTACGCCCGCTTCATCTCCGGTCACACGCTCGTGGTCGACGGTGCCAACTGGCAGCGCCGATTCATGACGAACCCGACGGTGGTCCCAATCCGCCAACAGCTGAACCGGGGCCCCTTCAACCGCGATCCCTGAGTCGCGCGCCACGACCTCCGTACTGCGGCCCCAGACGGCAATCCCGACCAGCACCCCCGGGCCGGTGAGCAGGGCGTGGTGAGCAGGGCGTAGCGTAGAGCGCATGGAGGCCATCCATGTCGTGCTTCTCCTCGGTGGTGGTTTCCTGGCGGGGATCATCAACACGATGGCTGGTGGGGGCTCGCTGCTGACAGTTCCCCTGCTGGTGTTCGCCGATGTGCCCGGAAACGCCGCCAACGGCTCCAACCGGGTCGGGGTTCTCGCGGGCTCGATGAGCGCCACGGGCACCTTCCGCCGCCTGGGAGTGGCCGGATGGGCCGGCATCGGGCGGATTCTCGTACCGACGGTGGCAGGCGCGCTCGTCGGTTCGGTACTCGTATCGCAGTTGACCGACGACGACTTCGAGCGTGTCTTCGGTCTGGTGATGATCCCGATACTCGCCCTGTCGCTGATCAGGCCCGATCCCAACAAGCTGCAGGACCGGCCCCAGTGGTCTTGGTGGGTCACCACGCTGGTGTTCTTCGCGGTCGGCATCTACGGGGGATCGATCCAGGCAGGCATCGGGCTGATTCTGATCGTGGCGCTCACCCGGGCGGGCATCGACATTGTGACGACCAACCACATCAAGGTGATCGTCACCTTCGTCTACACGGTCTTCGCGTTGCCCGTGTTCATCGTCAACGGCGACGTCTACTGGCTGCCCGCGTCAGTGCTCGCGGCAGGTCTGGCCGCCGGGGCCGTTGTCGGTGCCCGCATCACGGTCGCCGGTGGCGAGCGGGTCGTCCGTCCCGTGCTCGTGGTCGCCGTCGTGGCGATGTCCGGCCACCTGTTGGGCCTGTATTAGTCTCGCGTCTTCATATCGCTGAACCTTCGCGGAACGCCCGAACCGAAGCGTTGAGCCCGAGCGTGGAGTCGAGCGCGGGGGTCGTGTGTGGAGTCGAGCGCGGGATGGCCATCGAGCAGGACGGGTCTTCGGTGTCGCGTGGCGCACGGGGGTCGTGTGTGGAGTCGAGAGCGGGGGTCGTGTGCAGGGGTCGGGGTCGGGCAGGGGAGTCGTGGGTGGGGATCGGGCGTGGGGAACGGGTGTGGGTGTGTCGAGGAGACGCGCGCGGCGAGGCGGTCAACTCGAGCAGCTGAGCATGGAACAACCGGGGCGGGTGCGGGCCCAGTCCGGGCGCTTGGCGGCGAACCGTTCGTGCTCGGGTTGCTCGTCGTAGGGGTTGCGCAGCACATCGAGCAGTTCGTTGGTCAACCCGAAGTCCCCCTGGTCGGCGTCGTCGATTGCCAACTGCGCCAGATAGTTGCGCAGAACGAATTTGGGGTTCACCGAGTTCATGGCACGGCGGCGCTGTGGATCGGGCTGGCCGCCCGCAGCGATCCGCTCGCGGTAGCGGCGCAACCAGGCGACCGTGTCGGCGCGGTGGTCGCCGCTGAACTGACCGGCGACGTAGTAGGCCCCCAGCAATGGCGCGACCAACTCGTCGTCAGCGATCGTGGCCGACGCGGTATTGATGTCGGCCAGACCCCGGAAGAACAAGGTCATGTCGGTCTCTGCCCGGACCAGCAACTCAAGGAGGCCCTCGATCAGCGACTGGTCCGACTCGGGATCGAAGTCGACGATTCCGAGCTTGTCGGCCATCATCTGCGGCCACCGATCGTTGAAACGGGCAACGTAGGAATTGAGCGCATCCTGGAGCGGTTCGACCTCCTCGACAAGCGGATATATGGCGTTCGCCAGACGCTCAAGGTTCCAACTCGCAATTTGGGGCTGGGCACCGAAGCGGTAGCGCTTGCGCGAGGCGTCGGTCGTGTTGGGCGTCCAACCGGGGTCGTAGTCCTCGAGCCATCCGTAGGGCCCGTAGTCGATGGTGAGCCCGTGAATCGACATGTTGTCGGTGTTCATCACCCCGTGGACGAAGCCGACACGCTGCCAGTGCACGATCATGTCTGCGGTGGTTCGGGCGACCTCGGCGAGCCAGTCAGCGTAGGCGCGCTTTGGCAGGGGACCCGCCGGTGAATCGAGGAGTTCTGGGAAGTGGGTCCGGATCGTGTAGTCGGCGAGCTGACGGAGGTTGTCGATGTCACCACGCGCCGCGAAGATCTCGAAGTTCCCGAAACGAATGAACGAGGGCGCCACCCGACAGACCACCGCCCCCCGCTCAAGAGCCGGACGGCCGTCATAGAACATGTCACGCATGACCTTGTCGCCGCTCAGGGCCACGCTCAGCGCCCGCGTCGTCGGCACGCCTAGATGATGCATCGACTCGCTGCACAGGAACTCCCGTATCGACGAGCGCAGCACCGCCAGGCCGTCTGCGCTGCGGGAATACGGCGTGGGACCCGCTCCCTTGAGCTGCAGAGTCTGACGGCCGTCGGAGTCGGTCAGCACCTCGCCGAGATTGATAGCCCTGCCGTCACCGAGTTGGCCGGCCCAGTTGCCGAACTGGTGGCCCCCGTAACACATCGCGTGCGGGTCCGTGCCCGCAACAACCGCGTTTCCGGTCACTGCGCGAACGAACGACTCGTCACCGCCGATGTCGGGATCCAGCCCGAGCATGTCCAATATCTCAGCGGAGGCGGCTACCAACGACGGAGCTTCCGTGGCGGTCGGCATGACCCTCGAGTAGGCGGCCCCGTGGACTTGGCGCACACCGTTGGCTGTGCTCTCGTCGGCCGGAAGTTCGCGGGCGAACGAGTTGTCCCAGACCAGTTCAGCAAGGCCTGCCACTGCCATCAACCCCAGCCTAGGCTGGGGTTGATGGAAACCGAGGTTCGCCATGCACTCAGCGGTGTCACCGGCGTGCATATCAGGGCCGTTGTCAGACGCTGCTGGCAGCAGCGGGGTCTCGTTGCTGTCGGGCAGGCCTGAGTTGGGGTCGTGGATGCGGGCAGCGGCCTCGTCGGTGAGCGGCCCTTTGTCTTGGAGTGCTTCGGCGAACAGGGCTCTGGCAGCGACCGAGTCCGGTGTCGCGGTGAGGTGCGTGGCGACCGGTTGCCAGATGCTGCTTGAAAAAACTCAAGATCCGTCGCGCGAAGTCAGACGCACAACAGATGTCCTTGCGACGATCCGTGGCCAGCAGGGCGGCCACCTCTGCGACACCCCCGAGACGCCGTCGTCGTATCGGGGGCTCGGGTGTACGACGGTCCGTCGGCACTGCCGGGTGATTCGACGAACGGCGGTCGCGGGTTCGCTGGCGTCATCGCAGGCGATCACCGCGCGCGATTGGTTCCCTTCAAGACGCCCAAGAGTTCGCGAACGGCGGTTGCGGGTTCGCTGTTGTCGTCGCAGGCGATCACCGCGCGCGAATGGTTCCCTGCAAGACGCCCAAGAGTTCGCGAACGGCGGTTGCGGGTTCGCTGTTGTCGTCGCAGGCGCGGGCCCATCCGGCGGCGTCGGAGTGGTGGGCGTCGTCTTGGATTGTGGTCGCCGCGCCACGATCGAGCAGTAACTGGACCATGTCTCGGCGCTGGAACTGGACCGCGAAATGCAGCGCTGTTGTGTTGCGATAGGGGCGCGCGTCGATGTCTGCGCCGCTCTCGAGGAGGTAGTTGACGACGGCGCGCCGGTTGTTCAACGCTGCGAAAACGAAGGCCTCGCCGAGGATCTCGCTCGGGTCGTCGGAAGGCGCCGCGCC
>JAHQYN010000172.1 GCA_024421085.1 Acidimicrobiia bacterium
GCAGTCATCGTCTCGGACAACCGCTTGCATCATCCCAACCTCAGGATCGTCATCGTGGTTCCCGGAACATCCACGATTCGCGGCATACCTTTGCATGTCGCGCTCACGCCCGACACCGGCAACGGTCTGACCGCCGAGACAGCGTTTTAAGCAGAACAGGTGCGAGCCGTGTCGACCGGACGCTTCGTCGAAAGGGTCGGGCGCATGGACTCGCTCAGCTGTCACGCACTCGACGAAATCCTGCGCAGCGCGCTCAGTCTCTGCGACACACGCGGTATCCGCACCCGAGTTGCTCTCGCATCTCGAAGATGTCTCGGCCCGCCACGACACCAACAATTCGGTCGATTGAAGCGCAAAGAGCTACAGGCTATCCCGATCCTCGAATCGATCGGACACGCGCTCAGCTAGCTTGGTAGCCGCTTCTCCTAGCCTGTTGTCGCCATCCTTCGTTCCGGCTTCCTGCGATGGCGCGAAACCGCAATTGGGGCAGGACCGATCCGCGTTGAGCAACTCTATTAACTGTTCGTAGGCCAACAGCGCGTCGTTCTTGAGGAACTTTGCTGCCACGTTCGCTGTGAGAAGGCCAAATAACGATACCCCGCAGACCATTAGGACCACAGCAGCCACACGAGCCGCCGTTGTGTCGGGACTGAGGTCGCCGTAACCAACGGTCGTTACCGTTGCGGCTGCCCACCACAGAGCGTCCTCCAGGGAGTCGATGGTGCCACCTGCTGCTTGCTCAGCCTCATAAACAACTAGCACAGCTACCACGGACAGCATCGCGCTCGCAACAATGAGCGCCTTGCCGTGCAGGCTCTCCCAACTCCGTGTCAGTATCGTGGCTGCCTTGTAGGCAGCGAAGAAAGCCCGCGCGCCTCGTAACATCGAGAGGGCTCGGAGCGCTCGTAGGGGGCGCACGATTGGCAAGAGCGATAACACCACGATGGCTACGTCGTACCAGTGGCGGACTAAGTAGTCGCGTCTTGAGCCCTCGACCAGCACAACACGTATAACAAGGTCGGAAAAAAATGCGGCCACGACGACCCAGCCCGCTGCAGCGGCGAGCCAGTAGCGATCTTCCGCGATGAACAACGGCACGCTGGCGACCGCCAACACCAACATTATGGGTTCTGCACGCCTCGTGTACTTCGCGAACTGCCCTTGGCCTGAGACCTGCTCTGAAGGTGATGTTCTACTTGCCATCTCGGGTTCTCCTTTTTGCTTTCAGTCCGGCCCGCCGGCAGCCAAAGCGGGATTGTAGCAGGGCTCTTGTTGGCTGGTGCGAAATGCTGATTTCGCTCGACACGCAACCTTCTGACCTTGGGTTTTGCTTCACCAATTTGGCGATTTTGGTAGAAAAACACCAGACACCCAGGCGGATCGCATGCCTGATCTGGACTCACCCGGGGACAGATGCAGGTCAGTTCAAATCTGGGTTCTTGCGGTATCCGAGGTGGGCGCTGTCGTCGGCGCGGTGATCCTGATCGGCGACGTGCTGCGCCGCACTGTCACGGCCAGCGAAAGGAGGTCTGGGGCGCAACCATAGAAAATGCAGCATCATAACCGCATAAAATATGCTATCGGAAAGACTGAATCTATGATACTAGCACCTCCAAAAATGATACATTCAGATGCATGCGAGACTCACTGACCCCGGTTGGCTACATTCCCCGCATTGCTGACCGCGAGGTCGCAGAGGCGTTGAAGATCGCCCCGGTGGTCGTAGTTGAGGGGGCGAAAGCCTGCGGCAAGACATGGATCGGCAGAAATCATGCGTGCAGCGAAGCCTCGTTTGAACAGGATGAACAGGCCCGAGCCCAAGCTCGGCTGCTGCCCCGTCAATTTCTGACCGGTCCCGAGCCTAGGCTGATCGACGAGTGGCAGATCGTCCCTGCAATCTGGAACAGCATCAGGCACCTCGCTGACGAGGAGCGCCGCAATGGCCGTTTCATCCTCACCGGCACCGCACGTCCCTCCAACGACGGGATTCGCCACTCGGGGGCGGGGAGGATCATGCGAGTCCGTTTGCGTCCAATGTCGCTGTCCGAGTCGGGCGTGTCGAGCCGCGAAGTGTCTCTCGCAGGCCTAGCGAACGGAGAAGCGTGTGTCGCTGACCGTCGAGAGTCGGGGGTTCCAGAAGTCGTCGAAGAACTCTGCCGTGGTGGATGGCCTGAACATTTGGACCTCTCGGTGGCACAGGCCCAGCGTCGACTGCGCTCGTATCTCCACGAAATAGCCCGAGTGGACATTTCCGAGGTTGAGTTGGGCGGAGTCAGATACAGAAATCCGGGCAAAGTGAGCCGGATGTTGGATTCCATTGCCCGCAACACGGCAACGGCTGCCTCTGTCAGGAAGCTCACCGCCGACACCGCAGGCAGTTCAAGCGGGGAGCAGGTGCAGCACCAACGGACCGCAACCGCGTATTTAGATGCGCTCACCTCTCTGTTCGTGGTTGAAGATGTGCCTGCATGGTCGGCGAGTCTGCGATCCCGGGCTCGGTTGCAACAAGCGCCGAAACGGCACTTCGTGGATCCGTCGCTCGCCGCGGCCGCGCTGCGAGCTAGACCAGATCGTCTCCTCGCCGATCTGAAGACGCTGGGTTTCTTGTTCGAGTCCCTCGTTGTTCGTGATCTTCGGGTGTACGCACAGGCTAACGAAGCCTCGGTCTGGCACTTCCGGGATTCCTATGGCAACGAGATCGACGCCATCGTTGACTGGGGTGACGGTCGGTGGATCGCGGTCGAGGTCAAACTCGGGTCGATGAACGCCGTTGACGAAGCTGCTTGCAGTCTGAACCGCGTCTGCGCGCAAGTTGATGCTGCAGTTACCGGCCCCCTAGCCCGCAAGGTGGTGATCACCGCCGGCGGATTTGGGTACGACCGGCCCGACGGCGTGGCGGTCGTGCCTCTGACAGCATTGACAAAATGACACAGATCCTTAAAGAGCCTGCGCATCATGGGGGTAGGTGGCCTCCATCAGTGGTTGTGATATCTACGATGCGGGAGGGCCAGGATGGCTGCTGATGTTATGCGGGTCAGCTTGCGTCGGTGTTAGGTTCGCTGCGGTTGCCTGGTGCGGTTAGTCGGGCTCTCGGTTCACAATGGTCTGGAGCTAGAACGGTTTTTTTGGCAGGGTTGGTACGGTGAGTTCCCAGTTGGTGATGGGATCGTTGCTCTTTGTTTGTTCTTCGGTCAATGGCTGACGTAGCAGGTGGCTGACGATGAGCGTTTCAAGAAACGCCGATTCCTCTTCGTCCGAGGAGCGCTGCCACTTGTTGTTGTCGCCGCAAACAACCGCCGACTCGATGACATGTCCACCCTCGGTGGAGACGAACGCAGCCTCATATATACCGAATCCCGTCCAACTGCGATACGCAAACAGGCGGAGCTGTTGAATGAACATGAACCACTTCTCCTCCATAATGGGAGTGACATAGCCGCGCTGTTTCGAAGCATCTCCTCATCGGTCCAGACGCGGTCGCGAACGTAGGCAGGTTTTATCGGTGGTTCTGGCACCACCCTTGGACCACACCGCTTCGGTGGGCTCATCGGAACTGAGGCACCACACCCAGAAGGAATATCGGTCAACCGTTGGCGCTCCTTGGTATCGAGTTGGACTTCGTTACCGCAAGCGTGGCAGACCAACGCCGCCGTCAGGTGGTCCGGGCGATGAGAGCGTTGACGCTGGGTTTGATATCGGTCCAGCGGATCGGGTTGGTAAGACGGTTCAGACGTTCGATCCCAACAGTTCGTTGCCTACCAAGCTGCTTGTCGAGTGTGTGGCCGGAGATCACCCAGAACTTCCATTCGTTCGGATCAGCAACGTTCTCGTTGTTGGCTGGCACTGGCTCGTGGAGACAGAACACGTACACATGCGCCGGTCTCGTTCCGTCGTGGTTCGTTGCCCACGTGTCGGTGCTTGCGTGCCAGACCGATTTCGGTGGCGCGATATTGAAACTGGAACGTTTTGATGCCTCATGGAGATTCCAACTTTGGCTGAGCCCAGTGGCTTTGACTTCGATCCCAACATCGCAATAGTCTAGATCCCACGCGTTCCACTCCACGCGGTGCTTGCCGTCTTCGATCGCGCCCAATGCCTGCCCCACGAGCCATTCTGCGAAAATTCCCCGGTTTCGATTGTCGACTAGATTTCCAGCAGCCCATCTGTGATAGCTGTCGATATCGAGTTCGGGGACTTTCACATTCACGACGGTAGCGGTCACCACCTCAAACGCCACGCCCAGTATTCGAACGCCAGCTCCGTCTTGTGAACACCAAGCGGCCCGGAAATCGAGCCAGCACATGCTTCAGGGACTTCGCCACGTCGCTTCGTTGAAGCACCCGCGAGGATAGCGCATGGCGGCGGCGCGCCGGGGCGCGGGAGCAGGGGTATCACATCCCTGCAACGGTCGTCCCGAGAGTGCCAGCGTTTGAAGGGCCTCGGGACGCGACAACACGGGCCGGGCCGGTCGGATCGATGGGTCGGGGTTGGCCAGATGTGTGTTTAAAGAGCAGTCCAGCGGCGCAGGCAAAACAGCGCTACAATTTGGGGCTTGTCGAGTTACCGCAGAGTTCGCGCCGACGAATCGGCCAGCGACGGACCAAGGGAAGTGGGGTATTGGACACAGCATTAGCGTCCGCACCCGAGTCGTCTCTGGCGTGGCTTGATTTCGACCGCGCCGCGAGCGAACGGTTGAGTGAGCTTCTGCGAGCGCTGGATGAGCCGGGCACTCTCG
>JAHQYN010000173.1 GCA_024421085.1 Acidimicrobiia bacterium
GTGGCGTAACCCGCGGCCGCGAACTCGTCGAGCGCCTCGCCCGACGCGTAAGCCGAGTCCGCCAGCACCAACCCCACGAACCCCTCAACGTCCACGCCGACACCGGCACTATCACCACTGTCGCCCGCGTCGGCGGTGTCGGTGTCGGTCGTGTCCGCGGTGTCGGTCGTGTCCGCGGTGTCGGTCGTGTCGGTGTCGGTCGTGTCCGCGGTGTCGGTGTCGGTCGTGTCGGTGTCGGTGTCGGTCGTGTCGGTGGTGTGGTGGGGGGCTGTGGGGTCTTGTTGGAGGAGGCGGGCACCGGTGGCGGCGTCTGATGTGTCTGCTGTGGTGAGTTCTGCTGCGGTGATGAGCCCGGTGTCGGGCTCGGCGACTATGTGAGCCTTGTAGCCGTCGCGGCGCTGTGAGCGGGTCTTGCGGGCGTGGCGGGCCTCGGGATCCACCGTGGAAATCACCCGGCCCTTAGCAACACGACGCGCTATACGCACACGGCCCGGCACCTTCGGGTCGGGCTCGGTGTCTTGACCCGCGACCACCCCCAACAACTCCACCGCCTTTGCCTGCTCACTGCTAAGACCGGCACCGTCAAGCGCGTCAAGCACCGCACAAGCATCGCTGACCAGATCATCGATCAGCCAACCACGCTCGTCTGGGTCGCCCCAATCACACGACGGCTTGCCCCGCCCGTCATAGTCACGGCCCAACAACACCGCAGCCGCGGCCGGCACCAAACGACGCACCCGCCGTATCTGCGAAGCGATCATCGTGACCGTATCCTGAGTCGCCACCGCATCACACAACACCGTAGAATCCAACGCCCGACGGGTCTTGTTAGACAACACCCCGCACTCCCCAGCCACCGCACGCACCGCGTCAAAAACCCGCTCCGGACGCTCACTGCTACGCAACCTCGCACGCCACAACGTCAACACACTCGCATCAAAACCCTCATCATCAATCCCCAACCCCGCAGCAGCCTTCCAACGCACATCACAACGCAACCGCTCCACCGCCTCACGATCAGAACACCCCTCCAACGCCTGCAACACCATCACCGTCGCGATCACCGACCCCGGCACCGAAGGCCACCCCCGCCGCCCAAACAAATCAGCAAACAACCCATCAGCAAACAACCTACGCCGATGCTCAGCCAAAAACCGATACACCGACCCCTCCCGCACCAAACCCCCACACAAACTCAAAGTGTCCAACAACTTCCGATCCAGCTTCTCAGTACCCTGCATACCCCCAACCCTGCCACACCCACCACACAAAAGCAAGCACCCAACCCCAATTACTCAGCAGTCTCCTAGAGGGCGCTGGGACCGAGATCACGGTGACCGACCACGGCAAGGCAGTGGCGCGTCTGACCGCTCTACATGAGCCCCGAACCATGGGCCGGTTGATCGATGATGGGCAGGTCGTACCGGCTTCGACAGCGAAGACACGGCTGGGCCGCTCCAAGGTCAAGAGCAAGGGAACAGTGAGCGACCTCGTAGCCGAACAGCGCTAGTGATCGTCTACCTCGACACCTCCGAACACAGACTAGCCTACGAAGCCACCCGCGTCTTTTGATGCGGAGCCGCTTGGCGAGGCCAACTTTGGGCAGGGGTAGGATGTGGAGGCAACTGAATCAGGGAAACCCGCGGGCGGGATCTGATCGTATCTTCCGCTTCGCCAGCACACCAGATCCAGACGATACAGACCTCCTAGCCATCGAAGAGATCGAACGGTGCCAACAAGAACTCTCCCGTTGCGCCTCCTACCAAATCCTCGCGACATGCTTGCGCTGCGCGCGAATTCGCCGTCCGCAGGAGCATTTGGAATACTAATCCAGTCCAGCCAAGCGACGAAAAGTCCCTGAACCATGTGGCCAGTTCCGGCGAGACCCGGGGAAGGCTATCTTGTGTCGGCTCACATGGTTTGATCGACTGAGGTTCGCGTCTGTTCGGCGCGGCGGTAGCGGGCGGTGCGTCGATTGCCGGTCATTGTGAGTGTTCCGTCGCTCGTCATGCGGCGCAGCCGTCGTGACGCCTGGTCGGGTGCGATTCGGCACAACTCGGCTGCTTCGGCGCGCCCGATCGAACCGTGTCGCATCACGTAGGTGAGGTGCATCTGTTCCTGCTGGATCGGGTCGAAACCGCGGCTGCGAACGTACGCCGAGGATTCACCGATTTCTCTGTACAGCGCGGTTGCTAGGTGGTACGTACGTCCTCGGCCCTCGCCGCGGGAATCCAACAGTCCGCGCTCAATCAGCGAGTTGAGGACCGATCGCGCATCGTCAGCACCGACTTGCAGAAGTTCACCGGCGCGCGCCGATGTGACGCGACTCTCGGCCCGAACCTCGTGGAGGACCTGCAGCGTTTGCAGCTCGAGGGGTCGGCCGTCGCGGGCTGAAGCCGCCGCGAACGCGGCGAGTTCACGGTCGGCGGGCCGCGCAGGCAGACGGGCCTCTACCCAGGCCTGCGTCGATCGGGAGTAGTCGGGTCGGGGGCGTCCGAGAGCGAGTTGGTTCCGATAGACACGGTTGAGGCCTCGCCCCGTGCGCTCGACGAGGCCGGCACGCTTGAACGCATCGGCAATCAAAGTGTTCCGTGCTTGTGGGGGTGCGGTCAGCAGGTTGTGAATCGTGATGCCGTCGGGAAACCCGCCAGGGTTACTCACCGAGAGAGCCTGCGACCCCTCGGTGGCCACCCGGACCGGACCGTTGACCGAATCGTCACGATGGACGAGGGCGTTCGCAATGAGCTCTCGCACAGCGATCTCGGAGTAAAGCGGAAGGTCGAGCCGGAAAAGCCCGTCGTCGATCTCCTCTTCAGGGTTGTACGGCTTCACTGCGTCGGTCAGTTCCACCATTGCACGAACCAGCGGACTGTGAAGCTCACGGTTGGCCCGCACGGCATCGTGCTCGTCGAGCGCCTGGAACACGACGGAATGCGTCGGGACGAAGGTTCCCAGCACCTCAGGCATCCCGAACAGCAACGCGGCACCGAGCGTTAGAGAACCGTCGATGTGCCGGAAGCCGAGCGCAGACAACAGATCCAAATCCGAGAGCTCGGCGAGATGTTCATCGCCCCCGCCTCCCGCAAGACGCCGAAACCGGTCAAACTCGGCGTGGTCGAGGTCGGTGATCGAGAGTTGGGTCAGTGGAAACACCGACAAGTCCCGTCCACCGAGGAGGGTTGTTCTGGCATGGGTCTCATGGGGCAGCAGTGGTAGGCACTGTGGACTCCCGTCAACGCCGATCGCCCGGCGCACGTACCGTCCAGCGGTGGTCGCAACGAGGGTTCTCGCCTTCGGCACATCGACGACCACCACGTCAAGACCACCAAGCCGTTCGATTGCGACCTCAACTATCAAAGCGGGCGAGGTCTTGTTGGCGATCAGGGCCTCAAGCCTGCGAGGCTCGGTGGTGTCGCCATGCCGAGGCTTAGCCCCGACCAGCGTGCCGTCATCAGCGACACCGATCGGTATCTGGCCCCCATCCCCGTTGGCGAGGCACACGGAGGCGTCGGCCAACTCGTCTTCGTTGACATCGCGCCTGAACTCGACGGTGTAGGTCTCACCACCGGCGATGAGGATTTCGATGCTCCGTTTCATTGGGTCATCGTTATACGCACGTTATACGCATGTTTTGCGCTTTAGGTTTTGGCATAACGAATGTCGCATAATGTTGTATAACACCAAATTGCAAAACGCCGTCCAGTGCTCCCTTGGCAATGCCAGCCCGCACACGCAGGAGACTATGATATGTTTTTTGTATCATAGTATGATACATTCAACTTATGTCGCCGCACATCTTCAGCACACCTGATCCAGACGATACGGACCTCCCAGTCATCGAAGAGATCGAACGGCTCCGCGGGGAGCTCTCCCGCTACGTCTCCCACCAACCACGACGATGGTTCGGGAACCTTCGCAGGATGAGCTTCGCGCGAGCCGTGCGAGGCTCGAACTGGATTGAGGGTTATCGCGCCTCCCTCGACGATGTCCTCGACACCATCGAGGGAGAGGAACCGCTGGAAGCAACCGCACAGACTAGAGCTGCCGTTGCCGGCTATCAAGACGCTTTGACCTACGTGCTGCATCTCGCCGAAGCCGAGACCGCGATTGACGAGTCTCTCCTGAAAGCCCTCCACTTCATGATGACGAAACACGATCTGACAGCTCGACCAGGGCAATACCGACAGGGGCCGGTCTGGGTCGCCGACGAGAACGGGGAACATGTATACGACGCGCCCGATGCAGAGTCAGTCAAGCCTCTGATGGGCCGACTGACCGAGTCTCTCGACGACGACAAGTCTGTGCCCGTCATGTTCCAGCCTGCGATGTCACACCTGAATCTGGCCATGATCCACCCTTTCCGAGACGGCAACGGTCGCATGGCCCGTGCGTTGCAGACGATGGTGCTCTCAAGGGAGGGAATCGTCTCCCCAATCTTCTCGTCGGTGGAGGAGGATCTGGGGCGCAACACCGCGGGCTACTACGCAGTGTTGTCTGAAGTGGGCCAAGGCAGTTGGCATCCGCAGAACTCAACCCGGCCGTGGATTCGATTCATGCTGACAGCGCACTATCGACAAGCGTGGACATTGCAGAGGCGCATCCACGAGACCGAACATCTTTATGACCGCATCACCCAGCTCATCGACCGCCACAGACTGCCCAATCGGGTGACCGGTGCGTTGGC
>JAHQYN010000174.1 GCA_024421085.1 Acidimicrobiia bacterium
CCGACTCGAAACCTGACAACGGACAAGCACCCCCAACAGCAAACCCACCTCGTCGTCAACACCGACCACCTCCACATCGCCCAACCCAACCAACAACTCACACACACGCGTAGAATCAACGACCACACCGATCCACCAGATTCTCGTTGCGGACAGCACCGAAACTGGAGGATCCCGCCCCTTCAGGCACGGACCCTCACCCCACCCACCCCGACCTCAAACGCGACGAGCCCGTTTATCGTCTGGCCGGTTGTCCAACTGGCTTCTTTGCTCGCCAGATAGACACAGATTGCGCCGATGTCGGCGGGCGTACCGAGGCGTTCGACGGGAATCCCGCGGGCGAGATCCTCGGTGTAGTCTCCGCCCGCGGTGTTGTCCATCAAGCCGAGGGCCACGCTGGTTCCGGCCGCGCCTAGCGAGAGTACAGCGCGGTTTCGGTTGCGACCGGCGAGGGCACGGCGCCTGGGACCAACAGAGCGCGGTTTCGGTTGCGCCCGGCGACAACACCGCGCCCGGCTGAAACCTCGCGCGGCTCCGGTTGCGCCCGGCGACAGCATAGCCTGAGGTGCGTGAACGAGAGACCTGTCGGCTCGACCAGCAACTCGGGAACCGACTTCATTCGGGAGATGCTCGCCAGAGACGCCGGCGACGGACCCTACGGAGGACGTGTCCAGACCCGCTTCCCTCCCGAACCCAACGGGTACCTGCACATCGGGCACGCAAAATCGATCTCACTCAACTTCGGTGTCGCTGAAGAATTCGACGGCGTGTGCCGTCTGCGCTTCGACGACACCAACCCGGAGACCGAGGACGCAAGCTACATCGAGGCGATCCGCGAGGACGTTGCCTGGCTGGGGTTCGACCCCGGAGAACCCGCCTATGCGTCGGACTATTTCGGGCAACTGGCCGAATGGGCAGAGCAACTCATCGGTGACGGACTCGCATATGTCGACGACCAGGATGCCGAGACGATCTCGGCCAACCGGGGCGGCTTCACCACACCAGGCATCAACAGCCCCTACCGGGACCGTTCAATAGAGGAGAACCTCGGCCTCTTCGCGCGGATGCGAGCAGGGGAGTTCGCCGACGGAGAGAAGGTGCTGCGAGCCAAGATCGACATGGCGCATGACAACATGGCCATGCGGGACCCGGTCATGTACCGGATCCGCAACGCCCACCACTTCCGCACCGGCGACGAATGGAAGGTCTACCCGACCTACGACTGGGCACACGGGCAGAGCGATGCGGTTGAAGGCACCACCCATTCACTGTGCACGCTCGAGTTCGACACGCATCGACCCCTGTACGACTGGTTCATCGAGAAACTCGGCCTCGGCTACGACCGTCCCCGCCAAACTGAGTTCGCCCGCTTGAACCTCACCCACACAGTCATGTCGAAGCGCAAGCTGTTGGAACTGGTCCGCGACGGCCACGTCGACGGCTGGGACGATCCCCGCATGCCCACACTGCGGGGTCTGCGTCGGCGGGGCTACCCGCCAGAGGCGATCCGTGCGTTCTGTGCGCACATCGGTGTGGCCCGGGTCAACGGCACACATGAGATAGAACTGCTCGAATCGTTCGTGCGAACGCACCACAACCGGCACGCCCTGCGGCGGATGGCTGTGCTCGACCCGGTCGAGCTGGTGATCGACAACTGGCCAGAGGGCCTGATCGATGAACGTCCGGCAATCAACAACCCTGAAGACGAATCGGCAGGAACCCGCATGGTGCCGTTCAGCGGGCGGCTGTGGATCGAGCGGGGCGACTTCATGGTTGACCCGCCCAAGAAGTTCTTCCGGCTGGCGCCGGGCCGGGAGGTGCGCCTGCGTGCGGGATACCTCATCACCTGCACCGACGTCGAGACCGATGCTGACGGTGAGGTGCAGCGGATCCACTGCAGCTACGACCCTGAAACCGCAGGGGGCCAGGCCCCCGACGGACGCAAGGTGAAAGCCACGATCCACTGGGTTTCGGCCCAGCATGCACTCGACGGCTCGATCATGCTCTACGACCGGCTCTTCACCGACCCATTCCCCGGTGCCGACGGTGCTGATCCGCTCGCTTCGCTGAACCCCGCCTCGCGTGAAGTGCGCACCGGTTGCAAACTCGAACCGGCCCTTGCCGACACGCCGCCTGGCCAAGTGGTCCAGTTCGAACGGCTCGGGTATTTCGCCCAAGACGAAACAAACCAGCTGACCTTCCACCGCACCGTCGGCCTGCGCGACGAATGGGCCGCGATCCAACGCCGGCAATCCCACCAGCACTGACGCACCCCGGTGATCCGACGGCGCTGACCCACCAGCGTCCACAGTGCAACCCCGTGGGCGATCATCGGAGCGCCGACGGTCAACAGGTAACGAGTCAACATGTGCTTGGCGCGCCCGGAGAGAGTCGAACTCCCGACCTTCTGATCCGTAGTCAGACGCTCTATCCAGCTGAGCTACGGGCGCAACAGCGGTTCAGTGTACGCCGACTTCGCCAAGGCCACCTATCTTTTTCGGCGAGGCTCCTTTGTCAGGTCGGCGCACCAGACATTGCAACCGGCTCGAGAACCACGACCGGAATCTCTCGATCAGTCTTCGACTCATAGGCGGCGTAATGCTTGAACTCCGAGACAGACGCATCCCAGATCGCTTGCCGCTCTTCCCCTGAGGTGATCCGAGCTCGCATCTTCTTGGTGCCGTCTGCGGTGCGCACAGTGACCGATGAATTGTCCCGCAGATTCAGGAACCAGGCCGGGTGCTTGTCGTTCCCGCCGGCTGAGGCGATCAGTGCCATCCGGTCGCCGTCCTGCCAGGGTGCGGTCAGCAGGACCGTACGGGGCAGCCCGCTCCTGCGTCCTATGGTGGTGAGCTCCAAGACCGGCATCTTGGCACCGGTCCAGCCGATCTTCCCGCGGCTGACGGCTATCGCCGCGCCGTGGAAGCGATTCAAGGCTTTGAAGGCAAAATCTGAAGGCATTACAAGGGGTCTTTCGGTTGACGGGGACGGGTCGATGAAGTGGCGTTTCGGTGCTTTCCGCAGTTGGGCCCGCGATGCGATGTGCGGTTTCCACGCCCGCAGGCTCGGGGTCCCTCCACCAGCACAACCGGAGAGGCTGCCAGTGCGGCTTCCATCTCGGCATCGACCACCCGTGGCTGGTAGCCGTCAGGGGTCAGGTTCTGCACCACAAGCACCTCCAACAGCGATGAACAGTCGGAATTCTAACTCCAAGTGCCTGTTTATGGGCACTTCACATGCCCATTTATGGAGCCTTCGCGTTTGGATGTCCTGGATTTGGGAGGGGTTGGGGTCCGGTCCACAACTTGAAGGGGGCCCGCCCGACGGGTACCGTTCGATTTCAGCGAGTTCTCGGCTGCTCGTTCCAGAGACTTGAGAGAGGAGTAGCCCGGTTGCTGCGTGCATCTTGGAGACTGTCCGTCGGGCCCCGAGGTGCCCGTTGGCTGATTGAGTCGGTCGTTTGTCGTGAAGTCGACTGAGGGGGTCACCTTCGAACCCGATGATCGGAGTCCCCCAGCGCTGACGGTCGGCGTGGCGCTGCAGGGCGTGCTGTTGGGGTTGGCGCCGACCGTGCTGACGATGTCGCTGTTCGCGGGGGCTTCGGGCATGAACGAAGCTCAGATTGTCTGGTCGGTGCTGGTTGCGGTCTTGGTGAGCGGAATCGTGACCATCGCGCAGGCGACTCGCTTCGGTGTGCTCGGCAGCGGCCACGCGGTGATCACCGGCACCGCCACCAGCTATGTGGCCGTCGCACTTATCGCGGTGCATGAAGCCGGGTTGGAGACTCTGGCCACGCTGATCGTCGTGTCGGCCTGTTTTCAGTTCTCGCTGGCGAGGTTGCTGCCACGTCTGCGCCGGATCATTACACCGGTCGTTTCGGGCGTGGTGCTCATGTTGATCGCCGTGGGGGTCATGCAGGTCGCGGTGGAGCGGCTGGAGCAGCCCGTCGCGGAGGGGACTCTGGCGGCGGCTGAACCGATCGTGGCTGCGGTGACACTGGCCGTGGCCGCGATGTTGGGGCTTGGTGCCAGAGGTGTCCTGCGCCTGTGGTCACCGCTGGTCGGAATCCTCGCAGGGTGCGGCGCGGCAGGGTTGTTCGGGTTGTACGACACCGGGCGGGTTGGGGATGCACCCTGGCTGGCGGTGCCCGATCCTCAGGTACCGGGCATCGACTTGACCCCGGGAGCCCAGTTCTGGGCACTGCTGCCGATGTTCCTGATCGTTTCGATGGCCGCAACGCTCAAGTACATCGGTGACAGCGTGGCCGTGCAGCGGGTCTCGTCGCGGGCGGCGAGGGCAACCGACTATCGACTGGTGCAGGGGACCATTGCCACCAACGGTGTGGGCTCGCTCGTTGCCGGGATCGTGGGGACGCTGCCAGTCGGGGCTTATGGCTCCACGACCGTGTCGCTCGTCAACTTCACCGGCGTTGCCTCCCGCATGCTGGGATACACGATCGGAACCATGCTCGTGGTCCTGGCTCTGTTGCCGAAGGCGATGGCGCTGCTGCTCACAATTCCCGACCCAGTAACCAGTGCCTACATGCTGATCTTCATGGGCATGATCTTCGTGGAGGGTGCCCGCTCGGTTTTTGGCGACACGCTCCAGCCCCGCAAGGCGCTGATTGTCG
>JAHQYN010000175.1 GCA_024421085.1 Acidimicrobiia bacterium
TCGTCAGCGACGGATCTAATGCTTATAAAGCCTCCATACAAACCTGTTTACCGCAAGCACGCCATGTGCTTGACAGGTTCGGTGTCATCAGATGGTTCACCGCCGGGTTGACTGCGGTGCGCCGCGACATCCAACGCCGAAACGACGGAACCAAACCCGTCGCAGGTCCGCAAGTGTTCCGCGCCCGGTTCTTGCTGACGCGTCGAGGCGACACGCTCACCGACACAGACCACGCACGACTCGACCAACTCTTCGACGCTCACCCGAGACTGAAAACCTGTTGGCAAGCACTCCAAGAACTCCACGGCCTCTACCTAGCCGACGACCACAACGGCGCGCTCGAAGCGCTCGACAGGTTCGGTGACCTCTACAAAACTGGTGAACTGCCCGAGTTCGAAAACATCGTCGACACCATCATCAACTGGTCCGACGAAATCCCAGCCTGACACCACACCGGACGACCTTCCAACAGCAGAATCGAAGGCATCAACAACCTCCTACAAACCCTCCGACGAACCGCACACGGATTCACCAACCCCACCAACTACCAAGCCCGAGGACTCCTGAAAACATGACCACCAACCCAAAACCAGCAACCCAAATCCCACGTTTACGCGCAGGGCCAATCGATGTGATGCTCCCGTGCGTCGCTAAGCGCGACGCTCGCTCGGGAAATCCGATAGGGTTTCGTAGATGACCACTGACCCGCGGCTCTCAGCGCGCTTGAACGCCGCTTTCGAAGGGTGCTACGAGGTCTCTCGCGCTTCTGCGTTGTCTGGCGTGCCGCAGTCGAACGTGTATCTGTGGGCTCGGAACGGGTTGGTGCCGCCGTCCGTGTCGCCGACTCGGGTGAAGCTCTGGTCGTACGCGGACCTCATGGTTCTTCGCATCCTCTACTGGTTGCGCCATCCAAAAACCAATAGCGGGGGAGAGGTGCCCGCCAGCCCGATGGCCCGGGTGCGGCAAGCCCTCGCAGAGTTGAACGAGCGGGGCTTGGATATCTGGGACGACAATGACGGCAACTTGAGTTCGCCGCTTCGTGTCGATGCCTCGGGCCAGATCTGGTTGGATGTGGACGGAGTGCCTCATCACGAGGGGCAAGCGGCGCTGCCGGGATCATTTGATCTGTTGGGTCCCTTCGACCTCGCGGATCGTCATAGTCCTGATCTTCTCCGACCTCGCCCCAATCTACGCATCGTTCCTGGACGCGTGTCTGGTGAGCCTCATCTCGCCAAGTCGCGTATCACCACGCTTTCTGCCGCAGCGCTTTATCAGAACTTGGGTGACTTGGCGGCGGTGGCCGAACTCTACCCAGGATTCAGCGTGGAGGCATTCAGGGACGCAGTGGAGTTCGAGCGTTCACTGGCTGCCTGATGCGCCTCCCTCTCGATCACAACTTTCCTGAACCGATCGTCGACTGTTTGAAGCCCTGGATGGGTTCGACCGAATTGCTGATCCGTAAATCGGCTGTTGTTGGTGTATGGTTGGTGTATGGCACGTACGAACATTGACATTGACGACGAGGCGTGTGCGGCCGTGATGGCGCGATTCAGGCTCGAGACCAAACGCGAGGCGGTCAATCTTGCACTTCGGAGACTTGGCGCGGTCCCACTTGACTTGGAGGAGGCGCGCGCGCTTCGGGGCAGTGGTTGGGACGGCGACCTCGAGGACATGCGAACTGACCGTGTCCGATGATCCTGATCGACTCCTCTGCTTGGATCGACTTCCTCAGGGACGCACCAGGCGTGACCGCGAACGCGGTTGAGGCCGCGCTCGACGGTGAAGCGACGATCTGTGATGTGATCAGCATGGAAGTGTTGGCGGGAGCGCGCGACGATGCCCAAGAAGTGTCGCGGCGTGGTCTGCTGGCTCGCGCAACGGTGATCCCGACGGAACCAACGGACTATGATTTAGCGGCGGTGCTCTATCGGACATGTCGCCGCCGAGGCGAGACGGTCCGCAAGCTCATCGACTGTCTGATCGCATCCGTCGCGATAAAGAGTGGTCTGCAACTGTTGCACAGCGACCGGGACTTCAACGCACTCGCCCGGCACACCCCCCTCGAGATCCACCCCTCCTCCACGCCGTGAATGCCGGTTCGGACAACACTCGCGGAACTGTTGATGGATCTCTGCAACCAAGCCCCCAATTACACCGATACCATCTTGCCCAACGGTGTCGAACAGCGCCGCATTCCGATCGGTGGCCGACGGCGTACGCACCGAGACAGCACCGGGCACCGCGCAGCGTGGACAGGCCTCCCGTGTCGCGCACCCCGAACACTTCCTGGACGTGCCGGGCTGTATCAAGCAGGTGTCAAGCAGGTGTATCGGGTTGACCACCGCCCCCTCTCGCTGGGATACCCGCCCAAGTGGGGCTTGCGTTGGTCCGCTGCGGACCCTTCGTACGTTGGCGCTTCGAGAAAATCTGGATTGTTGCAGCATTTCGCTTGACAACTGGTGTCAGATATTCTATCATTGATGTCATGGTACAAGACATCGACACAGGAGGCATCGCGCCGCCACAGCCGCGGGTCGATGACACGGTCGACATCCGCGGGTTCACCGAGAGCGACATTGAGGATCACGTCAGCACGCTCCTAGCGAGCGTGGGCGATGCCTCAAACAGCCCTAGTGCGGGGGTGCCCAGCCTTGTCGCGGTATGGGTGATCAGTCAGGTCGAGAAAGCTTGCGGGGCAGGGCCGCTAATCGACGCCAAGACCCTCACCAGAGATGACTTCGCTACCCCGACGGCGCTGAGTCGAGTGCTGCACCGGCGGATTCGCGAGAAAAACGCGCCATTCGTCGAGTCATGAGTGAACTACTGCCAGCCACCAAGACTCTCAGCGAGGCGTGGCTCGAAGCTCTGACGCTTACGGTCAACCAGCCGGGTGGCCGCTGTGTTCACTTGGTGATGACGGTAGAGGTCCCCGGTTCAGAGAACGAAGCCATCCGCCACGCGCTTGACGGAGTGCTCGATGAGGCGGGAAAACAGAGCGTGGGGACAGTCGCGGGAACCATTTTCCCGAACTCGCTCTACCAGAGTCCCGGATTCTCGTGGTCGCCCGATCTTGTTGAACGGGCTGTCGAAGAATTAGATGCTGCAGCGCACAATCTCTATCAACGGTATCTGAACGCGCTACCCGTGCTGCGTGTCGTGTGGCGGGGTTCGGCTGGTAAGCGAGCCCGATCGCTTGGAATCTCGAAGTTGCACGTGTCTGCCTCGCACGAGAGTGGCTGGGCGGCGGCGATCGCTGTGGCCTGCACAGGGTGGGATCAAGAGATCTTGAAGTGTCAGCTAAAGGAGAGGACCGATAATGAGCACTGATGAGCCCGATTCCGGGACAGACGAAGAAATGGCGCTCGCGCGGCGACTGAGAGAGGCGCGCGAGTACATTGGCCTGCTGCAAGAGGATGTTGCGGTTGCGCTGGACATTCCTAGGGCAAGCGTGTCGGCGATAGAGTCCGGCAAGCGTCGTGTCTCGTCGCTTGAGCTGAGGCGTCTCGGCCGCTTGTATCGCCGGCCCGTGGCGTGGCTGCTCGGCGAGGAAGGTGCTGAAGTGGACATGGATGCACCCCTGTACCGGGCTACCGCTACGCTGTCGGCACAAGACAAGGAGCAAGTTTTGCGCTTTGCCGAGTTCCTCGCCGGGGCGGGACGACCCGGGACCGCCCGAGATGAGCGAGCGGAATAGCAAGTGGTTTCCGAGTACTCCCGACGCCTCAGTGCCGCAAGCTCGGCGAACCGCCTCTTCGTGGGCGCTTCAACGGTTCTGCCCGGGAGTTGGCTCCGACCGAAACACGTACAGGCGCAACCTCCACATCGACCCTCCAGCTTCTCGGCTGAAGTCAGCACCGACTCTGGAGGATCTCTCGCGTTCAACCGCGGACCCCCAACTCCCTCACCCCGACCTAAAACGCGAAGCGCCACATATAGTATGTCGTTAGACCGACGTTGAACTAGACAAAGAAGGGCGATTGCAGATGGCGATGGTCACAACTCTGTTGGATCACCTCTACGAGGGGAATGTGCTTGACACCGTTGATCTGGCCCGGATCACAAAGACCGATCCTCGAAGTGTGTCTAGGTGGCGGTCTGAGACGGCAACTCCTAGGCGGGCCGCGGAGGATGTTCTGCTTGAACTGCGCGCCGTCGTTGATCTGGCCCGTACAGTGATGAACGATGATGCAGCGAGGTTCTGGCTGCGTTCGCCCAACCGCGACCTCCGATACAGGAAGCCACTGGAACTCATAGCGGAAGGCGAGTACCGGCGGGTTGTCGACCTCCTGCTGGCACTGGCGGAGGGCATCACTACATAAGATGTTCGACATTGAAGCAAATGCGGTGGGGAGCGCAACCGCGCGTCCATTGTCAGTTGTCGGGTTCCGGAACTAGGCGATGGGTTTCAGCAATCCCCTGAGCGGTGAGGGCGCACGGCGGTTTGGTGGGCGCTTCGACATTGGGACCGAGCCCGCTGCGGACGCGTGAGGTTGGGGTGATGTAAGGGTTCGCCCGCTTTGCCGATGTCCGCCAGCGAGTCGAGCCAGGATGTGAACTCAATGTGGAGGTCATCGGGGAAGTGACGGCGGTAGTCGCGGACACTGGCGAAGTAGTCTTGGCCTTCCCAGT
>JAHQYN010000027.1 GCA_024421085.1 Acidimicrobiia bacterium
AGTCCAACGCCCGCAGCAGACGCATCACCGTCTCCATGCCCGGGTTGGCAAGGCTGGACTCGATAGTCGAGATCTGCGGACGCGAAACATTCGCCGCCACGCCCAACTCGGCTTGGGTCATCCCCCGCGAACGTCTCGCAGTGCGGATCGCTTGGCCCAACCTCCCGCACGAGGATATTCCAGTGATAGCTTTGAGGTCCGGCTGCATGGCTCGCTCCTCTGTATCCGATAGCCGACAATTGCTATGTCCTGCACATTGTAGCCTATCCAATACACGTCTAGTACGAGAATGTTCGCCGCAGGACTCGACCCAGGGGTTCTGCCAAGGTGATCCCGCGTCTATGTAACTGGTCTTCGTGCAGGTGAACCGGCATCAGCGGCGCAAAGCGTTACGCGATGACCGCACCCTCACCCAACAGCCGATCAGACTCCCGCAACTTGCACACAGTCTGCTCAGGCGTATGCCTCCTGTGCTTCGCCATAATCGTGATCCTCCGTCCGTCCAGCATTACTGCACAACGGACTCACACAACAAGCGAACCAAACCAAGAGGGGCAGGTCAAACGGTCGATGGTTGGCGCAGCCACAGGTTCGTTCAGCGTCGCCAGCGTTCCACGGCTGGTATTGTGACGGCTATGGTGTCGACTGGAGCGGTTGCGCACACAACAGAACCCGCCGCCGCGCCCAGCGTCGAGGTTGCGGCTCCCGGTGACACACCGCGGGATGTTCCGGTGTGCTGGACGCGTGGCGGGCTCACGGTCACGTCGCTGCGAGACGAGTTCAACGCCCCCGATTGGGAACCGAGAGGGCAGTTCCGGGCGCTGAAGCAGTTCGTCATGAACTGGAACAACTGGCCGTCCCAGTCGGACCGGGCGGCGATGCTCGACGGTCCGCCTCCAGACGACATGCCAATCGAGCAGCGGGCTCGGATAGCAGCGGTCGTGCATTGTCTGTGTGAACGCGACGGGCATCCGATACCGGACTGGGTTGCCGACAAGAGAGCGCCGCGCCGCGGCGGGGTGCTGCTCATTGCTGACAGGCACTATCGCAACAGGTACGGCTACGCCGACGGGTTCACGCGTCTCGTCAAACGAGCCACCCCCAGAACAGCCCGCGGCCACCGCGTGTTCTTTGAGGCGGCGCTGCTGGACTCTCGCTGATGGCGGGCTGGAGCGACCCCAGTGACAGGCTTGATGCTCAACGACTTGCAGAGTTGTTCAGGGAAGTGGATTGGCAACTAGAGGGACTTCGAGCACCGGGCACGCCGCCGCTGACGATTGTTGTGTGCGGGGAGGGGGGGCAACTATGTGCTATCAGATAGCTTGGCGCGGACCCGGCGATGTAGACATTATGTATCCGCCGATGCCTCCCGAACTGAGCGAAGCGGTCAGAGCCGTGGCACGGCGCAGGCACCTAAGTGCTGGCTGGATGAACGACGGGCCTGCACAGTTCGCTCCGTATGGGCATCATGTGGCATTGAGAACCTTTTATCCGGGGGAGCATCTCACGGTGCGCGCACCAGACAACCGGTTTCTGCTGGGAATGAAAGTACACGCGGCACGAGAAGATGACGCTGCGGACACGATATGGCTGATGAACGATACGGGATTGCATCGCCGGGCCGATTTGCACGACATGGCCCAGGTGGTGAGCGGATCTCTTGGTGAGGTATGGAAACCCAGCCGCGTTCAAAAGAGGTTGGTGCGGAGATGCAGGAGAGAACAACGACGTGACGCTCGGGAAGCCAGGAGAGTTCAACGAAAGGCAGCCCGCACCGCTGACGCGCCGCAAACTGGTTAAACAGACCCGTTCGACGGAGAACCCAGCGGCACGGCAAGCTCTATCGGTTCGGTTGCTGACCTTTCACCGGCCATTATGGCCGACTTGTCGCAACCACCGATGGAGACCCCCCGGTTGCGAGCCGGACTTCAAGATTTTGTGATGTACCAGGCACACACGCCAAGTCAGTCTGTGCAGCCTCGGGGCTTGGTAGACGGAACGGGGTCCTTTGCTCGGCGGAGTTTGTGCATGCGGAGAGATCGATGCCATAGGATTCGTCGGCGCACCTTGGGGGTCCGGTCACGCAGACACGCGCCCCAACGACAGTTGGCCAAGTCCGCTGACACGACTTGACGGCCCGTCCGGCCCCTTCGTCCTATGCAGCGCCAACGGACATGTCACATCGTGGCCCGCTGACCCAGAGACCGGGGTCATCGACGCCGACGAACTAGTTCTCGATCGCGACGGCCTCGGTCGGTACGCCAAGCTCGACGGCGATGGGTTCGTAGAGGTCCACGCCCGTTGCCGCCGTCTTGAGCGAGACGAGGAGGCTGTAGCGGACGGGGAGGTCGACTCGGTCCTCGCGCTTGCTGTTCTTCCACCACCCCCCGACGGCATGTACGGCGAGGTTGCATCCGGTTGCGGCAAGCTCTGTGCCGTGTCCGAGCCAGATGTCTTGATGGAGTGACCCGCGATGGCGTTGTTGCGTCCCGAGGACCCATTGGTCTTGATCCGAGTTCGATCGAGACCCGCCTTCTTCGTCGCGGGCCCGTCGATTGATCCGCTGGAGGAAGTCGGAGGGCAGTTCCAGGGGCCTTTGGAGCTCGAAGCGTAGGCCATGTGATGGGTAGGCGTATCGTTGGCGCCATCCGCGACGAGATGCAGATGGCTCGATGAAGTAGGACAGCGTGACGCGGAGCTCAACATCGGCTTCGCCGATCTCCTCGAGAACCTTGCCTGGCCACGGGAGCTGATGGAGCCGGAAGGTGCGCATCTGGTGGTCTGGGCCGGTGAACGGGGTGAAGGTGTCCTGGACGACCATGGTGACCGCGTTCTTCGCGGAGCGTTCGACCGCCTCGGTGGTCGGTACGCCCCAGCCGTAGCGGCGGAGCATTCTCGCTTTGTTTTCCTTCTTCTCAGCTGCCGAGACGCGGGCGTGCATCGCGGGGGTCCACTCGGCCGCGTGTGGGAGGAGCCCGCGGATGGTCTCCGGCCAGTAGCTGGGATACATCGCCATGGCACGGGCCGCGAGCCGCGCCGCTTGTGCTGTTGCTGCGCTGGTGGCGTTGGCGGAAGCAAGCGACGCGTCGTCGCGTCGCCCTGTGGTCAGTACCGACACGGACGGGTGGCTGGTGTGGAAGTCGCCGGCACCGTCGGTCAGAAAGTTGCCGCCCTCCATACAGATGTCCGGTCGAATTGGCCACTGGGCCTTTGCGCCAACCGCGAGCAGGCTGGTCCTGCTGTGCGGTGAGAGCTCTCCATCGTCGGCGAGCGCAGACCAGCCCTGAAAACCGGGGTCGGCCGGCACCTGCGTCAGTTCCGTGTGGGCACCAACCACGAGCGCGTTCCACGCCTGAGCTGGATCCTCGACTGGCGAGACATCACACAGACTCAGATAGTCCTCCGCAAAGCCCTCCCGGATATTGCCGGCGGACACGACGAACAGCCGCTTGGCGTTGTCGTCGGGAGTGCCGAGCAGGTCCACGCCATCGGGGCTCGCTCCGATGCCGGTACCGACGGCCAGCGCGTCGACCGATGCGGACCAGATCGACGGTTCGCCCGGACGATCTGGTTCGCTGGTGACGGCGAGGCAGAAGGCTCGTCGGCGCTCCGCGGCGACTTCCGGCGTTGCCGTGGCGAGCGCGGTCACCACCCCGTAAGACGGAGGAGCGTGGATGTGCGCAGGCGAGTCGGGAACGTGAAACCTCACCGATTCGAGCCGATGGGCGAGTTTCACCGAACCCGTGCCCGCGAGGACCTCGCCGAGCGGACCGAACAGCGCCAGGCCAGCCATCTTGGTCCCGTGGCCGTCGCTATCCCCCGTCATGTCGTCGCCGAACACCGTGTGCATGTCCTCGGCGCGCAACGAGTCGGCCAGCAGCACGTGGCTCCGGCGCACGCCGGTATCGAGCAGACAAACCGCAACCGCGTCATCATCGGCAGGGGAGAATCGCTCCACGAAGTCCTCGACGTACTCGGCCTGCTCTTGGAGCGAGAGGTCCGAGATCGTGTCGATGAGCTGGGGGCGGCGGATCTCGGCAACCGGAACTGCGGTGACCGGCAACAGGTCGAGGTCCTTCCATTCGGCTTCAATCCACTGGGTTTGCACCGCCCGGTCAAGCTCGTTCGAGACTCGCCGACCATGCGCGGCGCGGTCCTCAACCGGCCGCACCTTGAAGTCGCCCTGGCCCTTTCGGGCGTACACGCGGTCATCGACGTAGCCCGCGACTACGAGGTGAGGATACGAGCCGTCGCGTTCAGGCACTGTTGGTACTGCTTCGCTCCTCTAGCGCCTTCACGAGTTGGGCAACTGAAAGCCGCTTCTTGCCAGCGAGTAGGCACCGTTTTGCGGCTGCCTCCGCCGCCTTTACGAGTTCGGCGTGACTAAGCCCGCCGACGTGCTTCTCGATGGTGGCCCACCCGGACCTCGGTGCGAGGCTTCCAAGCCGACCGCGAAGCACCTCGACTGATTCCTCCGGAGAAGGCAGCGAGTACGTCAGCACGAGATCGAATCGCCGGAAGAGTGCGTGGTCAAGAATCGAGCGGTGATTCGTGGCTGCTACCACGACGCTCTCCGGTCCGACGTTTTCGATGAAGAGCAGGAACGAGTTGAGAATCCGTCGGGCTTCGCCGACGTCGTTCCCGGCGCGGTCGCCGCCGAGCGCGTCGAACTCGTCGAAGAGGTAGACCGCTCGTTGCGATGCGACCGCGTCGAAGAGCACCCGAAGCTTTGAGCCGGTCTCGCCGAGATACTTCGAGAGGAGCCCGTCGAGTCGGGTGGTGAGCAGTGGTAGGTCGAGCTCGTGGGCGAGCACGCCCGCGGTCATCGTCTTGCCCGTACCGGGTGGGCCCTCGAGGAGAAGGCGATGCACCGGGTTGAAGCCTTGGTCCATAAGGGAATGACGCTGTCGCTGCTCCACAATGATGTGCTCTAGGGACTCGGTCAACTCCGATGGGACGACGAGATCGCGAAGGCTGGTCTCGGGGTAGGAAGCAACGACGAGGTCGGCGAGGTCGCCGCGAGGTTGCGCAATCGCGGTGACGCGGCTCGGCTTGATGTCGGCTTTGCCTTCGTTGACGAGCGACTTCACATCCGCGGCGAACTGGTGGTGTCCCTGCCGTGCTGCCTTGGCGGCGACTTGGAGCGCGACGGAGTAGAAGGCTTGGTCGTCACCGGCGCTGTGGCTCTTGACGAGTGCCTTGACGTGGTCCGCTGACGCCGCCATTCGCTCCTCCTTCGAATCAATCCTAGGGCGATTCCCGGTGTCCGACCAAGTACCTCGGAGATCCTCTCGGACGAAGCCCGATGCTGGTTTGCGGCACGCTGGCGCAGAGGATTCTTGACCTCGTTCGGTGCGCGCGCTGGGTGACGGTGTTGCCGGTCGCCACGAGCCAGAGCGGCAGGGCCGTGTTTGGGAGATCCCGATGGGGATGTGCCGCTGCGACGACCACGAGCAATACAGAACCGCCGACCACCTCTCACTCCTAGAGTGACTTGGGCCGTTTGGGCTGACCTTTCGTGGTGGAGCTAGGCGTTCTCGCCGGGTGGTTTCGGCGGCGAGGGGAAGTCCCAGAGACCGCCGAGTTGTGCCGATAGCTTGTTGGACGCGTCGCATACGAGCGCTGCGCACCGGTCGAGCCGCTCGTCATCAAGACGGCTCGCAGGGCCCGACAGCCCGATCGACGCTCGAATCCTCCCGCTGATGTCAACGACTGGTGAGGCAACGCACCGAACGCCGATACTGAGTTCTTCGAGGTCAACAGCGTACCCACGTTGAGCGGTTTGTTTCATTTCAACAACGAGGTCATCTCTGCAGGTGATGGTGTTGTCGGTGAAGGCTTCGAAGCCGCAGGCGTCGAGTAGCTGGTCGAGGACCTCGCCTGTGTCGCGGCAATAGAGTGCTTTGCCTGTCGAGGTTGCATGCACAACTACCGGGGCACCGATCTCTGTCTCCACCGTGACACGGCGGGCCAGCCTCTCACGGGCGATGTAGACGCCACCTGTCGGCGTCTTGTGCGCAAGGTGAACTGATTCCCCGGTGAGGTTGACGAGCTCGCGCATGAGCGGTCGTGCTTGGCTCACGATGTCCATGTTGCGTAGCAGCGCGCCCGCGAGCTGCACTACCCCTGCTGCCAGGCTGTAGCTCTTTGACTGTTCATGGCGGTGGACGTAGCCGCGGCTTTCGAGAACGGCAAGCAATCGATGCACGTTCCCCTTGTCTGCATCGACCAAGCGCGCCAGCTCGGACACTCCTACTGGGTGCGCGGCGCTGCTCAGCGCTTCAAGGACATCAAGTCCTGAGTTCAAAGCTCCGGCGACTCGTGGCTCCATCTCGTCACCTCAGACCATTCCGACGTCAACTGTTCGGTGTCCACGTTAGTGGGGTGGACAGTAGTGACTCGCGAACATCGTGCGACGGCCGACCTATGGGGGCGTCGAGGCTGACGGGATGACCGAGCTGAGCCGCCCGCTGAGCGCCAAGGGCAGCCGCAAGAACATCTCGTCCCTCCGCAAAGCCGAGAATGGGTGCGGCGTCTCTGAGACTGAGTGTGTCGAGCAAGCTGCTGGTTGCGCCGATGAACGACTGCTCCCAACCTGTCGGGCAGTCATAGGTCTTGACCTCACCGTTGGCGTTGCTGGCCACGGCGGGCGGGTCACCTATCTGGCCGTGACCACGGTTGACCCAGATCACGCCGCGTGTACCCGTGATCTCGAGACGATCGTCTTGTGCGTAGTGCTCTGTCTGTTGAATCAGGAGGTCCGCTGAGTGAACGACCTCCAGAGAACCAACTACTCCGTAGTCGAACCGCATCGACACCAAGGAGGGAGCGTCGAGTTATCGGCCCCCCACCTCGGTCGATCCAATCCAAGAGTGAAGTTCAACAGGCTGGCCCATGAAGAGCCAGGCGAGTGCGAATTTGTGGTGCCCATCGTCAAAGAGCAGCGGCCCGCCGCCGCATGATGCTGGGTCATGTCGCCACTGGCGGGCCGACTGGGGGATGGCCCAAGCGGAGGGGCTGTACCCACCGTTGCTCTTCAATCGAATGGCGAGCGCCTCGCGCCGATCAGCCCCGCGTCGACAAGTTCCACCGCTTTGAGGATCGGCGGGTAGAAGAGAAAGTTCTCGTAGAGGCGGACGACCTTCGGGGACGCGGATGCAGCGGCAATGAGGCGGTCAGCGTCGTGCAGATTCAGCGCCAGGGGTTTTTGCAGCGAGACGTGCAGATCGGCGGCGATCGCGCACGACGCGACCTCGAAATGCAGATGGTGCGGAACGATGATCTCGACGAGGTCTACCAACCCTGATCGCAAAGAGTCCGGTAGTCGTCGAAGATCGCAGCCTCGTCGAAACCCCACTTTCGAGCTATTGCTTGCGCGTGATCTCGATCGACATCACACAAGGCGACCACCGTCGCATCATCGCGCCCCCGGTAGCCAAGAATGTGGAGGTCCGAGATACGGCCACAACCGATGATTCCAACTCGGGTCATGTCTACCCCTTTACTGCGCTGGCCAAGAGCCCGCGCACGAAATGCTGCTGAAACACGATGAAAATCAAGACCGTCGGGACGCTGGCGATAACCGCGAGAGCGGCCTGGGTCCCGAAGGCGACCGTGAACTGGCCTTGTACGGCCAACAATCCCAGCATGACCGTGCGGACGTCATCGCCGGTCGTGAACACGAGTGGGTACAGAAAGTCGTTCCAGATGAAGGTGAACTGGAGGGTCGCCAGCGCCGCCAGAGCCGGACGGGCCAGAGGCAACATGGCGAACAGAATCATCGAAATGGCACTGGCTCGGCCCTGCTCGAGCTCTCGGAACAACACCCGATGCACTAGCAACGGCACCGTCTCGGTCTCGCGCGCAGGCCCGCCTGAGGTCATCGCGAAGACGAGGTCGAAGTTGCGCAGGGAGTTGATTGCGATGAGCGAGAGCACAACGGTCGTCACTGGCCGAAGCAGTGGAACCACGACCCGGGCGAACACTTGGAAGCGGGTCGCGCCATCAACTCTCGCCGCCTCCACAAGCTCATCGGGGACTGTGGTCAGACCAGCCAGGTACAAGATCATGGCGAGAACGGTCTGCTGCCACGCCCACGCGATGAACACGGCCCACAATGCGGTCGAGCGATCCGCGAGCCAGGCCCGCTCCAAAGTCTCAAGCCCACCGATAGAGCTTGCCCTCGTTCAACAACCCGTCGCCGGGCTCAAGTAGAGCGAAGGCGCCTTCTGGATTCGCCGCGTCTGCCGAGACGACCCAACCATCGATCGGCCCGAGTGCGGCGTTTTCGACTGCCGGGTCGATGACCGGGAAGTTGAAGAAGTCGTAATCGTCAAGGCGACCCCGGTGAGGACGGTTGGCTCATACCACCAGCCGTCGGCCAGCGTGAGTCGTCGGCCTCCGGCCATCAGAGTCGCGCCTTCGCGTGTTGCGGTGGCCACGAGGTCTTCCATTGCATCGACGCGCCGTTCGTTTTGGAGCGGCCCGAGATCACAGGAGCCATCTATGCCTGGCCCGATGGTAAGCGCCTTGGTCGTGTCGACGAAGTTCGTCACGAACGTGTCATGAATGCTCCTGGGCACGAGGAACCGGCTCGGGGAGATGCATACTTGGCCCGAGTTGCGGAACTTCCCGTTCGCGCAGTCCCGGCTGGCGCGTGCGGGATCGACGTCATCAAGCACGATGACCGGTGCATGACCGCCGAGCTCGAGCGAGACTGGATTCAGGCTTAGCGGTCACAGATCGATTCCGTGGCGAAGCGCCTGGGTATCGGCAACCCAAGGCCCGACGTTCCATCGTCCGAATGAATCAACGGAACCTTCCGGGGCAGTCCCGTAGTAGACGGGGACGTGGACCAGCCCAACGCCTCCCGCTCCATAGACACCGTCGAGCGCGCTGACCAACGCGCTGGCCGCGCCGTCGCCCGATGTCGCAGTCACGCCGTCGATAGCGGACGCCAGCGCGACATAGTCGATGGTCGCATCATCGTAGGTTGCATAGGCCGTGCCGTATTGGGCCTCTTGGAGAGCCGATATGGCACCCATTCGGCGGTTGTCGAGCACAATGATCATCCCCCGCGCCCCATGGACCATGCCGTCGACGAGTGCCTGCGGATTCATCAGGAACGAACCGTCCCCGACGACCGAGACAGAATACGGAGCGGCTGCGCTAAGTGCCGTCGAGAGCAGCGCTGATGTGCCAAACCCCATATAGCTTGCGCCGCCGTCGGTGAAGCTCTCTTCCGGTGCGGCGTCGCCGGCGATCTGGAACGCAGTCGCCTGCACGTCACCTGCGTCGTACCAACGAATGGCGTTCTTGTCTCGGGCCCAGTTCTCGATCGCGTGCAAAGCGGCGGCTTGGGAAAGCACGCCCCGCCCCCAGCGCGGATCCTTGAGCAATCTGGGGGCCACACGCACGCCCAGGTACTCGTCCCACCGTTCCCGAGCTACGCGACAGTCGTGCAACCATTGCGACGGCTGTCGGTCATCGCCAGCTTCCTGCTGATCTAGCTCATCGCAAAGCGCATCAATCGTATACTCAAGGTCACCGACAAGCGCGACGGTGTGAGCGTAGTGGGTCGCCGTTTCCGTGTCGGCGTTGATATTGACCACTCGCGAGACGTTCGGATATCCAGTGCGCGAGCAGTCGGATTGGCACACGGCCCGTGCCCCCAAGACGACCAGCGCGTCTGCGTGCTCCATCGCGAAGTTCCCAGAAATCGAGCCCTTGGATCCACCTACCAACATGTTTCGTGGGTGGTCGGGCGGCAACACGCCAATGGAGTTCGGAGTCAGGACCGCGACCGCATCAAGGCGATCAAGGAGGCGTCCGAGTTGCGGTCCGAGCGACGCAGCACCTCCACCGACCTTGACAACTACTCGGTCTTTGCCGACTAGCTCTCTTGCGGCTCGCATGGTCGCCGGCGGTGCCGCTGGTCCGCGTCGCACTGAACCTCCCGGCGGCAACCGACGCAGGTTGAAGTCGGCGATCAACGCTGGCTGAACGTTGATCGGGAGCAGCAAGAAGAACGGTCCCGGTCGGTATGGGTCGTCGACGACCGCCGCTCCCCGACGCAGGGCTTCGGTGACGGCTTGTGGCGTATGGAGGCTGTAGCTCTCCCCCATAGTCGCGGTGAGGCGTTGCCAACCGAGTTGTGGTGCACCTGGGAGGTCCTGCATGTTGGGGCCCTCGGCCTCGGTCGTGGCATCGCCGTACAGGTGCCACACTCCAACCCCATTGAGCGCCGACGTGAGCGACCCGGCGAAAGCCTGGAGCGCACCGGGGCCTATGGATGTGACAACTGCGGCGCGCTCTCCCGTCGCAACTCGCAGCGCCGTCGCTGCGTGGGCGGCTTCTGTTTCGTGTCGCACACCTACGAAGCGCACGACCCCCGCCGCCTCGTACTCCTCTATCTCCCTGGCAAGCGCAGTTGAGCCGTGCCCCAAGACGCCCACGAACGTCCGTACCCCCTGTGAGATCAGGCCCAGTAACACGGCCTCAGCCAGCGACAATGTCACTCTCGCCAGCACGGCTCCAGCGTCCAGGGCAGCACAAACCGAGCCATGAGCAGCGATAGCAGCAGCCCGGCCCGCCGCGGGCCGGGGGGTCATGGTGTCCATGAGTTGCGATGGTAGCAACAGTGTTGAAAAATAGACAACCTTATTGCAACGGTGTCGCCGAACGGCTGGTAGGTGATGCGGAACAAGCCCTCGATCGCGTCGACGGCAGTTGTCAGCCCAGGACCACACTCGGGATCGACGAAACCGCCCCCGCCGCAGACGAGTGCCACGGGTATGTGGTCAGGGCACCGACCTACCACCCAAACCCACAGCAACACAACTTACGCGCGTGAGCACTGGGGCCAACACTCGACAGCAGGTGGCCCCCTGCCGACACCGGCTGGCGAACGTAGCCAGCCATCAGCTCGCGAGGCACGATCCAGCGCCAGGCCCAGGCACCTGAAAAAGGCAATACCCCGGGCGCATGCCACGAAGGCATTAGCGGCACCGGGGAATTGCTAGCAAGGATACGCTCGATCGCCGTGGAGTTCAACTACCAAATCGAAGAGGCGATCTCAGCCCCACGCCTCAACACCTACAGAAGCCTGGCATCATCAGATGACCACGCTTGGGCACTGTACCGCTGGAACATTGATCTGGCGGCCGAAGTCGCTCCTATCGCCGCGGATCTTGAGGTGACGCTACGCAACACAATCCATGACCGCCTCACCGATCACTTCGATCGAGGCGACTGGTGGGCCGCGAACAGCCTGCTCCTTGACGATGTCACCGCCAAAATGCTCACCGACGTGGTGCGTAAACACCAGAAGCACTGGCGGGCCAGGCAAGGTCATCGCCGACACCACGCTCGGTGTCTGGGTGCTTCTGCTGGGAAGAGGTGGAAACAGCGCCCTCGGACGAGCGATTGACTACGAGACCAAGCTCTGGCGCCCAACGCTCCGGTTCGGGTTCTCGAAGGGCACCTTAACGCGGTCGGGCCGAGAACGACGACCTACCCGAGCAGAGGTGCATAAACGTGCTGCTTTGTTCCAGAGGCTCCGCAACCGCGTCGCCCATCACGAGCCGATCCTCAACGGCATTCAGACCCCGGGGTCGAACACGATCGTTTCCCTCAGTGATGTCTGGAAACAGTCGCTAGAGCTCCTTGGCTGGATGAGCCCGGACCTCGCGAACCTGCACCGAAGCCACAGCTCTATGCCAGAGATTCTGAACCACCGCCCGTAAACCTAGACACGACAGAGTCCAGTTCGGCCTCCGCGCGTCGTGACACAGTAGGGGCACGAGTCGCCCGCTGGTTCGGACGTTCTCTTGGCCCCCGGACGCCCTCGGACTGAGCAGCGGGAGAAGGCAATCTGCGCCGTGTACGCCAGCGGTGGTACATACCTGGTACATCACAGCCGTCGCACGACCTCCCCGCGAGAACGACAAAGGCCCGGAACCGTTGAGATTCCGGGCCTTCTGACTGGTGGCGGGGGCAGGATTTGAACCTGCGACCTTCGGGTTATGAGCCCGACGAGCTACCAAACTGCTCCACCCCGCGGGCCTCAATGGTAGCGATCGGATTCGGCGGCAACAACCTGACCCTCCACAACGACACCGCGCACCACAACCGGCACCACCAGCACGACGACCACACACAAGCAGGCGCCGCGGGCAACCGCAGGGCCCAGCACCCCCACGACCATCGCGGAACCGGCGTTGATCGCCACCCGCCTCGCCGACTCAGGAATCCGCTACGAACCCCACTGCTGACCCCGACACGCCGACCCGGCACGTTGAGCGCCAACCCGGCGCGACGGGCTAGAAGGCGTGGTCGCCGATGATAGTGACGCGCTCCATGGGCCGGTGCTCGGGCAAGAAAACGGAGGGAGCGGCATGTTGCACGGCCCGGTTGTCTCGCATCACCGCAGTGTCGACCCGCCAACGCCGTCTCAGCTCCAGGCTTCGGGGTCGGCGGGGTCACCGTCGAGCACGATGTCGTTGAAGGAGGGATCGGGGCTGATCGACACGTCGGGTCCCGCCCAGATGTTGGCTGCGGTGGCCACGTCGGCTCGCGCACCCCCGGTGCCCCACTGCACGTACGCCAGAATGTTGTCAGGCGACCCGAAGTCGGCGTTGTTGGCATACAGGGCAGCCTCACCGCCCTGATCACTCAGGCCGCCGACCACCGAGGCGGGAATCTCAACGGTCACGCCCGCGGCGATGACCCCGCGAGTCACCACAGTGCCCAGATCGGTGTACTGGGGGAACTGACAGATGTAGACACCGTTGACGTCGACGTCTGAGGTGCCGCGGTTCTCGACTCTCACAAAACCGGTGTCGCCGAACTGAACCCCGACGATCTGCAGGCCGCCGAGCAGCACAGCGCCGTCCGGGACGGGCGCCGTGGTCGATGTGGTCAACGAAGTCTGGGCCGGTTCCGTCGCTTGGGGCTCGACCGGATCAACAGTCTCGTCGGCACCATCACCGCCACAGGCCGCTGCCAAAAGCACCAGAACCAACAAAGCAGTTGCCGCCTCGAAACGAACGAACCGCATCAGACCCTCCTACCGGACCAAGACACAAACACCGAGCCTACAAGCCCCAGCACCGCCACGCTCACAACCAGAGCGTCAACCGGACCGACATCAACCACCACCACCAACCCAGCACCCCGCGCTCACAACCAGGGGGACAACCGGAGCGACCGCAACCACCCCCACCAACCCAAAAACACCACGCTCACAACCAGAGCGTCAACCGGACCGACATCAACCACCACCACCAACCCAGCCCCCCGCGCTCACAACCAGAGCGTCAACCGGACCGACATCAACCACCACCACCAACCCAGCACCGCCACGCTCACAACCAGAGCGTCAACCGGACCGACATCAACCACCACCACCAACCCAGCACCCCCACGCTCATGGGGGGAGTCCCTCCGCCTGCGGGACCCCCCATGAAACGTGCATCCAGCGGTCCGTCTCAAACCGCCAGCGCATCCGCCGAAAACCCATACTCGCAGCAAATTTCGGCCCTTTATGTCAGCTACACGACACAACGAGTGTCATAAATCCGACACAACTGCCTCTCAGCGCCACCCGGGCCCCGAAACCAACAACAGCACCCACGCAGATCCGGGACCTCCAGGCGCGCCCTCAAGCCGGTCGCGCAGCGTGGCGAACGCTGCCAATTCCGCTTCCCGACCCTCCAACTCCGGCGGACGCTGCCCGGCACCCGCGGCCTACGGGTTCGACACATTGCCGCGGTCAGTTCCGCAGGCTGGTCCAGTCTTCGGGGTTGGTCTCGACGAAGCGGTCGATGATCTCCCCGTCGATGGCGTCCACCAACACCAGCCCGCGGTGTGTCGGCGAGGCTTCGTTGCTGTAGAGGAGCACCCGCCAGGTGGGCCGGCTGCGCAGTCCCCGCCAACCGAGCTGTGCTGAGGCGTGCCCGACCGGGAAACCCACGTCGCGTGCGGCTGCCTGCAGCGCCTGCTCCTCGTCGAAGGAGAGGTCCCAGCCCCCCTGGGCGTGATAGAGCCCGACCGCGATCAGGACGATCCCCGCGACGAGCACACCGTTGTTGATGAAAGAGTCGTTCACGACCGGCGTGTCCTCACCGACCGTGAAGCGCGCGAGGATGCAGACCGCGCCGATCAGCGTGTACAGCACCGCGGGGATGCGTCGCCTGCTGTTGTTGGGAAAGAGGTACGGCTCGACGACCGCGCTGGGGTCTAGGTCGGCGGGAAGCGAGTCACGGAAGTCGGCATCGCGCGGCGCTCGGTCTTGGGCCGCTTCAGCGGAATCGTCGTTCACGCCCATGAGCCTAGAGGCCGAGAGCTTGAAACTCAGACGGCCGGCCACGACGCGACGAGTTGGTGCCAGGTGTCTGAGAGGGTCTCGGGCATCACTCGCACATTGGCGACTGAGGTCATGAAGTTGGTGTCGCCCGCGAAGCGCGGCACGACATGAACGTGCAGGTGGTCGGGCACACCAGCTCCTGAACCGCGGCCGAGGTTGGCGCCGACGTTGATGCCGTGCGGCTCATAGGCCGCCGTCACCGCCAGCGTGGCGCTGCGCACGGCCGCCCAGAGTTCGTCGTGTTCGTCGCTGGTCAGGTCGCCCAGAGCTGTGACCGGCCGGTAGGGCACCACCAGCAGATGGCCTCGTGCATAGGGATAGATGTTGAGCAGCGCGAAGCAGAGCTCTCCGCGCCAGACGATGCAGGTCTCTTCGTCAGGCAGTCCGCTGTGAAGGATCGCCTCGAACAACGTTGTGCCCTCGGGCACCTCCGGGCCGTCAGCAACGGCGGCTTCGGCAGCGGCGGCTTCGGCAGCGGCGGCTTCAGCAACGGCGGCTTCGGCAGCGGCGGCTTCGGCAGACGGAATGCGCCATCCGGCCCAGAGACGCTCAACCATGGCGAGGGCGAAGCATCGTGGCGGCAGGCACGACGGATCAGACCGGGGCGGCGGCCTCGGCCGCCAGCATCCCAACGAAATCGGCTACGGGCACGCCACGTTCGGGCGCGTTGTGCCCTCGGCGGTTGACACCGACCGTGCCGTTGAGCGCATCGTCGTCACCCACAACGAGGATGTACGGGACCTTCTGGACCTTGCCGTTGCGCACGCGCTTGCCCAACGGCTCGACCGCGCCGGTCACCTCGACTCTGACGCCAGCGTCGGCCAGGCGCGCGGCGACGGCATCGGCATAGTCACTGTGAACCGCCGCCACCGGCAGAACCAGCGCCTGAACCGGTGCCAGCCAGGTGGGAAACGCACCGGCATAATGCTCCAACAGCACCCCGAAGAACCGTTCCACCGACCCGAACAGAGCCCGATGGATCATTACCGGGCGCTTTCGTGAACCGTCGGGGGAGACGTATTCCAAATCGAAGCGTTCCGGCAGGTTGAAGTCGAGTTGGACGGTCGACAACTGCCAGGAACGCCCGATCGCGTCACCCACATCGATGTCGATCTTGGGGCCGTAGAACGCCCCGCCGCCCTCATCGATGACGTACTCCAAGCCGCTGGCGTCCAGCGCTTGGCGAAGCCCCTCGGTGGCCTCGTCCCACAATTCGTCGTCACCGACCGACTTGTCCGGTGGGCGGGTTGAGAGCTTGGCGACGAAATCGTCGAACCCGAAGGCACGCAGCACGCTGAGCACGAAGTCAATCAGCGACACGAGCTCGGCCGCGATGGCCTCCCGGGTGCAGAAGATGTGGCTGTCGTCCACAGTGAACCCGCGGCTGCGCATCAGTCCGTGGACCGCTCCCGAGAGTTCGTAGCGGTAAACCGCGCCCAACTCGAAGAGCCGCAGCGGCAACTCCCGGTAGCTGCGCTGACTGGACCGGTAGATCATCACATGGAACGGACAGTTCATCGGTTTCGGGTAGTACGACGTGCCGTCGAGGTCCATCGGCGGATACATCGAGTCGGCGTAGAAGTCGAGGTGGCCGGAGGTCTCCCACAGCACCGACTTCGCCAGGTGCGGCGTGAACACGAAGTCGTAGCCGCCGTGTTCGTGGCGCAGGCGGCTGTAGTCCTCCATCAGCTTGCGGACCAGAGCACCCTTGGGATGCCAAACGGCCAGACCGGGGCCCAACTCCTCGGGCCAGGAGAGCAGGTCGAGCTCGGTGGCGAGGCGACGATGGTCGCGTTTGGCCGCTTCGGCCAGCAGCTGCAGGTGTCGCTTGAGTTCCTTGCGCGACGGCCAGGCGGTGCCGTAGACCCGCTGCAGCATCGGCCGGGTGACATCGCCCCGCCAGTACGCCCCGGCAACCGACTGGAGCTTGAACGCGCCGAGCCGGCCGGTGCTCGGCACATGTGGACCGGTGCACATGTCGCGGAATGTGCCCGCCGCGTCGACATCGCCGTTGGCGTAGTAGCTGATCGACGACGCGTCCGCGACCTCGCCAGCGTCTTCACCGGTCGCCGATCCCGACACTACGCGGTCGATGATCTCGGCCTTGTAGCGGTCGTCGGCAAAGAACTCCCGGGCTTGCGACACCGACAGTTCGTGACGCACGAACGGCTGGTCGGCTGCAACGATCTCGGCCATCCGCGCCTCGATCTTCTCAAGGTCACCCTCTGAGAGCGGCCGGGAATCGGGCAGCTCAACGTCGTAGTAGAAACCGTTCTCAATGGGCGGCCCTATTGCCAACTGCGTGCCCGGATAAAGGTCGAGGATCGCTTGGGCCAGAACATGGGCGGTCGAGTGGCGGATCGTGCGAAGGCCGGCCTCGGACTCCGGCGTGACTATCTCGACGGTCGATCCGGGGCTCAGCACCACGTTGAGATCCTGCTCGACGCCGTCGACTACCGCGATCAGCGCTTCGGAAGCGAGGCGGGGGCTTATCGACGCAGCCAGATCAGCGGCCGTCGAACCGGCACTGATCTGGCGCTCAGATCCATCAAGGAGTTCCACGCCAATCAGTTCAGACATCGACAGACCAGACATACGCGTATCAGACATAGGCAACCAACGATACCGCCCCCTGCGGCCACGCCCGGCGAATAATCAGCGCGGCTCCGGCCACGCCCGACGAATAAGCAGCGCGGCTCCGGCCACGCCCGACGAGTCGGCAGCGCGGCTCCGGCCACGCCCGACGAATCGGCAGCGCGGCTCCGGCCACGCCCGGCGCTAGCAACGTTCTCAACTCGCCAACGCGGTGGGTTGCAGCACTTCTGTGGAGGAACGGCGCGGCAACGTCGGGTGATCGGCCGCCGGCTGGGACTGTTCGGGCGACGGGGCGCCACCCCTCGTGGCGTACTCGTCCACGTACTCCTGCCCGGTCAGGTTCCGGATCTCAAACATCAGTTCGTCGGTCATGTGACGCAACTGGAGCCGCTGATCGGTCGCTGATCCAGTCTCGCACGGAAAGATCGGTTCACCGTAACGAACCTCCACCGGACGAAACGGTTTCGGCGCCCTGGCATCTGGGGGTTGCACCGCCCGGGTGCCGAGGATCCCCACCGGGATGATCGGGGCGCCGGTCCGCATCGACAGCCGCGCCGCGCCCGTATGCCCCTTGTGGAGGAATCCGTCACGAGCCCTAGTCCCTTCAGGATAGATCCCGAAGAGCTCCCCGTCGGTGAGGAGCCGGGCCGCAGTGTCGAGCGCCCGCACCGAGGCGTTCCCACCGCCACGGTCGATCGGGATCATCCCCAGCGCCGGGAACAGGCGGCGAGTCTTCCAATCGTCGAGATACTCCGACTTGCCGACGAAGGTGATCCGGCGACCCAGGGTGGCCGGCAGGAAGAAGCTGTCGATCACCGAGACATGGTTGGGCGCAAGGATGGCCGGGCCGCGCGCGGGCACATTGTCGCCCCCAACGACACTGATCCGCCACAGGACAGAAAACACCGGTCGGAGGAGGACCTTCGCGGCCGTCTGCAATTGTCCCTGCTCCCGACCCATGTACCCCGATCATAGGGCACCCCGATTTACAGGGCGACTCCGATCAGTGCGGCGGCGCTGCTCACTCCCCGCCCAGCTTCCACAGCCTCGTCGATCACCGTGAGCGCGGCCGGAACGTCCAAGTCGTCGTCGAGATGCGCTCCGACTTCGTCGACGGCCGCTGATCCGTCACCCGCGGCGCGCCAGCGGTCGAGCCGCTGCGCAGCATCGGACATCAACTGATCACTCCAGTTCCAGGGGCGGCGGTAGTGGTGCGCGCTCAAAGCCAAGCGGATGGCCATCGGGTCGTATTGCGATCGAAGCTCATGGACGAAGACCAGGTTCTGGGTCGACTTCGACATCTTGCGACCGTTTAGATACACCATCGACTGGTGCAGCCAGTGCTTCACGAACGGCTCTCCGGTTGCCGCTTCACTCTGAGCCCTCACACACTCGTGATGCGGATACAGCAGGTCAATGCCTCCCCCGTGGAGGTCGATGGTCGCTCCGAGCTCCCGCAGCGCCAGCGCCGTGCACTCGATGTGCCAACCGGGGCGGCCCGGGCCCCAGCGCGACTCCCAGGCAGGTTCTCCGGCACCCGACGGCCGCCACATCAAGAAGTCGAGGGGGTCGCGTTTCTGGGGGTCGCTGGGATCTTCGCGCCATTCGAGTCCCAGCTTCTGCATCCGTTCGCGGCCCAGCGAACCGAGCGAGCCGAAGTCGGCCGACGCTCGGGTGTCGAAGTACACGCTGCCGTTGACGACATAACCCATCCGACGCTCGAGGATCGTCTCGATCACCCCCCTGATGTCGGGAATCGCTCCAGTGGCGCGCGGCGCCGACCAGGCGGGCAGCACGTTCAGTGCTTCCATGTCGTCATCGAATCGGGCCGTCTCTCCGAATGCCAGATCGAGATAGTGGACCCCGCGTTGTCGGGCGGAGGCAAGGATGTCGTCGTCTACGTCTGTGATGTTGCGAACGCAGCGGGTCTCGTGCCCGCGGTCACGAAGGCGGCGCTGCAGCACGTCGTAGGTGACGTAGGTGGCGGCGTGGCCGAGGTGGGTGGCATCATAGGGGGTGATGCCGCACACGTACATTGTCACTACCGGGCCGGGCGCGAATCCCACGGTCGCGCCTCGATGCGTGTCGTAGAGCCGCATCGGCTCTGGCGCCGCGTTCAAGGTGTGCTATCCGTTCGGATCATCGCCGATTCCCGTCAACTGCAACGAGACCCGCGTCTTGTAGCGGACGTTCAACTGCAGCAGCACCGCGGTGAACGCCTCGATGGCTGTGGCGTTTGACAACTCACCCGCATCCAGGGGCCTCATCCCGGGGATCTGGCTGCAGAGGTCGGCGACCGTCACGGAGTGGCCGACCGAAGCCAACCTCGCTGCCAGTGCCGCACCAGCGGGACCGGTAGCGCCGAGTAATCCGATGTGCATCACAGTGAGGGTACGGTGCTGGGCAGGACTAAAGCACAGTGAGGGAGAATCGTGGGCCTATTGGACGGAAAGCGAATCGTGGTCACCGGCGTGCTCACCGATGCCTCTCTGGCGTTCGGGGTTGCCGCCAGGGCTCAGGAGCAAGGCGCCGAGATCGTGCTGACCGGCGCTGGCCGCGGTCTGCGCCTGACCCAGCGAACTGCCCGCAAGCTGCCGACTGAGGTCGAGGTGCTCGAGTTCGACGTCACCGAGCCGAGCCATGCCGGGAGCCTGCGCAACGCCCTGCAAGCGAAGTGGGGCCAACTCGACGGTGCTCTTCATGCCATCGGATTCGCGCCAGAGGCCTGCCTCGGTGAGGACTTCATGGGGGCCACCTGGGACGACGTGAAGGTCGCCATCGAGATCTCCACCTATTCGCTCAAGCTTCTCGCCGACGCAGTCGCACCGCTGATGACCGACGGAGGCTCGATCGTCGCTCTCGACTTCGACGCGACGGTCACCTGGCCCGCCTACAACTGGATGGGGGTCGCCAAAGCTGCGTTGGAATCGACCAACCGCTATCTCGCCCGTGAGCTCGGACCGTCGCAGATCCGCTGCAATCTGGTCGCCGCCGGCCCGATCCGGACGATGGCCGCCAAGTCCATCCCCGGGTTCTCGGCCTTCGAGGACGTGTGGGACTCCCGCGCACCGCTCGGCTGGGACGTCGGGGATTCCAGCGCCGTGGCCGAGACCTCAGTGGCTCTGCTGTCCGACTGGTTCCGCGCCACCACCGGTTCGATGATCCACGCCGACGGCGGCTACCACATCATCGGCGCCTGACCCCCGGCGATGCCACGGGGATCTGGGAGCACTGGGATCACTGGGATCTCGTAGCCACGGGGTCTAGTCGTCTTGGTCGGTCTCGTCGCGGATGTCGCCGACCAGGGCCTCGAGGACGTCTTCTAGGGTGACCATGCCGAGCAGCTGTTCGTCGGGGGTCCGCACGAGGGCCGCGTGGCAGCGGTGCAACCGCATCAGGAACATGAGGTCGCGCACCGACTGGTCGGGGTCGACGATGAGCATCCTGCGGATCATCTCCAACGGAACCTGGTCGAGGTGCGAAGCCCCGTTGTCGAGGTCGCCGAGACGGAGCAGATCTTTCGAGTGCACGAATCCGACGATGTTGTCTGGCCGCGTGCCCTGCATCGGAATACGGCTGTGGCCCGAGGTTGCGACAATCTCCTCGATCTCACGCACTGAGGTTGTGCGCGGCACCGACACCATCGCCGCCGCGGGAACCATGATCGACCCTGCGGTACGCGCCCTGAAGTCGAGCACCCCGGCCAGCAGGTCGTGCTCGGTGTCCTCTATCTTCCCCTCCTCGAGCACGCCGTCGAACAGCGTGTGGAACTCGTTGACGGTGAGCGCCGTGTTGATCTCGTCCACCGGCTCAGTCCCGAGCATCCTGACGATGCCGTTGGAGACGGCGTTGAGCGTCCACACCACCGGTTTGAACACCGCTAGGTAGAAGGCGTGGATCGGGGCGATCACCCGGGCGACCCGTTCGGGGTTGGCGATGGCCAGATTCTTGGGGAGCATCTCCCCCACCACCATGTGCGCGGTGACAACCATCCCCATGGACACCACGAATGAGATTGTGTGGAGCACGCCGCTCGGAAGCTCCACGAACGTCTCGACCGCCGACTCGATCAGCGAAGCCACCACCGGCTCGGCCACATAGCCGAGACCCAGCGACGCCATGGTGATTCCGAGCTGGGCACCGACCAACTGGGGCTGCAGGTCCTGAACGGCTTCGAGGGCCGCTGAAGCGCCGGCGTCGTCGCCGTTCTCCGCCATCGGTTCCAGCCTCGTCACCCGGCTCGCCAACAAGGCGAACTCCGCGGCGACAAAGAACCCGTTGACGACGATCAACAGGACCGACACTGCCAACAGGCCGACGGTCATGGCCTGGCCTGCCTCGGAGCCACTACCCTCACCGCGGCGACGCGCAGACGCTCCATCGCCACCACCTCCAGGCGCCAACCGTCGACCGTGCAGATCTCCCCCGGTTCGGGGATCTTCCCGAGCCGGTCCAGCACGAGCCCTGCCAGCGTCTCATACTCTCCTTCGGGCATCACGAAACCGGTGATGTCGCGAACCTCGTCTGGGTGCAACCAAGCCGGGACCACCGTTGACCCGCTCGCTTCCACCTTGGTCAAGGTGGCCGACGGCGGGTCGTATTCGTCGTCGATCTCCCCGACTATCTCCTCGAGCACGTCTTCGAGCGTGATGATCCCTGCGGTACCACCATGTTCGTCGATCACCACTGCCAGTTGCTGCCCGCCCTCGCGGAGGTCTACCAGCAGATCGTCAAGCGCACGGGCTTCGGGCACAGCGAGAACGGGCGCCATCAGAGTCGTCACCTGGGTCGTCTCGCGAGCTGCGAGCGCGACTGTGTGGACCGACTTCACATGGACCACTCCGACCACGTCGTCGAGACCGTCGCCCATCACCGGAAAGCGCGAGTGCCCAGATTCGACCGCCAACGAGACCAGGGTGTCGATCGTCGCGGCCTTGTCGATGGTCACCATGGCCACTCTCGGCACCATGGCGTCGTCCGCGGACTTGTCCGCCAGGCGAATGGACCGAGTCAGCAGCTCGACCTCGCCCGCATCGAGGGTGCCCTTCTCGCCCGACGAGCGGATCAGCAGTTCGATCTCGGTGCGGTCGCGGACCGGTTCGAGCTCATCGGTCGGCTCCACGCCCAGCGCCCGGGTCAGTCTCAGCGCCAGCCCGTCGAGCAGCGCCACGAGAGGTCGGGCCAGGATCCCGTAGACCGCCGTCGGTCGGGCCAGCAGCGTTGAGGCCTCCAGTGGATGGCTCGTCGCCAGGGACTTCGGAACCAACTCGCCGATCACCATCTGCACGACCGTGGCGATCAACAACGCCAGCACGATCGACCACGCCGCCGAGTCGACCCCCGCCTGCTCCAGCAACGGTTCGATGGCCGAGGCGACTGCCGGCTCGGCCACCGCGCCCAGCATCAGCGAGGTCACGGTGATACCGAGCTGCGCGCCCGACAGGTGATAGGAGAGCCGACTCAGCAGGCGCTGGACCTGTCGGGCTGAGCCCGCCTCTTTGGCACGTTCGTCGACCTTGGTGCGGTCGACGGAGACCAGCGCGAACTCGGCTGCCACGAAGCCGGCGTTGGCGACAATCAAGCCCAGCGCGGCGAACAGTCGCAGGGCAGTGGGGATCACAATCTCAGAATGTAGCCGTAGGTTGTCACGATGACTGCTGTGCGTTCTGTCTGTGAGTCTGCGGGGCTCTCGGAGATTGCGTCACGGTCCACACGTCCGGTCATGGCGAGTCGATACGCCGAACCGGCCTGCAGCATCGATCCCGACAACTCGAAGGGTTGGCTTCGCAGGGTATGGCCGGTGGTATGGCAACAGAAGTACGTCTTCGTCAGCGGCATCGGTTTCGGACTGCTGGCCACGGTTGCCACGGTGCTCGTGCCTCTGGCCGTCGGACGCGGCATCGATGCGATCGACGCCGGCGATACTCCCACGCCCTATGTGATCACCCTGGTCGTGCTTGCGATGATGCGTTTCGGGTTTGGTTTCGGGTATCGCTTCAACCTCTTCAGGGCCGCGCTGCAGATTGAGAATGACCTTCGGAATCTGATCTTCGCACGGCTCACGGAACTGTCGTTCAGCTACTGGGACCGGGTTCAGAGCGGCCAGATCATCAGTCGTGCCAACACCGACATCCGGTCGATCCAGCTGCTCTTCGCCTTCGGGCCGTTGATCGCCATGCAACTCGTGCTGTTGACGATGGCCCTGGTCGTGATGCTGGTGACCGATGTCGCCCTCACAGTCGTTGCGCTGGCCGGCCTGCCACTGGTGTTCATCATCGGTGTGAAACTGCGGAAAGTGATCTTTCCGCTCTCCTGGGTGGCCCAGGCCCGCCAAGCCGAAGTGGCCACGATCGTCGACGAGAACATCCAAGGCGCCCGTGTCGTGAAGGCTTTCGCGCAGGAGTCCGAGCAGGTGCAGACCTTGGCGATGGCGTCGCATCGGCTTCGCTGGGTTGGTGGCGAGGTGGCCCGCACTCGTGCCCGTTATGCCCCGGCGATGGAGGCTCTGCCGCGTCTGGGACTGGCGCTGGTGCTGTGGTACGGAGGCATCCAGACGATCGACGGCGATATCGGGATCGGTGACTTGGTGGTGTTCAGCACCTACGTTGTGCTGTTGGCCACACCCTTCCGGATGGTCGGGTTCATGCTCCTGCAGTGGCAGCGCGCCGCTGCCGCGGCCTTGCGGGTGTACGAGATCCTCGATGAGCAGCCTGCGGTGGCGGAGCCAGCCGATCCAGTGCCTCTGCGGGCGCCGCAGGGACGGATCGATTTCGAGAATGTGTCCTTCTCGTATCCGGGTTCGGACGGTTCGCTGGTGCTCGATCAGATGAGCTTCACGGTTGAACCGGGTGAGACCATCGCCATCGTCGGTCCGACTGGATGCGGAAAATCGACGGTCACCCGGTTGATTCCCCGCTTCTACGACAGCGATTCGGGTGTGATTCGTATCGACGGCACCGACATCGCCGAGGTGTCGCTCACGGATCTGCGCAATGCCGTCAATGTGGTGACCGACGATCCGTTCCTGTTCGACACCAGCGTGTACGACAATGTCGCGTTCGCCCGCCCGACCGCGGAAACCGACATCGTCGACGCGGCCCTAGCCGACGCCGCTGCTTCAGAGTTCGTCGCCGAACTGCCCGACGGCGTGTTGACCGAGGTCGGCGAGCGGGGTTTCTCGCTGTCGGGAGGCCAGCGTCAGCGGCTCGCCTTGGCGCGGGGACTGCTGGCCGATCCTGCCGTGCTGGTGCTCGACGATGCGACCAGCGCCATCGACGTGACCGTCGAGCAGAGGATCCATGACGCGGTCAGGCGACGGCGCGCGAACCGCACAACGATTCTGATCGCACATCGACTGTCGACAATCGCCCTTGCCGACAGGGTGTTGCTGATGGACGAAGGGCGGATTGTCGCAGCTGGCGACCACTATGAGCTGTTGTCGAGCAACCCGGCCTACGCATCGATCCTCGCCGACACCACGACAGATGCCGCCGTCGGCGGCGATCTCGGCTCCTCGAACGGCTCCGGCCTGGACCACACCGGGCACCGCTGATGTTCGCGGTCGGGGGTGGATTCGGTCAGCGGAGCGGTGCACCCACTTCGATGGAGGCCAACGCGGCGGCAGGACTGCCCCACGCGGACGTCCCCGGCGACTTGCGCGAGAAGGTCATCAAGGTCCTCGAGCATGAACCTGAGCACAAGATCGCTGAGGTCCCGTGGAGACACGGCCAATGGGACCGGCGACCGTTCACCCTGGTGCGGTTCCTGTGGCCGCACCGGTTCCGGCTGGCCGCAGCAATCGTGCTGGTGCTGATCGAGACGGTAGCGGTGCAGATGGGGCCCGTCCTCACCCAGATCGGAATCGACGACGGCGTCCGCCAGGATCGACGCGGTGTCCTCGTCACCGCCGCGCTCGTGTATGTCGCGTCGGTGTTCGTGGCGGGCGCGCTCGGCCGTGCGCGGGTCGCATACACCGGAAACCTCGGTGAGCGCCTCAACGACAGCCTGCGGATCCGGGTCTTCAGCCACATGCAACGCCAAAGCATCGACTATTTCAACGAGGAAAAGGCTGGCGTCCTCATCACCCGAATGACCTCAGACATCGAGGCGCTCGCCGTCCTGTTCCAGGAGGGCATCGTGAACCTGCTCGTGCAGATCTTCACCCTGCTGGTGATCACCAGTGCGCTGTTCTTCTATGACCCCCTTCTGGCAGTGATCACCTTGGCGGTGGCGATACCACCCACGTTGATCACCTCGCTGTGGTTCCGTGACGTCTCGGCCCGTTCCTATCTGGTCGTACGCGACCGTATAGCTGCGTTGCTTGCCAACCTTGCCGAGTCGCTCGCCGGTATCCGTGTGATCGCCGCTCACAACCGCCGCTCGGTCAATCTGGCGATGCACAGCGATCTGGTCGGCGAGCACCGCGACGGGGCGGTGGCCGCGGCGAGAGCCAACTCCACTTACGCTCCGGCCACTGAGTTCGTGGGCATCTGCACGCAGGCGGCGCTGCTCGGAGTGGGCGGTGCGATGGTTGTGAACGGACGCATCAGCATCGGCGAAATGACCGCCTTCCTGCTGTTCCTCACCTCGTTCTTCGCCCCGATCCAGACACTTGTCCAGTTGTACAATTCCTATCAACAGGGCGGTGCAGCCATCGTCAAGCTGCGTGAGATGCTGGGCACCGAGCCCACGGTCGTCCAGGCCCCTGATGCCTACGAACTGCCGCCGATCGACGGCGAGATCGAGCTTCGCGACGTTACTTTCGGGTATGCCGATGAGCGTCCGGTGCTTCACAACGTCTCACTGCGCATCGAGCCCGGGGAGACGGTCGCCTTCGTCGGCGAGACCGGCGCCGGGAAGTCGACTGTCGCGCAGCTGCTGATGCGTTTCTACGACCCGCAACAGGGATCGCTGCTGATCGACGGACACGACCTCCGCTCCGTCGAGATCGCCAGCCTTCGTTCACAACTCGGGGTCGTTCCCCAAGAGCCTTTCCTGTTCGCCGGTGTGGTGCGTGACAACCTCGCGTTCGCCCAGCCCGACGCCAGCGACCGCACTCTGTGGGCCGCGCTGCAGGCCGTGGGCATAGACGATCTCGTGGAACGGCTCGGCGGGCTCGACGCGGTGGTGCATGAACGGGGAGCATCGTTGTCGGCCGGTGAGCGGCAACTCTTGGCGCTGGCGCGTGCCCTGGTTGCCCGGCCCCGAGTGTTGATCCTCGACGAGGCGACCAGCAACCTAGACCTCGTCTCGGAATCGCGGGTGGAAGTGGCCCTCGACGTCGTGCTTGAGAGCCGCACCGCGGTGATCATCGCCCACCGGCTGGCCACGGCTCGCCGGGCTGACCGGATCGCGGTGGTTCACGACGGTGAGGTCGTCGAACTCGGTTCACATGACGAGTTGGTGGCCCTGGGTGGGCGCTATGCCGCGATGTATGCGACGTGGGTCGCCCACGGCGGGGCAAAATGAGCGGGCGATGACACCATGAATGTGGAGCCCGAGATCATTCTTGCCGCTGTGGCGATCATGGCGGTGGCGTCCTGCGTGCAGGGTTCGATCGGGTTCGGTTGCGGCCTGCTCGCCATTCCCCTCTTTGCCCTGCTCGACCCGGACCTGGTCCCCGGACCGATCTTCGTGGGCAACGCGGCGCTGACCACTTCCACCGCGCTGCGCGAACGCCAAGACATCGACTGGTCCTCGGTCAGCTGGGCGACCGCCGGCCGCCTCCCCGGAACCATCGTGGGTTCGCTGGTGTTGGCGCGCGCAACCGACACGAGCCTGCAGCTTCTCGTGGCCATCGTGATCCTGGCGGCTGTGGCGCTGTCGGTGGGCCCGCTGAAAGTCCCGACCAACTCTTCGACGCTGTTAGGAGCGGGCGGCTTCTCGGGGTTCAGCTCCACCTCGGTGGGTTTCGGAGGACCGCCTATGGCGTTGCTGTTGCAGCACCGGCCCGGCCCGCAGTTCCGTTCAACAATGGGCGCGTACTTCACGGTCGGGCTCGTGATGGTTGTGCCCGGAATAGCTCTCGCCGGCCGGCTCGGTCTCGACGAGCTGCTCGTCGGTGCCGCTCTGGTGCCCGGGGCATTCGCCGGTTTCGCTGCCTCGGGACCGCTGCGCCGCCACGTCGACGCCCGCAGTCTGGCTCCGATCGTGCTGGCCGGGGCGACGGTTGCCGCGATCGCCCTGCTCGTGCGGGTGTTCGGCTGATGTGCGGCACAGACCCGGTCGCGCCCGCTACCGCAGTCCTGGACCTGCGCGGCGTGCAGCGCTCGATCGACGGCGTGGAGATACTGCGTGGCATCGACTGGCGCGTCGAGCCTCGCCAGCACTGGGTGGTGTTGGGCCCCAACGGCTGCGGCAAGACGACCCTGATGCAGATCGCCTCGATGTGGCTGCATCCCTCCGCGGGCGAGGTGGAGGTGCTCGGTCAGCGGCTGGGGCGCACCGACGTCCGCACTCTGCGGTCACGCGTCGGGTTCTGCAGTGCCGCTCTGGCGAAGATGCTGCGGCCGCAGCTGCTGGTGTTGGACGTGGTGATGACCGCGCTGAACGCGGCGTTGGAACCTTGGTGGCACACCTACAGCGACGACGACCGCAGCCGCGCCCAAGCGGTGCTTGATCGAGTCGGGGCGGGCCATCTGCGCGGGCGGCACTTCGGAGTGTGTTCGGAGGGTGAGCGGCAGCGGGTGCTGGTGGCGCGTTCGTTGATGACCGACCCGGCGCTGGTGCTGCTCGACGAGCCGACCGCGGCGCTCGACCTCGCAGGGCGGGAACAGTTCGTCTCGATGCTCAACGATCTGGCGACAGATCCCGCCAACCCGCCGATGGTGTTGGTGACCCATCATGTCGAAGAGATCCCGGACCGGTTCACCCACTGCCTGCTGCTTCGTGACGGCCGCATTCTGGCCCGGGGCCCGATAGCAGAGGTGCTCACAGATGAACTGCTCAGTTCCTGTTTCGGTCTGCCCCTCGTTGTCGAGCAGCGGAACCGCCGCTGGACGGCTTGGACGAACTGATCACCAGCACCACGCCCGATTCGACCCTGATCGTCGGCGCGTCGGCGACGGCCTCATTGGAGATTCCGAGAGCGACCAGCGAGGGGAGGTCGCCGCCGGCGAGCGGGTATCTCAACTTGGTGGTGGTCACGCCCTGCGCGGTTGCGCCCACTGCGTGCAGTGCCAGCGCCTCTCCTGCGACCAGCGGAATCGTTCGCTCATCACCGCCATGCACGACCCACACCCGATGCTCTCCGACGACCGCATCGATGACGGCTTGTCGCCAACGCGGCGACGCCAGCACCAGCAGGTTCGCGAGCTGGTGATCGAGACGTCCACCGTCGCGCAGCAGCACCGCAACCCGTTGAGCCCCGCTCCAGATCGCCGCGGTCAGGGCGAGTTCAAGGTCCGACTCGTCCTTGTCGCGCCGGTGTTGTTGGATCTCGGCGCCGCCCGCAGCGGCATCCGACAGTGCCTGTTGCGAGACGGAGTCCAAGTCGCCGACCACCAGGTCGACGGATCGGCCCGCAGCCAGCAGCACTTCGAGCCCTGCGTCTGCCGCGATCACAAGGTCGGTCTGCGGGGCGCGTTCAACGGCTCTGAGGGGCGCCCCCGAGGCGACCACCAAGGCACTGCTCGCGGTACGCATCAGGACAGGCGCATCAGGGCAGGACGCATCAGGGCAGGCACATCAGGACAGGACGCATCAGGACAGGACGCATCAGGTGCCGAGAAGTAACAGCAGACCGATGACGGTGTAGGCGACCATCACTGTCAGCATCGGATACTGCGAGCGCAGCGCGGTCTCACGCTGGTACCGGTCGATCGCCAGGTCATGGGCGGCGGCCACCGCGAGCACATGCCCCACCGCGATGGAGACCGCCTGGACCCAGGCAATCTGGGCGGGGCTGACCAGAGTCCAGTTGATCGCATAGTCCCTGGTACCGAAGAGGTCCCAGCCGTGCCCGAAGGGATCGGACAACAGGTTGATCAACACTTGCCCGTCCAACAGCAGGGCGCTGAAGTAGTGGGCGAACGCGTAGGCGACCACGATCGGCACGAGCGTCGGGGCGAACTGTACTGCCAGGTGCCGGGTCGAGTCGCCGGCGACGACCGCCATCGCCTTGACGGCCAGCATGTAGAGCATCGCCACGAAGGCGACGATCACCACCAGGCCGAGGGTGTTGATCAACGCCGATTCCCAGCCGGTGAGGTCGCCGGCGATGTCCAACCAGATCGAACTGCGGGTGAAACCGTCGAATGTCGTCGCCCCGAGCACCGTCAGGATGAATACGACGCTGTACAGGCCGCCGCGCAAGGTGGTGAGCCCCGAAAGCGGGGTCCGCAGCCGCAGGGCCTTGGTGTCGTCACGATAGATCGGGGCGATCAGCGAGATCTTCTGGAACAGCACTGCGAAACCGTCGGCGGAGCGAACCCAGCCACGTCCGAGCACTGCAGCACCGGCAAGCATCACCGCTGAGTACCCGGTCAGGAACACTGCGACCGAACGGGGTGAGTCGGTGCTGTGGTAGGCCAACTCGAACCAGAGGTATGCCGCTATCGCCGCGACCGCGACCCAGCCCACGCGTCGATCTCCGGTGCCGTGATCCGCCGCCGACATTGGGGTCCTGGCGATTCTGGCCTTCAGCGAGGCCGCCGCGTCCGCAATTGTCGGGTACGGGTTGAACGCACTCCAGACATCACCGACCAGCACAGACACGAGTTGCAGCCCGACCCAGAACCAGATCAGAAACGCCGTCGGGGCGATGTTGACCGAGGGAGTGGGCTTACCCCACCAGGCCGCTGCGATCACCAACGCAAATCCCAATACTCCGACGAGTTTGCAGAGAACCTCGATGGACCTTCCCACCGATGACGCCAGCGAGGCGACCCGGCGACCACCTGCCGCAGCGGCCAGGCGCGGCTTGTCCCAGAAGGTTCCGAGCGCCACGAACGACACGATCACCGAGAACGCCGCGGCCCAGGCCATCTGCCATGCTGGCAGAGGAAGATCGGTGCGGGTTCCGGTGCCGTGAGCCGCCACGGGTTGCGCTGCTGTCAGCAACCACGCACCCAACAACAACCCGAGGAGCCAACGACGGATCATGACCGGCAGGGTACTCCGGTTCGACAGCCCCCAACGACGCGGCAAATGTAGTTCTGTGACCGAACCGACGAACGACGATTACGACCACATTGCCGAGCCGCTCGCGGCCTGGCTGGCCGGACATCTCGATGACGCGACCCACATCGAGGTCGGCGCGTTCGACCGACCCGGTGGCGGCTACTCCGCGGAGACGCTGATCGTGCCGGTCACAGTCACCACGCGCTCGTCAACTGAACAGCACACCATCGTGCTGCGCCGTGAAACGCCTGAACCGCCCGTCTACCCGGTCCAGGTCAAGGTTGGAAGGAAGACTCTCGTCGCTACGACTGCGGTCCTTATGTTGGTGCCGATCCTGAACCATGCGCCCAATTCCCGCTGGAGGTCGAAGCCGTTGATATACATCGACTCGTTGTAATTTCGAGACCGGATCCGGTTCGTGGCTGTACTCGTCCACGGGCTCCAAGACGGTGACAGCCTTGGGTGCGCTCATCGGTTCAACCCTCGGAACTCTGCGCGCCCGCCGGACTCTGCTCACCAGAGAAGACCGCACGCAGATCTTCGAGGCCGGCGGGCAGTTCGATCGGCGGGTCCGGCAGTTGCTCGACGCCGCGGTCGGCCAACCAGCGCTTCAGGGAGCCAATGTCGTCGCTCCACGAACGCGGGTCGCCCATCATCACTTCGTAGAGTTCGACACCCTCGGGACCGGCAGCGAACGGGCCGAAGATGCTTACATCGCCACCTATTACCGGGGGCATTGGTTCTGGATCGAAGATTCCGACCTGCAGTCCAAGTCCACCTTCATGCTGCTGCGACAACTGTTTGACCTGCAGGCCGGACAGAGCACATTTCAGGGGCCGACCCTGACTCTGCCGGTTGGTCGATGATTGGGCGGGCAGCAGCAGTGTCATCAGCCGCCGAGATCGAATAAGCCGGGCTTTCCCCGTTCGCGCCTAAAGTGTGGTATGCAAATCCACCAGCACCGCTGAGCTATCGGTCAGCCGCTGTGTAACGATCAATGCACTTGGGCAGTTGGCCCACCAGGTGGGATGGTGTCCCGCTTGGCGTACATCGCCCGCAATGTGGTGTTTGCTGACGGCGTAGGCCCTTGTCCTCCTGGTCAGGCCGCATCAGGCACGCGATGTCAGTCCCACTACTGTGGGAGCGCAATACGTACTACAACGTCTTGCGTCTGTGTTCATTATGCCGCGCGCGGCATAATGAACATTATGCCGACTCCCTTATTATGCCGCGTCATTGAAGTTGGCTCTCAATTAGCCTTGTATTATCAGCGACTTATCTTCTCCCATCGATATTTTGACGCGGCATAATCCAGAGGCTGGAAACATGGCATGGTTAGCCTATCCCGGAAGGTACCGGGGAAGGAGGCTACCATGGTCAATTTATCTACCGTACGATGCTCCGGTCCACTGTTGGACCACTTTGAGGAGCTCGGGCGCGAGTTGCTCGCGCTCGGTTATACGCCACTCTCGGCAAGAAATGTTCTGCGCGTCGCTGCACACCTGAGCCGATGGCTTGAGTCCCACAGGCTCTCGCTGGAGGATCTAACTCACAAGCATATCGCCGCGTTTTTCCGGGCCCGTCGTCGAGCCCGCTACACCCAATTCCTCACGCCTAACGCGCTGAAACCGGTTCTACGGTATCTGGTATCCACCGGGACCACGACACGATTGGAGCTGATCGCTACGCCGGCAGGTCCGCTGGAACGGTTGTTGTGTGATTACGCCCACTACCTTCAGACAGAGCGCGCACTGACACCCGGCGCTGTCCGCCAGTATCGTGATACTGCGCAGTGTTTTTTAGAGACTCGCTTCGGATCAGACTCACTGCAACTCGGCGAACTGAGTCCAGAGGATGTCATTCACTTCGTGTTGAGCCTGTCGCACCGTTACAGCATCGGTAGCAGTAAGCTGAAGGTGACGGCGCTGCGTTCGTTCCTGCGCTACCTCTATCTCAACGGCCTTGTTGCCGTGGACCTCAGGGGTGCGGTTCCTTCGGTGGCCGGATGGCGCATGGCGGGGCTTCCAAGGGGGCTGGATGAGGCGGAGGTGCAGCGTCTGCTGCGCAACTGTGACCGGCGCACGCGGTCAGGTCGCCGCCACTATGCACTGTTGCTATTGATGGTGCGCCTGGGACTGCGTCGCTGCGAGGTTGCGGCACTCACGCTGGATGATATTGACTGGCGTCGTGGGGAGATCACCGTCCGGGGCAAAGGTCGCGAGGAACCCCTGCCCCTGCCACCCGATGTCGGTGAAGCGCTCATGCGCTACCTGCAGACGTTGCAGTCTCACCCGCGGGATCAACGCCACGTTTTCCCCCGCAGCTGTGCCCCGCGTGGCCCGATCAATAGCGGCGGCATCGGCGCCATCGTTTGCAAACTGCTTCTCCAGGCCGGGATCCACCCGCCACACAGCCACCGCCTGCGACACACCGCAGCCACGCAGATGTTGCGTCAGGGCGCTTCATTGGACCAGATTGCGCAGGTTCTGCGCCACCGCAGCCACGACACCACTGCGATCTATGCCAAAGTCGACCGCCAAGCTTTGCAGGCCGTGGTGCAGCCCTGGCCAGGGGGTGTGTGATGAGTACGCTAAGTCAGCAAGTGAACGAGTATTTGCGGGTGCGCCGTGCACTTGGTTACAAGCTGGAACGCGAGGGCCGCTTGCTTGCAGACTTCGTCGCATTCCTCGACCGTCAGGGAGTGAGTCATATTACAGCA
>JAHQYN010000176.1 GCA_024421085.1 Acidimicrobiia bacterium
CAAAGAAAAAACCGATCGCTCCCCAACACGATCCCCCACAAACCCGGTTCCCTTAAACAAATCAGCCTGACACGGCTCCACACCCACAGTCACAACAAAAACCTCCCCACACAAAACGGACTACAACAATGTAATTATAACACCAACCCGCCGAGAAAAACACCAGCCACCTAGGCCGTTTGGAGTTTACGTTTCGTTGGCACTGCCGGGCTGCTATTGCTGTCCGGGCTTATGTTGCCTCCACGTTTCGGCTGTACCTCAGCCAATAGGTTTTGTGCTGCGTTGAAGTCGCGGTCGTCGGTGTGGCCGCATTCGTCGCATCGGTATTGGCGTTCAGACATGCTGAGCGCCGCTTTCACCTCGCCGCACTCAGAGCACGTTTTGGACGACGGAAGCCACCGGTCCGCTTTGTTAAACCGGCGACCGTGAAAGTCGGCCTTGTGTTCCAAGGTGGTGAGCCAGCCGGACATCGAGGCATCAGCCAGCGAGCGGGCTACACGTTTGTTGCGCATCATTCCGGCGACGTTGAGCGTCTCCACGGACAGTTGACCGCAACGCTTGGTTATCGCCGTTGTGGTTTTGTGTCTGTGGTCGGCCCGGATGTCGCGGATGCGGGCATGCAGCCGCCGCCGTTTGGCGTACAGTCTCAGCCTCCGGTTGGAAGTCTTATTGATGCCATGCACGTTCTTGGAGCGTGCGATGGCCTTGTCGATCCGCCGCAGATCCGACAACGCGCCAGCGAGCGGTTTGGGGTTGGCGATTGTCTCGCGTTCGCCGTTGCTGTAGGCGACGCTCGCCAATGTTGTTATACCGACATCAATGCCGCAGGCTTCGACCTCCGGTTCGATGTGGGGTGCGGGTTCGCTCTCAACAACTACACAAGCGAACCAGCGGCGACCGTCGAACTTGACGACCACCTTACGTATAGTCCCGTCGAAGCGCAGCACCTCGCGCATTTTCACCGCCCCGATCTTCGGCAGCACGACCAGCTTTCGGTCAACGGTCACGGTGCCCGGCCCGTTGTCGGCCTGGTAGGACTGGCACCGTCCGTGCTTGGCGCGGAACTTGGGATGGCCGACACGCCGCGGCTTGTTGTTGGCCTTCACCGCCCGCCGGTAGGCACCCCATCGTTGTAACGCCTTGTGCAAATCCAAAATAGCGTTCTTGGCAGCGTACTGGCTCAACGACGCGGACCAAGGCGCTATCTCCGGTTTGACCGCGTTGAAAGCCGGGCGCAACACATAACCGTTCTCCCACACGCCTTGCTGCCGCTGCTCGATGTGGCGTGCCAACGCCCAGTTGTAAGCGAACCGGGCGTAACCGACATGCTGACGCAACAACTGTTCTTGAGACTTGTTCGGACAAAGAGCGATTTTGTGCGTCCGCAGCATCACAGCACCGCCAACTTTGTTGCCTGATCTGTGATCACAGCGTCGGTCAACGCGTCGATGAGTTTCTTGGACTCATGCGACCGCGCCCCATACAAACGCGCTGAGAACACCGTGATGATCTCCAGCACATCTTGAGCCAGTTCCTTCTCGAACGACGGACGCTCACCTTGATCAATGATCACAACCTCGATGCCTTGAGCCTCACACAACACAAAAACCAGTTCAGAACCGAAACGCAGCAACCGGTCCTTGTGGGTGAGCACCAAACGATTCTGGCGGCGTCTCAGGATCATCTCCAAAAGCTGTTGAAGGCCGCGCTTGTGGCAGTTCACCCCCGAACCAAGGTCCTCAATCACCACCGACCGCCAGCCCTTCGCAGCACAAAACGCCTCCAACGCGGCGTACTGACACTCCAAATCGGCTTTCTGGCCACGACTCGACACCCGCGCATAACACACCGTCGGAGCGGACTCGTCGGTCACACCAAACAAATCAGCGACATTGTAGAAGCGGGTGCCTTTCTGCGTGCGCCGAGCAGGCACCAACTCGCCGCTCGCATCCCAGCGCCGCAACGTCGCCACACTACACCCCAACATCACTGCTGCTTCACCAATATTTACTAACCTGCATTCCATATACACAGCATAACACAGAACTATGCAGACCACAAGCTACTGCAACGAACCCGTCGACGGAGAACTAGTTGGTTCATCCTCAGTCTAAAGCGACGAAAGCAATCAAGTCTGCTCGGGCTCCGATTCTGTAATGGTGCGAAACGTAATCGAAACGCGTCGCTGGCGCTTGGTCTTCAGGCTGTTCCAGGTGTCGGAGCGCCGTTTAGCGATGTCGCGATGCCACCCACAGCGGGCACCACTGTAGAGGAGGACGAGACTGCGAGGCTTCAAGCGTTGGACGTATTCGTCGCCGGTCGAATCGTGACAGAAATCCATGCTGACCGCCGATCCCAAGCTGACGGTCGCAACAACGGGGCCGAAGCAGTCCCTGTCGATGTGGAGCGCGATCCCTCGTCCGGGCAGGTACTCGTTGATGATCGGCTGTTCGAACGGTTGATCGGGGTCGAGCAAGGGCTTCGCTGCCTCGGATGCAGCTTCACGCACCATGTTCGACAGTAGAGTCAGCCGCTCGGGCAATGGCCCGATGCGAGCCGTTTCGTCGAGTTTGCGGTTGGTGTAGTCGTATTTGTAGCCGAAGTGAAGCACACGCCACGAGAGGTCCGTGAGCCACTCAGAGTCGGCAATGCGCGCGAGCAAGCGTCCCTCCTCGGAGGCTTCCAAAAAGTCGCTGTTGTACTCAAGTCCATCGGGCGCAGTGTTCGTCTCTGCGGCGATCAGCGACAGTTGCTGGCTCACCTCCTTGAGATACAGTGCTCCGCTTGTGCCTTTTTCGCGGCGCATGAGTATCTTCGCGTATCCGGCCACGGTGAGCGGTTGGCCTAGACTGGCACTCTGTGTCTCAGAGCCCTCAGCCCCGGACCATCGTGTATGTCGATGGGTTCAATTTCTATTATGGGGCGATCAAAGGCAACCCAGAGCTGAAATGGCTCGACTACCGCGAGTTGGCCACCGGTCTGCTAAGAGGACACCAGGTTGGTGCCGTCAAGTACTTCACCGCGCGAGTTCAGGATCGGCGCGATGACCGAGGGGTGGCTCAGCGTCAGGGCATCTACATCCGTGCCCTAAGGGAGCATTCCGATGTCGAAGTCCACTTTGGCCAGTTCAAGCAAAGGAAAAGGATACTGCCCCTTGTCCGCGGGTACCGCTCCGGCAAGATCGAGATGGTCCGCGTGTTGCATACCGAGGAGAAGGGTTCAGACGTGCCCTTTGAGCGCACCTTGTGCGCGATGCCTGCCACAAGAATATGGATGTGGCATTGATTCTATCCAACGACAGTGATCTTCAGACGCCGGTCACGATGGCCGAAAGCGAGGGCATAGCGGTGATCACGGTCAATCCCCACAAGCAGTCCGAGCAGCCGCGGCGCTTGCTGAGTGGCGACAAGCGCACGCTGAACCGGAGACTGCTGGAACGGTGCCAACTCCCCGACCCGGTGGCAAATCGGACGGGCACAAGCATCCACAGGCCAAGAGAATGGAAGGGCTGACGCGCAGAAACCCGCCGAAGCGGGTTCCTGCTGGGCCTAGCCCCTCGACGGAGAACTAGGTGGTTCGCCTTCAGTATAATTCGCCAGGCTCAGTTTTCAAGCAATCTGATACGGAACCGCCTGGCGATGCGGTCACCGTAGTGCTCTGGGTTGGGGGCGGGCGGCTTTGAACTGAACGGAAGGTCTCTGCGTCGAAACCGGTGGGCTGGGGAGCAACTCTGAGGCCGAAATTGATTCGACTCCTATTTCCGCTTCTTGCCGGTGTCAGAGCGCTTCTTGCGCCAAGAACCGTCTTTGTTGCGTGAACGAGGCTGTTTGCCGCCTCCGGTCTCGGGAACGTGCGGAACCTTGCCGGCTCGTCTATCGGGCATCAATCTCACCTCCATTTTGAGTTACGGAAAGTTTAAATCAAGGCCGTTGAATTTGCAAGCGTCGTAGTTTGTGCCTTCCATGGCATTGAGCGCAACGTGCAAGAACACGAACCTGACCCGGCATTGATCAGCGGCAGGCAGGAACTTGGTTATCTTGCTCGCTCCCGTCTGCAGGCTGGCGACGAGGAGACTCGGGATCTTGTACACAAGTCCTGCCTGTGCCAACATTGGGACCGTGTGGGCATGATTGGTGACCGTTCAATGTTCAACCCCTGCAGATACCCCTGGGACGGTGGGATGGTGGGGAGATTGGGAGCGTGCGGGCCAAAGATAGTTGCGCTGTGGTACCCCGTAAGGGTTTCGAAGCCTTTTTGCCGACGTGAAAGGCCGAGGTCCTAGGCTGTTGGGCGAACGGGGGCCGATCAGCGAACTGGCTGAGTGACGGCTTACGTCTTCTGGGCGCGGAGCGTGTATGCATTCGCGCAGTGCTACGGTGGTGCTGTGGTGAAAGGGTTCGTTCGTAGCCGACGCAGGACAGTGCGCCTTCTGGCCGCGGCGAGCGGCGGTTATCTGCTTGGCATGATCCCTTCGGCTGATATCGCGGCTCGTATTGCGGGGCGACCCGACTTGCGCGCGTCTGGA
>JAHQYN010000177.1 GCA_024421085.1 Acidimicrobiia bacterium
CGCCTGCAAAGCATTCAACGCCGCCACCACCCGCGCAGCGCCAGCAACCAAACCCTCCAACTCGCTACGCGAACGCCCAACAGTGACCACCTGCCGGGTCTGCGAAATCATAGAATCAAACATAACAACACCTTACCAACAGGATATGACACTGCACGAAACGGTTAGAAGCCGCACGGCAGAACCGATGATCTCATTAGCGCAACGCGCCTGCAACGCATTCAACGCAGCCACCCGCGCAGTGCCAGCAACCAAAACCTCCAACTCGCCACGCGAACGCCCAACAGTGACCACCCCTCGGGTCTGCGAAATCATAGAATCGAACATCACCACACCTTACCAACAGTGTATGACAATGCACGAAACGGGTAAAAACAAAACGGCAGAACCGATGAGCTCAGTAGCGCAACGTGCCTGCAAAGCATTCAACACTGCCACCACCCGTCCAGCACCAGCAACCAAACCCTCCAACTCGCCACGCGAAAGCCCAACAGTAACCACCTGCCGGGTCTGCGAAATCATAGAATCAAACATAACAACACCTTACCAACAGGGTATGACAATACACAAAAAGGTTAGAAGCGGCACGGCAGAACCGATAATCTCAGTAGAGCCCTGTGCCTGTGACGAATTCAACGCCGCCACCACCCGTCCAGCACCAGCAACCAAACCCTCCAACACGCCACGCGAAAGCCCAACACTAACCACCCCTCGGGTATGCAAAATCACAGAATCAAACATAACCATACCTTAGCGACAAGGTGTGACATTGCACGAAACGGTTAGGAATAGTACGGCCGAATCGATGATTCAGCCGGTAGCAATATTCGAAATGGAGAGGAGGTTGTTAGGGATTAGGGTGGCTCCGACACCCGCTTCGCAGAGATGACCAATGTCAATGCGGAAGGTCGATGATCCTTGTCTTCCGCTCCCGAATGGCTGCCGACAAACTAAGGTTACAAAGCATCCCGCGGCATCCCTTCAGAGGATCATCGCGGCTCCGCAGTTAACCCGGATTTAACCTGGATTTTTCAGTGAGCGGTTGGCGGGGGTTGGCGGGGGTGGGCGGGGGTGGGTGCGGGGGGGAGGTGGGGGGTGAGGGGTGGTTGGTGGGTGTGTGGGCGCGTTGGGTTGGGGATGGGGTTTGGTTGGGGTGTTGATTCAGCCTGGGTTTTGTGCAGGCTCCAAGGATTGGAACGAGTACGGAATCTATGGACATACAAGCGAGGGCGGTGGCGAGGTTTCGCCGCTACTGTGATTAGCAGAAAAAGCATGCGGTGCGGATGGTGTTCGCGTTGCGTGAGGAGTTGGGCATTTCGGTGGGCACGGCCACGCGTGTAGCGAGTCAGTCGGGTTACGGCGAGGTGTCGTTGCGCCGCTGGGTGGCCCAAGCTGAGGTTGACGCCGGGTTGTGGGCGGGGGTGTCGACCGTTGAGAGCGAGGAGCTCAAGAGGTTGCGTCAGGAAAACCGTGAGCTGCGCCAAGCCAACGAGATCTTGCAGCGTGCAGCAGTTTTCATACAGCCTGCACAAAACCCAGTATGAATCAGTCGAGCAGGACATTGGTGTCAACAGCAGTGATCGCCGCGAGTCCGTTCACGCGTGTTGTGCCTGCTCAGCGTTGTCGTCATCTAGGAATCTGCGCAGTGCCTCGCGGATGATCTCGCTCGTCGTTGTGTCGTCGGTCTCAGCCCGAGCAGAGACCGACGGCTCGCAGTTCCGGGTCAATGCGCACGGGCACCACTTCAGCCAGACCCGAACCCATTGTGGGCCGGCCTCTGCGGCGCTTGCACAGCGCTGCGATGTCGTAGTCGCCAGCCTCGACCTCTTCGGCGATGGCATCGAGGTCGGCATCGGTGAGGATGCGGCCAGTCGCGGTCTTCCTTGCAGTCATGGTGAATCGCCTCGGGTCGGCAAGAGCGCGTGGAACAGTGGGCGCAGCGGCATTGCATGAATCACCATCTCAGCACCGCCGTCGAGTTCGAGCCAGACGAACTCCAGCACGTTCCCAGCCCGATTCGGCACCGATGGCGAGGACCCTCGGCGGGTCAGAGGCCAGCTCGAGATCGACGACGAGGGCATGTGCGAGCCCGTGCAGGATAGCGTCGCGGTCGAGGCCGTGCTTGAACGCCGAGCGACGGAACTCCACACGATATTATTGTAACACGAAATCCCGAGTCACCGCTCCGGTCGGCTCGCTTTCCTGTGGCTACCAGCGGGATCGGATGTACTCCATTGCGTCCTTGGTGTTGTAGAGCCGGGTCGAGTTTCCCATTCGCACGTAGAACTCTGCGTCGTTGCCGAGGTAGATCGGGTTCGGGCTCGGTCGAACATCGAGCCTGCAGACGTCACCCTCTGGAAACTCCTCGAACGTCACATCGACGAGGGTTGCGGTCGGGGACTTGCCGACCGCTTGGTCGAGCTTGGTGATCAGCCAGTTCTCGAAGCCGTCCCGGCCTTTGTTTCCGGTGGTCGAGTAGTCGTCGGTCATGCCGGTCGGGCGCTGTCTGTCGTGCACTCCGATCAGTAGGACACCCCCGCCCGCGTTCATGAAACCGGCGACGGATTTCAAGACACCTTGTTCGAGTTGCTTGTCGACCTGGCGGGTGTGGTGGTTGTATCGCGCTGTCTGCTTGTACTCGACAGTCTTGCTTTCGCCAGCGCCGATCAGTTCCGTCGTCGAACGGCGCTGCTCCTGTTCGACCTCGGTCACATCGAACTCGGGCTCGGTTTCGAGTTCATCGGGTTGCTCGGGCACCTCGACCCAGATCTCGCGCCCGGTGTCGTTCTCGAGGTACGAGAAGGCCGTCTTGGCGTAGTCGTGGGATGCGAGCTTCTTGAGTTGCTCCTTGACCCGGCGGCGACCCTCCATGGCGAACTCGAGGTACTCCCGGAGGTCGCCGTGGCTCCATTCACCGTGCGGGTGCAGGATCTTCACGAGACCCGAGACGGTCTTGCGCACGGCGCGTTCGTCTCTGGCCGAGAGGTGCGACCCGAGCGAGAAATCCGAGTCGACCGCCCGCACCTGGCTGTACTTGCGAAGTTGGCGCATGGCTTCGGCGAAGTAGTCCGACACGAAACCGAAGTGGTTTGTGAAGAGTCTCGATTCGAGCTTCGGCGCCTCCCAACCGGGCAGGTAGTAGTGCATCCGATCAAGGAAGGCCGGGTCGATCATCTGGGCCGGGAGATCGGCGAAAAGGTGCGCCGTGCGAACAAGCTCCTCATGGAGCTTCGATGTGTTCCCGACGAAGACGACCGATGCCTCGGCCGGGATTTCTTCCTTGCCTCGGGCGAACGACCCGGACTCCATGAAGTCCTTGAGCATGTTGATAACGGTCGAGTCCCCCACCTGAAGGCCGGCGACCTCGTCGAAGGCGACAACGTCCCAGGTGCCGAGAAGACCGACCCGGCCACTCGACATGTTCACGAACAGCTGAGGGACCGTGACCTTCCCGCCAGAGATGAGGATCGCGTTCGGATTGGACTCCCGGTAGACGAATGACTTCCCGGTGCCCCACGGTCCAAGCTCGATGAGATTGTAGTTCCGCTCGACCATAGGAATCAGCCGCGTCAGGGCCAAGAGTTTCCCGCGAAAGTCGTACTCGGTTGGTTCAAGGCCGATGGTGCGCACGACGAGATCCAGCCATTCGTCACGGCTGAACTCCTTTCGGGCATCGACATATGCGGGGAGGTCGAAGGCGGCGACCTGGATGGGTTTCAGGCCCGCAATGTAGAAGGGTGTCTTCTGCGCCTTGTCCTCCAGGTCGTTGTAGACAAGGTCGATCTGCGACCAGGCACCGCCACCTAGCAGTCGCTCGTACTTGTAGACGGTCTCCTCAGGGATGTTGACGAACTTGGACCCGAAGTTCGCGAGCGTTGCCCAGAACTTCTTGTCGGACTCCACGAAACGGACGTCGACTTTGTCGATCAGGCGGTGCTTGCCCTTCTTCTTGAGTTCGGCTTTCGCCTGCTCGGATTCGTCGGGCCGTATGAAGTTGTCGGCCAGCACTTGGTTGACGACGACGAGTCCCGCCTCGATCTCGAAAGGGTCAGGCGAGGCGCAGTACTTCCCGAGGAGGAACTCAAGTACGTACACGGGTACCGATGCCCCGACCTTGACCTGGCGAACCAGATCCTTGCGAACGACCCGGCCAGGGAAGAACCGGTTGGCGAGCTCGTCCAAGCGATCGGGTTCGTGACCGGTCACAGATCCTCCTCAACGATCACATGGGCGGCGACATCGACTTCGACGGCGTTGCCAAGGCGGACGCCAGTCGAGGCATCGAGCACCTCGAGTGTGGCCACGGAACCAGCGGCGACGTTCGCCGTGATTTGCATGGTGATCACCCGGCTCTTGTCAACCGTCGCATTGATGGTGTCGGTGGATGGATCAAACTCGTCGCCGCCGACCACTCGAGCGATGCGGTTGCCATCCTGTGAGAGCACCACCCGCACGCCGCTCTCCCGGGTGAACAAGTCGCCGGTCATCTCGATGGTGACGGCGACGATGCCAGTGGTGATTCGTC
>JAHQYN010000178.1 GCA_024421085.1 Acidimicrobiia bacterium
TCTGGAAGGTCTCATCGCCCAAGCACGACCAGAAGACCTCTGGGGAGTTAGATGGTTCGACCGGACCGAGCACCGCTATCGCGATGCGACGGCGTGGAGCTTCCGCGGCCTGTGCAAGCCCGATATGTCCACCACCTTGGAGGTGTACCTCGGCCCCGCACAACGCGGAAATATTCCGAGCCATATTCTTGAACTCCTGCTTCGCTCTCTGAGCGAGATTGAAGACTCTTGGCAAGAACCGTTGCACAGCCTCGTTCCCATTGTCAGCAAACTCGCTCGTGAGGTGACGACCGAACCCGACGTGCGGCGCGCAGCTTTGCTTGCTCTAGCCAGAATCGACCCGTCGACATCAGAGGCGGCAGCAACATTACGCGACGCACACCACAAAAACCACAGACCACCATCAACACTCGAGTCGACATCAGAGGTGGCAGCAACTTTGCGCGGCGCTCTTGATGCTGTTCGCGATGGCCGATTCGCTGACCCGGGCGACGAGATCGCGGGTATATTGCTGCGCCTTCTGTATCCGCAGGTGATCACTCCCGACCGCATCTGGGAGTACGCATCGCTGATGCGCCGCGGGTCTGTCGGCGAAGGCTGGAACTTTTGGCGTGAAGTCCTGTGCGACGAAACACCTGCCAACGAACTGGCGAACCTGCTCGACGGATTCGCCGACGACGCGGAACGCCTGCGGTCGATCATATCGAGCGCGTTCGCCGAACAAGTGCCTCGGAGACTGCTCGTTCGGGCATTGGGCGAAATCGAACTTGAGACGGAGCCTGCCCGAATCTACCACTGGATTACGGCCGTGATTTCCCAAGTACGATCGAACAGCGCCGATGAACTCGATGATTTGCATAAGTGGCTGCAGAACAACGACGAGACCACACAGCAACTGCTCAGAATTGCGATCATTCGTTCAACCGACAATGAGTTAGGCATGGACGCGCGACTCTTGCTACGCAAATTTCTGCTGGCTGCATGTCCGCCGAGATTCGTTGAGTGGTGCGCTCAGGAGGCTCGCACACAAGCTGGGATCGACTTGGGTGTCGCCTGTGCGTTTCTCAAGGCACCTCTCCGATACGGACATTGGCTGGAAGAATCAGGTGACGCATTGATCGAACGACTGAGATCGGGGCTCGCGAACGACCCACAGCTACTCGATTACTTGAACGAGTACCTCAATCCTTCGGCGGCCCAACTGCAGGCGCAAGAGGAAGAACGTCAACATCAACAAGAGTTAGACGAAATCAGGGCCGAGCACGACAAGAAGCGGCAACAGCGGCAATCTGACTGGCGCGTGGCTCTACAGCAGTCCCGCGATGAAATCGCAACGAACAGTTTTCCGGCATCGAACCTGCACACCTTGGCATTGGCATACTTCGGCCGTCTCGCCCACCGCGCCGATCTGAACTACCCTCGCGACCGAGTCGCGGAGCTGATCGGTGACAACGCCGAGTTGCTTGACGCTGCCATGCACGCGTTGTGCAACGCTCCTCTACGCGACGACGTTCCAACAGCGGAGCGAACGGCTGAGTTGAGCGTGGAGTCGAAGCACGACTGGCTTGCCTACCCGGTACTGGCCGGTTTGGCTATCCGTGAAGCTGAGGGAATCCTAGATTTGATGTGCTTCCCGGATGGCTTGCGCCGCAGCGCCATTGCGATCTATGCGACAACCTTGTTGGATCAACAACAACGGCCGACGTGGCCCGTGAAGATGTTAAACGATGACCCGAAGCTAGTGCTCGACGTGCTGCACATGTGCTCGGTCGCCGCCATCAAGAACGGAAAAACGCACCTATGGATAATGGATTGGCTGAACGACATTGAAGGTCGCGATGACGAACTGCGCGACTTCCGCATGCAATCTCCAGATGCTTGCTTGACAGCGCTCGCATCCCCGAGCATCGATGACGAACTGCGTGATTTCCGGTTGCAATTGCTCAGATCGATCTCCGTGCGGTTGCCGGTTGCCCAATTGCCGATTGTGGACAGGCTCCTGCAACTCGTGTCGAAGCATCCTGACACGGCGCCACTCAAGGAATTGGCCGCTCAGAAACTCCGGGCGGCAAGCATGACCAACGCGCAACGGATTCGGTGGATGACCCTCGACGCGATCATGAGCGGCGGAGAGGCACTAGAACTGCTTGATGATTTCATCGGTTCGAACGCTAAGCGCGCTAGGCAACTGGCTGAATTCTTGAGCCTGCGCGTATTCGTTCATCCAGCTAAGCTCGTCGATCGGCTGACCGGCGACGATCCAAGCGACACGTTCCGCGGGTTGGTTGGAATCATCGGACGACACTTCCCACCGCGTGAGTTTAAGAGCGGCGAAGTCTATTCGGTCGGAGCATCTGAAGAAATGTCGGATCTGGTCGGTCAGTGGATCATGGATCTCGGTGGACAACCGACAGCCGAAGCGGGTGCGGCTTTGGACGGACTTATTGCCGATGAGCGTCTGGGCACTTGGCACAGCCGATTGGAATACGCTCGCAATCGACAACAACGGCTCCAGCGGGATACATCATACGCGCCGATGAACGTTGTCGATGTCCTCGCACTGCTGCACAATGGTCCTCCGACCAATGTCGCCGACCTGCACGCCCTGCTAATCGACCACCTGCGAGACCTCATAAGTCGCATCCGTGGCAACAACGACGATCTCTGGAGACAGTTCTGGGCCGACGACCACGAGCCGCAACCCAAGAAGCCCAAGCGCGAAAACAGTTGCCGGGATGCCTTGCTGGCTATGTTGTGCAATCGGCTGCCCGAAGGAGTCGATGCCCAATGGGAGGGACCGTACACCGCTGGTCGACGGGCCGACATCCGTGTTGCCTTCAAGGACAAAAACATTCCTGTCGAGATCAAACGGCAATACCACCCCGATTTGTGGACCGCGATCCACGACCAACTCACCGCCAAATACACGACCGATCCCGCAACCGGCGGACACGGCATCTATCTGGTGCTCTGGTTCGGCTCGGAAGTAATCAGTTGTCCGCCTCATCCCAAAAGCCGCGACCGGCCAAGCACGCCTGCTGAGTTAGAACGCAGGCTCAAAGAGTCAATGAGTCACGAACAACGCCGCACGATCAGCGTCGTCGTACTTGATGTCACCAAACCATAGAACCGCAAACCCCAAACGCACCGGACAGGTAGTCAGCGATCGCGGCCTGGGACGCGACGCGTCAGTGTCGCCGGCAGCGGCCCAGGAATGGCTCAGCCTGCTCGAGGACTGCTTTCTGATCAAACTGCTCCCCTGCTCAACGATCGGTACCGCATGCCCCCTCCGACCTTAAACGCAAAGAGCTGTCATTCCTCGCACGCGCCCTCAAGCTCCCGACCGGACCACCCCGGACCGCAACCCCCAACAGCGCAAATTCCTCAACCGCGGCCGCCGACCACGACAACCTCGAGCGGTGCCGAGGTCAGTTTGGCTAATCAGCGCTGTGGGTTGGGGTTTGTGCTGCTCCGCGAAAGGCCACTGCGAGTTGGACTCCTTCGTGGCGTTGGATACAACCGATGATGTCGAAGAGATTACGTGCGTTTGGGTTGCCGTGAGGTCCTAGCATCCGCATGAGGCTCTTGGGTTGCTTTTTTGTGAGTTTCCCTAGTTCTGAGAAGCCTATGGTTGCGTTGATGTAAGTGCGCAACAGGGAGTTGCCCGTGTCGATGTCGCCGCCGAGCAGGCACTCGACTCCTTCTTGAAGCAGCCTGTGACGAAACTCGGGGTCGCGCCGCACGCGAGCCTGTACTGTCTCCTTAAAATCACGGCTGAGTGGCATGTTGTCCTCCTTAAGTTTTGCGGTTCTTGTAGTCTTTCCAGCGACCTTGAGCTCTCGCGATATCGGATTGCTGGTTTCGCTTGGTCCCTCCGCCGAGCAAAATGATCACGGTGCCATTGTCAAGGGCCACATAGATCCTGTAACCGGGACCGCTGTGGATGCGACACTCTAGGACTCCTCCTCCGACGCCATGGTGGTCTCCGAAGTTCCCGGCCTCCATCCGGGTGACGACTGCGACAATCTTCGTTGCGGGTGTACTGTCGAGGCTCTCGAACCAACGACCGAAAGGGCTGCGTCCACGACTGTCCACATATTCTCTTGACTCATATAGTTTCGCCTCAGTAATCCCGTTATGGTAATGCACCCGTTACCAAAAGGCAACTGTGTTCCAGATCGACGCTTCGGTTGCTGGTCGCAGCGCACACGACATTGATGGTTGCGGTGAGGTTGTTGCCGTACACTGTGATACCCGAAAGCCCCAGAACCGTCCGTGCTCCGGCAACGCGAAACGCTGGTTTTGCGGCCATTCTGCTGTTGAAAACAGGTGTTGGTTTAGTTGTTTAGGTAGGCGTTGGTGAGTTGGGTTATTTGAGCCGTGGTGAGTTTTTTGGCTTGGTAGTCGGCTAGGGCGGCTAGGAGTTCGGCTAGGTCTATTTTGTTGTTGTTGTTGGTGTCGTATCTGCTGATGAGGTCAGGT
>JAHQYN010000179.1 GCA_024421085.1 Acidimicrobiia bacterium
GACCGAGTGAACAGTGCTCGGCGAGCGGTAGGTAGCGAATCCGGCGGAGGAATTATGTGGATGGCTGCACAGGGCCGAAAAACTAGACAGCCCCGGCTGCAAGCCGGAGCCGTCGACCCAGGGTTACTCACCCTGGGGAGGTCGCAGACCACGATACCAACCCACACGACAATGCGTCAAGAAAGTTGTGCCGATCGATGAGAACCGAACGGGTGATCGCCTACGTTGATGGCTACAACCTCTACTTTGGCCTTCTTGACGCGGGTCTTCGCAACTCACGCTGGCTAGACCTACGCGGCGTTTACCGAACGCTGCTCAAACCCGGCCAACGACTCGAACTGGTTCGCTACTTGACGACCAGTGTTCGCAGCGACCCCGACAAAGCCAAGCGCCAGGCGACATTCATCGACGCTTTACGAGCCACCGGACAGATCGAGATTGACTTTGGCCGCTTCCTCTCCAAGCGGATGACCTGCAGGCAGTGCAAAACGCAATGGTCTAAACGCGAAGAGAAGCGGACTGATGTGAACATTGCGGTGCGACTCCTCAGCGATGCTTACGATGACCGCTTCGATGTGGCCATAATCATGTCCGGCGATAGCGACCTCGTACCCATAGTTGAGGCCGTCCGCGAACGTTTCGCTGATAAGAGCGTGATCGTGGCCTTTCCGCCGAAGCGTCGGTCGAACGACCTTGCCGAGTAAGCCCACGCGGTGTTCCAAATCTCTCGTGCCGCTGTCCGCTCGAACCGCCTTCCAGACCCAGTGGTTACCCAGGATGGAGCGGAACTCCGCGCACCATTGGGATGGCTGCCAATCCCAACTGTTCAAGGAAAGTGACAACACAGTCACCAGCAGCGAAATGTCCAGAGTTCGCTGGTGGGAGGCCGATCGCAGTTGCACGCTTCTATTCTTACCTGCGCGCTGTCGGATCTGCTGCGGCCATGCGGTCGGCCCTCCGCGTGGCCGGTGGCACAGTACGCGAGGACCAGATTGCCTCAAGGGGAACACCGTGAAGTGACAATTCCAGCAGCACCTCGTCCGGACCGCTTGTTCGACCATGTCGAGCTGCTCCCGCGACATACCAGTCACTTCACCTTCATCGGAGACTCCCAAGAGCAGCACACCGCCTTCAGCCGTCAGATCATGCTGTCTTCGCCGCAACGGACCACCCTCACCGGAACAACCTGCCCCAGTACACGTATTGGCTGGCGATACTTGTCCAGATCAGTAACTCGACGTCGCGAGTAGGCAATAATCGCCAGAGGCAGGCGACCCGCAAGTTCCTGGAATAGCGGCGAGTCCGCAAGGACCTGCAAACCCGCTTCAATCTGTCGCCTTGCCTTCGGCTGGACGGTCGTCTTGATTTCCACAACAATCCACTGAGCCTCGTCGTTTGCAACTCGAAACACCAGCAGATCGGGCCTCCGCTGGTCCTTCGGAAAGGCTTCGCACTTGTCGCACTCGATGACGAGTCGCAGGCCAGCTACTCGAAGGCGACAGTCGGCGTATTCGAGATCCGTTCGGGAAGGCACCGACTGTGCTACATCCTGACGGATGCAGTCACACCGCGCGTGCAGGTTTCGAACTGAAGCGGGATCGATCACGCGAGGGCGCTAATGAGTTGTGCGGTCTCGTCTGCAAGGTCGCTCGCCACCGCCACGTACTCGTCTTCAGGTATGCCCCAGTCGGGGTCGATCTCGATTTGCTCGACCTCAACTGGGTCAGTGGGGTCGGGCCGGTGGAACCGATGAACCACGATGTCGTCGAGGGCCAGAACATCTCCCTCGGCAAACTTATCGCTCGAGCGTTCGTCTGGATTGCTGAGTTGGCTCCTCAAGATGCAGTTCGAAAGCTCGTGCAACAAAATAGAGCTATGAGTGGCGCACACAACCCGTACGTTCTCATTGACAAGTCGCACCAGAACGCGGGCAACGAGACGGATGGCTTCGGGGTGCAGGTGTGATTCAGGTTCATCGATAATCAGCAGGTCTCCCGGTTGGATGAGCCGGTCGATCCACATGGCCAGCGGAGCCAAGTCCGCAACCATTGAGGATGCTCTGCGGATTGGCAGCTGATGGCCGTCCTGCTCATATTCGAGCGTGGGAACCATGTCAGTTTCTGAGCCGGCCCGGATCTTGCCATCCATGAGCTCCTGCAAGAGCGCGAGGGATTCGTCTTCATGAAACAGCGAGAGCTGCGGTCGACGCCGGTAGCGCTGATGTGGTCCAAGAACATCAGCCAACGACGAAATAAAATCAAGCGCAACACCACCCAGGTCCGAGTCCGGCCTAACCAGCCCGAAGCGGTCTCTCTCGAGTTGCAGACGCAACTTGACGACATCGGTCCACGCGTGGAGCAGACCCGACCGTCCCGCAGGAAGATAATGGGCCAACCCGCCAAGCTGCACTTGCCTCGCGTATCCTTGCCAAACGTTCGAAGCCAGCATCCAGGAGAGTTGTTGTCGGAGAAACTCGTTGTCGTGGTCGTCGCCGTTGCGCGGTAGCAACCTTGCAAAAGGCGGAAATCCAAGACCATCCTCTTCATCAATAGTCACCGACAACACTGCTGACCGGTCGACAGAGGCGTTTCCCTTGCTGTCGAATAGGAGTGTGCCGTCTTGTTGAAGCACTTTCATGACGAGGTCGTTCGCACCCCATCTCGTGATATCGACGAGGTCGGACACTCCGAAGTAGGCGAAGAGCCGTTGATTCAATGCTTGGCCCGTGTCTTTGAGCGCGCCATGCACCCAGCCTGTCACCTTTGCCTTTAATTCATCCGTTAGATTCCGAACTTCGAGAGGGTCGCTGTCCTCTGACGCCATGTGTGGAACTAGTGCCTCCATCAAGGCCTCGTACTCGCTGTCAGTCAGTTTCTCCGGCTTACTGTGGGGGAAGCTATCAATCGCCTTGTGGACGGCGTAAAGAGCTTGCGCCAAGTATGTCTTGCCTGTGTTGTTCCGTCCGATCAGCACAGTGAGCGGTCGCAGCGCGACATCTGCGCGACGAATCGGCCCGAGGTTCTCAACCACAAGCCTGAGATCCGCTCGATTCACGACTGCTCCTTTCGATGCACGACCGACGAGTGCTCTGCTTGAAGTATAGGCTTCGTCCTCTTCTTGAGACAGGCTCATTCCCGGCGGACACTCCTTTGTTGGGGGATGCACCAACGCCGAATCGTCATCCTCATCGCCTCACGGCATGGAACCCCACAGAGTTGATCCGTCGGTGGTTGATTTGCACGATTCGTACATGAACGAGGTGGCGGTGAGCGAAGCACGGAGGCGGCTGGCCTAAGTGCTCGAGGAGGCATGCCGGTGAGGCGAGCCGGTCATGGTGACTCGGCGCGGTCGGCGGGTAGCGGTGATCCTCGACATCGATACATTCGACCGGCTCGTCGATCACGCCGACGATGTCGAAGACCGCCGTGAACTCGCCGCCGCGCGGATCGACGGCTACGTTCCTTGGGATGATGTCAAGGCCGCGCTGTGCCTGTAGTGGAGCGGTACCAAGTTGGCCCTGCGCGTGAATGTGGGATTTGGGTTGCTGTTGTTGGGTTGGTGGTCATGTTGTCAGGAGTCCTCGGGCTGGGTTGTGTCTGACTTTGCTCTACAGATGGTTGAGTTCTAATCGGCACTCGCCGCGTAATCGACGCGTCCAGCCAATGTCGGCGGGATCGTCACGGTTGACGCGTGGTTGGGTTCCACGACGGCAGTCGGTTCGACGTTGCGGTTTCGTTTGATGGGGTTGATTTGGCCCTGGTATTCATCTGCTTGATGGGGTTTGTGGGTTGGCTGTCTCTGTGCCATAAAAATATTTTGGATTATTTTATGTTTTGTCATTAATTCACGGTGTCATTGTCACACGGGGTGGGTAAGGTGTGATCCATGAGTTTATTTTCAGGATCAGAGCTTTTTGAGGCGGGCACCACCAACGGTGATGGCACCGCCGGGGCGTTGCGGACCGATAGCACTTCACAGGTACGACCTTCCACCACGCCCAACGGTGAAGCCAACACCGGAGCAGCGCAGCCCGATAACCCTTCACCAGTGCGACCCACATCCACGGCTCACGGCGATGGCAACACCGGAGCAACGCAGACCGATAACCCTTCACCAGTGCGACCCACATCCACGGCCAACGGCGATGGCACCACCGCAGCGGCGCAGGCTGACAGCACTTCACCGGTACGACCCTCCTCCACGGCCAACGGTAATACCACCGGGGCGGCGCAGGCCGACAGTGCTTTAGGGGTGCAACCCTCCTCCGCGGCCAACGATGAAGCCAACACCGGAGCATCGCGAACCGACAACCCTTCACGGGTGCAGTCTTCCTCTGCGGTTGGCGGTTGTGGTACCGTCGGGTCGGTTTGCGTGGGTCTGGTTGATGAGGTGGGGTTGCCTGATGAGGGGTTGCGGTCGCGGTTGAAGGTGTTGGGT
>JAHQYN010000180.1 GCA_024421085.1 Acidimicrobiia bacterium
GCCGACGCGCAACGACGCGCCCACCACCGACACCAACCGCTAACATGACAAACCAACCACCACCAACCACCCACCGATGCGCCGTGAAAAAACCCGCGATTTGTCGCGAAGAGTCAGACACACCTCAGACCCGACGAGCAGCAACCCGCCGAACAGCGACCCAACGAACAGCAACCCGACGAACAGCGACCCAACGAACAGCAACCCGACGAACAGCGACCCGACGAGCGGCGACCCGACGAGCGGCAACCCAACGAACAGTCTTGCCGATCTTGTCGCGCACAAGCGGGTGATCGTCGCCTGCGGCACCGGCGGTGTCGGCAAGACGACCATGGCCGCCGCCACCGCAGTCGCCGCAGCACAGCGTGGACGACGGGCCGTGGTCGTCACGATCGACCCGGCCAAACGGCTCGCAGACGCCCTTGGAATCGACCGGCTCGGCAACACACCAACCGAGATCGACGGGGTATGGCCGGGAACCGTCGGGGCGATGATGCTCGACACCAAGGCGACTTTCGATGATGTCGTCACCCGCCACGCCAACAGCAGCGCCCAGATCGAGCAAATCTTCGGCAACCGCTTCTACGTGAACGTCTCGACCGAACTTCCAGGGACTCAGGACTACATGGCCGTCGAGAAGCTCAACGAACTGCACTTCTCGGGCGAATGGGACCTCGTGGTGGTCGACACACCGCCCACCCGTGATGCCCTCGCCTTCTTCGAGGCACCGAAACTGCTCACCCGGTTGCTCGACAACACCATCTACAAGTTGCTGATCTCGCCTCGCCCCGGGGTTCTGCGAGCAGTGAACCGTGCGGCGGGGGGTGTTGTTCGCCGCCTGTCACGCGTCGTCGGCGCTGAGGTGGTCGACGACGCCATCGAGTTCTTCCAGACGTTCCAAGGGATGGAGGAGGGCTTCAAGCAACGGGCTGATGAGACCCTGGCACTGCTGGCATCCGACGACACCGTCTTCGTGCTGGTCGCCTCCCCCCGCAACGACACGATCTCCGAGGCGCTCTATTTCCTGAACCGGCTGGCCGACGCCAATCTGTCGGTCCATGCCGTCGTGATCAACCGCATCCTCGCTGCCATGTCGACATCGGCGGTCGAGGCGGCGCAACTTCATGCCCGACTGAGCGACGGCCCGCTGGCTGGCGCGGCACAGGTGCTCCTCGACCATGTGAACGCCGCCGCAGGCGACGAGGACCGGATCGCGCAACTGATGGCACATGTGCCCGACGCGGCGCTGACGACCGTCCCGTTGATGCCGAGCGACGTCCACGACATCCCGATGCTGAGCCAGATTGCCGAGCTGCTCGCCAATAGCCCGCGCTGAGAACCCGGGGCCAGCAGCCCTATAGCCAACAGCCCGAGAAAGAGAAGCCGGAACCAAGGTCCTCGAGGCTGACCGTCACCGAGCCGACCGGCCCAGAGCCAGCGGCCTGAGAAGACCTGGAACTAGTTGGCGGGTGGTTCGTCGAGGGCGGCGACGGCTTCGAGCTTGTCTTCTTTCACCGGGACGATCCGGTCGAACCCGGTTGTGTGGAGCAGACGGGAGATTGCCGGACGGTCACTAAACACCGCTATCCGGCCCTCGTTGTCGCGGACTTTGCGGATGCCTCCGATCAAGGCGCCGAGACCCGCCGAGTCCATGAACTGCACGCCCGCCAGGTCGACCAGCAGCCGCTCCTCTTCAGACACCTGGGAGAACGCCTCACGGAACTGGGCAACCGAGTAGGCGTCCAACTCCCCTTCGGGTCGCAGCACGACATAATTTCCATCGACCACGCGGCCAGCTGAGATCTCAAGCACATGGGAATAGTACCCCCTTCGCGGCGTTGTTGTGGCAGTCCGCTCGCCGAGGTCTCAGGCGAGCCCGGTGGGGTGTACGATTCGGCGTGTGTCCGACATCCTTCTCGCAACCGACACCGACTGGCTGGTTGACGACATCGAAGCCGCGGTGGGCGGAGCGCACCTGATCCACCGGGTGAGGCGCGGCGCCGACGTCGTGCCTGTTGTTGCCGAACTCGGCCCCGACCTGGTGCTGCTCGATTTTCAGATCGGCAATATGGGTGGCGTGGCCGCCTGTCTGGCGGTGCGTCAGGAGGAGGAGGCGGGCAGGCTCGAGCCGAGCGTGGTCTATCTGCTGTTGGACCGTGAGGCCGACACGTTCCTGGCCAAGCGGGCCGCTGCCGACGGCTGGTTGGTGAAACCGCTCAGTGCCTTCAACACCCTGCGGACCATCAACAAAGCGCTCGCGGCTCCCGCTGCGAGCCGCTAAACTCGCAGTTCTGCAACACGGGCAGTGGCGCAGGTTGGTAGCGCGCCTCGTTCGGGACGAGGAGGTCGTGGGTTCAAATCCCGCCTGCCCGACAAATTGTCGTCGCAAGACGTCGGTGTGCCCACAGGCAACCCCCTCACCTGCCGTTGCTTCGTGCTGGACCGCGAGATACCGACCAATACAGCGATGAGCCCGAAGCACCGCCCGCACCCCCGGGCAGCAGCGCAAGACCCAACGGGAAACCCGGCACCGCTCAAAGCACCGCCCGCACCCCCCCCCCCCCGGCGGGTGACGGGCCGAGCGCGGTGAGGGGTGCGACGGTGATGCCGTCGGGTCGCTGGTAGGCGGCGGTGCCGAACGCGGTCACGATGAGGTGCGCCGCAGGAGGCAGTCTGCGAGAGGTGTCAATGCGGCGGGTCGCGGCCAGCAGCTTCGCAGCGGCTTGGTCCAGCATCTGTTCGTTGCCGCCGAGCTTGACTTCCACGGCGACCCACCGTCCGTCGCGTGCCTCGAGCACGGCATCGAGCTCGCCGCCGCGTTGGGCTTGGTGATGGAACACCGCGATGTCGCCGGCCTCGCTGTACACGCGCAGGTCGCGCACGACCAGCGACTCGAACAGCAGACCCAGCGAACGCATGTCGCGGGCGAGACGGTCAGGCCCTATCCCGAGCGCGGCGGCCGCGAGCGACGGATCAGCCAGGTGCCGCTTCGGCGACTGACGGGCCGGGCGGCCCGATGTCATGTGCGGCGACCACGCCGGGAGATCGTCGAGAATGAAGAGACGCTCGAGGGCATCGAGGTAGCGGCTGACCGTCTGGTGGTTCAGCCGTGCCCCGTCGCCGGCGGTGTCTCTCGCCAACGATGCCTGGGAGGCAGTGGTGGACACGTTGCGTGCCAGCGATCGCAGCAGCCGTCTCACCTTCACCGGGTCATGGGAAGTCCCCGTTTCCGCTGGGAAGTCGACGCGTGCGGTCTCCTCCAGATACGCGACGAGCAGGTCCTGGCCGGCCTCCGCAGCCAACCCGACATGGCGGGGCCATCCACCCCGGCAGATCAACTCCGCAATGCGTCGGGCGTCGATCTGCGGAGCGAGCGCGGCAGCAGCCTCTCCCGCGAGCAGACCCGCCACCGATACCTGCCCGGTGGCATGGCCCAGCTCGTGAAGCGACATGGGGCGAAGCCGAATTCGCATGAGGCGGCCGGCTCCTGAGTGGCGGGTTACGGCATCCGCCCGCGAGTAGGAACCGGTGAAGATGAACTTGCCCGTGGCGGTGTCCAGGTCGGAAATGCCCCGGGCGGCGTCCCAGACTTCGGGTGCGCGCTGCCACTCGTCGATGAGCTTGGGCCGATCGCCGTCCAGCAGCACCTCACGGGTGATCGTGCGGGCCGCACTGAGCGCGTTGGGATCCTCGGCCAGCATCATCTTGCTGCGAGACCGGCTCAGCCCGAGCCACGTCTTGCCGCACCCCTTGGCGCCTTCGATGAGAACCATCGGCGCCGTGCTGAGTGCCCGGTCCAAGCGCGCGCCCGCGATGCGAGCGACGTAGCCATCTGGCTTGAGGAGATCTGCCATCGCCGTCCTTCGCTGACCCTGTCATGTCGGGCCGTCCGGTGATTGTAGCACTTTGCAACGACTGAGTGTAGCAATTTCCCCACTCTGAATGTAGTGTTTACACACCAAGATCGCGGAGCCGTTTCTGACGCACCACACGACCGCACGACCCCCCGGCCCCGTTATCGCCCTAGACGTCACCGCCTGGCGTTCCTGGCCATGACCTTCCGCTCGTTATCGGTCACTTGCAGCATTCCGATGACCGATGGACGGTCTGAGTGCCAAACTCCCCCTTGAATCGGAAGCCAAGCGATGCATGATGTCAGACAACGTTGGCGTAGTGCTGAAGCGCATCGTCATCGCCAGTGCGTCCCCGGGAGTGGTTGCGGATTCTCGGCGGCCCATGCATCGAGGCGACGGGCCAAAGTCGGCCACAAGGAACTGCCGGTGGGGATGTCACTCTTTCGAACGAAGGTGACAATGCCGCGGGCAGCGCCGCGCTCCAAGTCTTGCGCCACAAGTGACGCGTAGTCGGCGAAGTTCTCGGTCACGACGACGCGACCCTGGTCCGCGGCC
>JAHQYN010000028.1 GCA_024421085.1 Acidimicrobiia bacterium
TTCCAGCGGGCCATCTCCAACGCGTCGAGCACCATCTGGGTTTTCATGTTCGACGCGACCCGCCAGCCCACGATGCGGCGACTGAACGCGTCGGTGATGAAACACACATAGGCGACACCGGACCAGGTAGCGACGTGGGTCAGATCAGCGACCCCGCAGCAGGTTCGGCGCAGCCGCGGTGAAGTCACGCTCGACAAGATCGCCGGGCCGTGCGGCTTTGGGGTCCGTTCGGGTGGTGTTCACATTCTTTGTCCGCTTGACGCCGCGGATTCCCAACTGGCGCATCAGCCGAGCGAGGTGGTCGCGTCCGATACTGTGCCCGGCGCGTCGAGCCGCGATTTGTAGCTTGCGCGACCCGTACACCGAGTAGTTGGCCTGCCACAGCACCAACAGCAGCGGCATCATCTGTGTGTCGCGCAGCGCCCGCGCCGACAGTGGGCGACGCTTCGCGGTCCAGTACGTGGAGGGGGCCACCTGCAACGCAGCGCAGACGGGCTCGACCCCGAACTCTTGACGGTTGTGGTCGATGAACTGCACGGTCATCGCTGTCGGCAGTCGAGCTCCGCCCCGAAAAAACTGCTGCACGCTGCAAGATATCGTTGGCTCGGCGCAGCTCACGGTTCTGGTGACGCAACCTCTTGAGCTCCTCGCTCTCAACGGTCGACACCCCCGTCCGCGACCCGGCGTCAACCTCGGCCTGGGCCACCCAGCGGCGCAACGACTCCTCGCCGTAACCCAACTGACGCGCCACACGCGTGACCGTGCCCACCGAAGTGCCCAGCTCCTCACGCAACGCGAACACCATCCGCACCGCATGCCTTTTTCTGTTCATCACAGTAACGGCGAGACCTCGCCGCCACCCTCGTTTGTGTCCCTAGCTCCAATGCTTGCTCCTATCCTTGGAGCCTGCACAAAACCCAGTATGAATCGAAGCTGCTCGATCTTGCTTCCGCGCAACTAGAGTTGGGTGGAAAATCGGCACCTCTACGAACCCACGGGGTAGGCAACGATGAACGACACTCAGGACAGGCTCTTCGTCGAGGCCCTCGGACGATCGTCTTGTCGTGGGTGCTCTTGGCCCGTTGCTGGGCGTGTCACGGTGACGAGCTAGCGATGGCTGCCCAGGCGCTAGGCCGTGCCCGAGACCTACTAGGAGTTGTCGGCTACCAGCGCGACAAACTTCGCGAGGACTATCCGGTGTTGGTGCCCGAACTCGCTTGTGTTGAGTCAGCTAGCTTAGTCGCGTTCAGTCGTAGTGCCCCTCTGGACATGTCGACGGCGGTGATTGTTGTCCATTTCGACGGTATCGACTTGGCGTACCAGGTCGCCTGTGCCCTGGGTGCCCCCTATGTCCTGATACCACGCAACGGCAGTTTCGACCTCTTGATCGCTAAACCCGACAAAATCAAACACTGGTGCACAGTCGACAAGCAGTCGGTAGCCGAGTTGAAGACATGGATCTCCCCAGATGCCGCCACCGGAATTAAGACCGGGCTACGGCAACCGCCGCTATTCGACATTCCTGTAGACTTCCTAGCGGACGCCAAGACAAAGAGTTCTGAGCATCTGGGTCCAATTGTCGGTGAGGCGCTCGCCATGGCGAGCGCTGAGCTGACAAATGGCAGCGTCGAAGCCGCTTCAGCGGAGCCAAGAGCCCACCTAGAGTCAGCCCGGTTGGTTGTCGGCGCTTTGACGGCTCTCGTGATTCGCGACGGCGATGGTACCGGTCCGGATGCTGCCTCGGATGTTCATCTGCCCGCGGAAGCAACCGTGAAGAAAGCAGCAGCGAAACATCCCGCGGCCTTCAGGTGGCTCAAGAACGTAACACCAACCGAACGGGGCATCCTCAACGATCTGACCAACCAACTTGGATTAGGCATCAACTACCGCAGCATGGACCCAGCGGTTCTCAGCCACGTCTACGAGCAAGCACTCGTTGACGTTGACATCCAACGCGAACTTGGTATCTACTACACGCCGCCCGCTCTCGCAGCCCGCATGTTTGAGAGCTTGCCCGTGGAACTCATCGAGCCCGAGGACCGATACGTGCTAGACCCGGCGTGCGGATCTGGAACGCTTCTCGTTGCCGCACACGACCGATTGTCCAAGCTGCAACCGCACGGCTGGTCACTCGACGCTCGACACCAAGACCTCCGGATGCACTTTCGTGGCCAGGACAAGGATCGTTTCGCCTGCGAGATCGCCAGGCTTGCGTTGCTGCTCAAGGCACAGCCCGTCGGCAATGGATGGGCCATCGAAACAGTAGACACTCTCCAGGTCGAGGCGCTGCCGCACACGCCTCGGATCATCGTGATGAACCCGCCCTGGAGGTTCACCTCCGACGACAAGCGGCACCAAGAGGCCGACAATTTCATGAACTGGGCCGTGCGACATCTGGCACCGGGAGGGTTGTTAGGAGCGATAATCCCGACCTCGTGGCTGTCCTCCGACACCAGTCGAGACACCCGCGACCGGATTCGTGCACAGTTCGAGATCTTCGAGCTTTGGAGGCTCCCCGAATCCACTTTCCCGAAATCTCAACAGTCTCCAACCGTGTTGTTCGCACGCAGAAAGAACGAAAGCCGCTCTGTCGGCAAGAGAGTCGTCCGACAGGTATGGAGCCGTGAGATGGAAACGTTTGCCCGCGGCGAGCCACCGCGTGCGAACTTCGTGGTTGGAGACTCGTCGGCTCCGCTTTCGGATGTCCTCACGCGGCCAAAGCTCAACGCACCGACAAGAGCCCTCGACGCCGTCGCGATCGTGCTCAGCGGCCAGCAGCCACTCCCAGGAACCGACGACCGCGATGACGGGAACATCTTGTACCTAGCCAAGTTCGGACATGTGACACCGTATGGCCACACAGACCGCTCCCGACTGCAGCGTCGTCGGTTCCCTGACGACTTTCAAGGCTCTCGGGGCGAGGCGGTCATCAATCGGCCCAAAGTACTTGTATCCGCGGCGCGGAGCGCCGGCAACCCGTGGCGATTTCGGGTAGCGGTCGATCAACTCGGCGTCGGTTGCAGCAACAGCATTCGCTGCCTAGCGCCTAAGGAGGAGTCGGACCATGATCTGTTGTATGCGCTGCTCGCTATCTTGGGATCAGGGTTCGCCAGCGCTTACGTCGCGTGCCATGGAATCGACCGGAATATCTCCGCACGCCTCATGCGGTCGTTCCCCGTGCCGACATCGGAGTCCACGATTTATCGCCTCGGAGAGCTGGGCCGCGAAGCTTGCGACGCTGTGCACGACACCTCAACACTGGGTGATGTCTTGAACCGGATCGAGGAGGCGGTATGGCAGGGATACGGCGTCGACGAGACGTTCCAAACCCAGACGGTCCGACTGCTCGCCGGGCATACCGACCCTAGCGGCATCATCCGATACCCGGTTGAGGGCCTCGCGCCCGAAACCGGCAGGTCACATGTGCCACGCCTCGGGGCAGTGCTCGAGGTCAAGCCGGATTCAAGAGTCCGTATCTGGATCAACGGAGTCACCCAAAGCAATGGCGTCACCATTGAAGTGCCGCCACGCATGCCAGGATGGATGGTCCGACATGGCGCCACCTTCGATGCCCGCGGAATCGACTGCGTCGCAGACATTGCAGGTGCAAGTTTCGATTTTCAGCCGATGTCATGGCAGGTTGTCGACCTCGAAGGCGGCACGACAGACCTGCCGCAGGTCTAAGTCCCACCGATGCCTGCAACCGTTGTTGTTGTCGATGTGGGCCAAGGCGACTGTACCATCGCCGTTGACCACGGCACGAAACAAGCGCTACTGATCGACTGCAACGAGCACCACCACCTCAAAGCGCTAGCGGCGCTCAAAAAGTTGGGCTACTCCGAACTCACAGCTGTGGTCGTCACGCACTCCCATATCGATCACTTCGGTGGTGTGCTCGATGTGCTGGGACATCTCCCGGGGGGCTTCACCGGCAGGCTCCATTTCAACCACGACACTCTCCTTGCGATGCCGCGTAGCTCAGACGAATCCGAGGACAACAAGTCTAAGGTGAGGGCACTGCTCAGACGGACGCTCGAATACTCAGACCAGGTTGTACGTGCCCAGTCGGACATTGGGCCTCAGACCTTGGGATCCATGTCTTGGAGGTTGCTAGCTCCATCCTATTCCCAGTTGAACAGAGCAGTCGCGCTCGGTAATCCCAACCTCGCGAGCGGAATCGTTATCGTCGAATCCGAAGACAAGACAGTAGTTGTAGGCGGCGATGCGCCTTTGGAGACCTGGGAGCAAGTGAAAGGGGACCTGCCCACCCGGTCAATCGTTAGGTGGCCACACCACGGCGGCTCCATCTCTACATCGGACACTGGCCAGGCAACACTGCTGGAATTGCTAGACCCGGAGGCCGTACTCGTCAGCGTCGGCGCAAACAACATCCACAACCTCCCCAGCGACGAGTTCTTCACCGCAGTGGCGGCACACGGCAGCCGCCTGTTGTGCACCCAAGCGACTACCAAATGCACCGGAACCACCGGCTCGCGATGCGCAGGTTCCATCCAGATAGACCTCACCTCAACAAACAAGGCCAAGCCGATACCCGCGCGGGCAGACCACGACACTTTCGTCCAGAATTTGAACGCTGCCCGCTGCCTCTGACGAGACCACCTCCCAGCTGCGACCGTGCTCATCAGAGGATAGAGCTTGCCGTCCCTTAGTCGGGTAGCAAGCTCTATCGGTGGTTGCGACAGAGCATAGTGTAGACGTGTTGTGGTCGGTTGTTGTTGCAGTGTAGGCGGTTTCGTACTCGTCGGGTGAGATGTCGTTGAGGTATCGGTGGATGCGCACTGTGTTGTGCCAGTGGCCCCAGCCGAAGGTGGCGAGATCGACGTCGATACCGAGCACCTCGACATCGCCCAACCCAACCAACAACTCACACATACGTGTAGGGTCAACTTCCACAGGGATCCTCCAGATTCTCGTTGCCTGTAGCACCGATTCTGGAGGATCCCTCCCCTTCAGGCGCGGGACCCCACCCCACCGACTCCGACCTCAAACGCGAAGAGCCCCATATCTGACTCGCCGCGGTCAGGACACTAGGGAGTGGAGGCGGCGCAGGCGGGGGGCGGTCTGGGACTTGAGGATTGTGGGGCGGGCGGTGCTGGAGGCTCGGGCGGCCTCTCCCCAGAGGGCGCGGCCGACCATGCAGCCGGACGCACCGGCCTCGAGTGCCACCTCGACCTGCGCGAAGAAAGACTCGAAGCAGCCTCCGCCGGAGAGCAGCGTCCACGGCATTGGAATCAGAGCGTTCATCTCCTCACAGGCATCTAGCCAAACATTGCGATCAGGCTCAACGGCCGGATCGACAGGGAACGGGAGCTTCAGCAAATGCGGGGCGGCAGAGGCGAACTCGCGGGCCGTCTCAATCACCACGCGGCGGCGGTCGCCGGGATCGTCGAGATCGTAGAACAGCGGTTCGAGGACCAGCGGGATCTCAACTCGGCGGCATTCGGCGATCACCTCTGCGGCCACCCTCCGCTGCGGGGCCGCCAACGCCCGGTCCGGGTGATACGGCAGCAGCAGCTTGGCTGCGGCAGCCCCGCAGGCCGCGGCGGCCTCGACAGACCAGCCGTCTAGCACGGTGGTCGGCGCAGAACCCAGATCGTCGAGATAGCCCTGAGCCTCGAGCGCAGCCACGAAACCGACTCCCGAGGGCAGGGCTCCGGCGTCGGCGACCTGGGGGATCGAATACTCGGGTTCGAGCATGACCCCGGTAGCAATCGGCGCGAGCTCTCCCACGATGTCCACCTTGAGCGCGGTCAGCTCGTCGGCAGTGACAGCATCAAGATCATCAGGCGACAGGAACTTGCGCAGCGAGTCGCGATGGTCGATAGCCAGCACGCAGAAGCGACCGTCGTGCGAGATGCCAGCAAGGCTCATCGCGTGAGGCTCATGGTGCGGGCTCATCGCGTGAGGCTCGTGGCGCGGGTTCATGGTGCGAGGTTCATGGTGCGAGATTCATGGTGCGGGGTTCATGGTGCGGGAGTCGGTCGAGGCTCGTGGTGCGGGGTTCATGAGGTGACCACAGGCAGACCCCACTCACCCGCGGTCCAGTCGCTCTCGATCCAAGTGTGCTCAGCAGCGAAGCACGGCGGAGTGGCGCGCTCGTCGCCCTCGAGCTCCCCGGCCAGATAGTTGAGAAAGTACATGTTCGACCCGGGGCACGCCACAGACGTGTGGTAACCCTTCGGCACCAGGGCCACGTCACCGTCATGGATCACCAGGGTCTCGTCGAAACTCTCGTCGTCACGCCAATTCCGATGCTGCGCATACCCCTCGGGCCGGTCGAGGCGGAAGTAGTAGACCTCCTCGAGGTACGGCGATCCGTCGCGCCCGTCATGACAGTGTGGCGGCCAACCGGACCAGGTCCCCCGCGGCACGTACACCTCATAGAGGATCAGGCGTTCGGCAGGCAGCGGCGACGCCAGCGCGTGGACCACCTGACGATGAGCAGCCCCTCCGCCGCGAATCTCGCTGCGCATCTCGTCGGGCCGGATCAGCCGCAGCGGCAGTCTCCCCTCCGCAGGCGCGGACCCCACGGCGCAGGTGAACGAGCCTCTGCTCTCGATGTGGAACTCGACCCCGGGCGGCACGTAGACGATGTGGGGTTTCTGAGCAAAGACCGAGGAGCGGGCCAGTTCGAAGACTACCCCGCCAGCGTGAACCTGACCGGACCCGCTCAGCGGCACGATCGCGGTCTCTTGACCATCGACCGAATCGCGCAACGGCGTGTCGGCGCGAAGTTCATGAACCGAGAAGCTCAAGTAGGTCCAGTTCGCGGTCTCGGGCGTGACCTCGAGGATCCGGCCCGGCCCGTCGGCAGGCCGCACAGGGCCCGACACGGCACCGCCGGAAACTGACGAAGCACCGGCTGATGTTGTTGCCGAAGTCGGGGTCATGGCGTGATCTCCTTGGTCTTGACGGGGCGCCCCTCGTGAACGGAGCGCCACGCGGCCAGCCCGATCACCAGCGGGGCGCGGCCGTCGTGCAGCGTGACCGGCGACGGAGCGCCGTCGCGGACCATCGCCACGAAATCGGTCCACTCAGCCAGATACGAAGGGATGTAGCGGTCGAGGAAGAAGTACGGGATGGTCGAGCCCGCGGAGCCTGTGGCTGTGCGCTTCGACGTGGTGGTGACACCCGGATTGTCCGACGCCACCATCCCTGCCGAGCCGAACGCCTCAACTCGCTGGTCGTAGCCGTACACAGCCTGACGGCTGTTGTCGATGGTGGTGATCGCACCGTTCTCGTGGGTCATCACCACAACCACGGTGTCGAGGTCGCCCGCCTCGCCGATAGCCGGATCAACCATCACCGCCCCAGTGGCGTAGACCTCCACGACTTCGCTGCCGGTCACATACCGGGCCATGTCGAAGTCGTGGATGGTCATGTCTAGGAAGATCCCGCCCGAGCCGTCGATATAGGAGATGGGGGGTGGGGCGGGATCACGGCTGGTGATCCGCACCATCTGCACCTCACCTATCTGACCGCTGGCCACCGTGTCTCGCACCGCCTTGTGGCTGGCATCGAAACGGCGGTTGAAACCGACCTGCACACTGATCCCGCCGGCCTGCGCCGCAGCGATCCCACGGTCCACCTCAGAGAGGTCGAGCGAGAGGGGCTTCTCCATGAACACCGGCTTGCCCGCCTCTGCTGAAGCGACCAGAAAGTCGATGTGGGTGTCGGTCGGCGTGCAGACCACGATCGCGTCGACATCGTCGGCGTTGATCAACTCCTCAGGTGATGCGGCGGCTCTGGCACCGAACTCCGCAGCGACACTTTGGGCGCTTTCCTCGAACACGTCGTAGACCGCAACCAATGAGGCACCCTCGGCCCGACGCGCAATGAGCTCCGAGTGCATCTGGCCGATGCGGCCGACTCCAAGCACCCCGACTCGCACGTCGTTCACGGTCTCTCCTTCGGGTTCACGGTGTCTCCTTCGGTTGGCTCAGACTGTCGTCGGTTGCTGGTTCGGTTGTGGACAGGTCTGCGACTATCCGGCCCCCGACGACCTCGCAGCGATAGATGTTCAACGGGTCCTTGACGGGTCTGCGCAACGGTTCGCCGGTTCGCAAATCGAAGCGGCCGTTGTGCTTGGGGCACTCGACGACGCCGTCGAGGACCAGTCCTTCGGCAAGGTGGGCCGCGGCGTGAGTGCAGAGCCCGTCGCTCACGGCGACCTCGGTCTCGCTCAGCCGGTAGAGGGCGTACGTCCGCTCGCCGATGTCGCAACGGCGTGCCCTCCCCACAGCGATCGCGTCCAACTCGCCGAGATCGACCTGGCCCGCAACCGCCGTCTGAGCGGCCTCGGGAACGATCGGGCCGTGATCGACGAGGCTCAGCGACGCGTCGGGCACCTCGGGGATCGGCCGGTCAGGTATCTCCCAGGCAGAGTCTCTTGACTGTTGGCGCAACGCGCCCAGCAATTCCCTGTAGGCCGCCCGTGTGCTGGGCAGAGCCGGTGGCAGTGAATCCTTGATCTCCTCGTGCAGTGCGGGCAGCGCATGGTAGGGCACGCCCGGGAAGAGATGGTGCTCGATGTGATAGTTCATGTTGGAGTACAGGAACCTGAACAGCGGGTTCATGTACACCGTGCGGGTATTGAGCCGATGATCGAGCACATCCTCCTGCAGGCCGGCGTGCTGGGTGATCCCGAAGAACACCACCAGCCAGCCGCCATAGATGGAGGGCAGTCCGACCAGCAGCACCGGCAGCGGATGCCACAGGACCAAAGACAGAGCGACTGCCCCGGCGACGACCGCCACGAAGATCCGGTCCTCGACAATCAGACGGCGATGCTCAGAGGCGGGAATGAAGTCAGCAGCATCAGCATCAATGAGGCCCGCCGCGTGCTTCGTCATCCGCCAGAACATCCTGGGGCCGTTGACGACGTTGGAGAAGGTGAGGGGGAGTGAGCGCACGCTGGGCGGGCGGGGGAAGATGATCTCGGCGTCGCGTCCCACGATGATCGTGTCTGAGTGATGGCGGTAGTGCGACCAGCGCCACATGGTGGGCTCGCGCCACAACATGAACGAGGCGATGTAGTAGACGACGTTGTTGGCAGCGGTGGACCGAAAGGCCGTGCCGTGGCCGCACTCGTGCCAACGTGAGTCGGCAGCTCCCCCATAGAGGGCCCCGTAGACGAACAGCAGCGGCAGCGAATACCAGGAGAACCAGCTGAGCACGATCACCACTGCCAGGGCGATTATCCCGCCGAGCCACAGCGCGGTGTCGCGCGCAGCCCGAGCATTGCTGCGTGTCATCAATTCGACGAGCCGATCCTCGTCGATGGGCGGTTTCCACCAGGGTGCGCCGGCCAGCCCTGCTTCGCGGGCGCGCCGGTTCTCCGGCCCGGCCAGGCTGTAGTCGCGCAGCGTCGCGGTCACGGGCCGAACTCGACGTTGCGGCCGGTCACGACTGCGCCAGCGAGACCCTCGCCAGCCATCCGCTGCAGCAGGGCCTGACCCACCCCCTGACCCACCCCCTGGGTTGAACCCGTGGCCAGCGCAACCCTTTCGGCGAAACGCTGCGCCATCACCACCCCACCCTCTGTGCGGCCTTGCCGGCGTCGAGTTCGGCTCTGGCATCACGGATCTCCTGGCGGTTCGAGACCTCGGGAACGCCGACCTCCCACCAGGCACCGCCCTCGGTCCAGTCGTAGGCCGAGGTCTGCAGTGCGATCACGTAGCTGCGGTCGGCGGCCCTCGCCCGTTCGAACGCCTCGGCCAGTTCAGCCACACTAAAGACCGTCTCGGACTGCGCGCCCATCGCTGCGGCGTGGGCTGCGAAATCGACCCGCAAGTCCCCGACGACTCTCGAATCGGCGATCAGATTGTTGAACGGCACCCCCCCCTGATTGGTCTGCAACCGGTTGATGACCGCGAAACCGCCGTTGTCGCAGACGATGACGATCAGCTTGTGACCAGACAGCACGGAGCTGTAGAGGTCGCTGTTCATCATCATGTAGGAGCCGTCGCCGACGAAGACCACGACATCGCGGTCCGGCAGCGCCATCTTCGCCCCCCAGCCCCCGGAGATCTCGTAGCCCATGCACGAATAGCCGTACTCGGCGTCGAAGGAATGCACGGTGTCGCTGCGCCAGCCGTTGACGAGCTCCCCGGGGAACCCGCCCGCCGCGGTCAGCGCATAGGTGCGAACGTCTGCTGCTCGGTTGACGACACCCACCACCTGCGCGTAGGTCGGAAGCGTCTGCGATTCAGGAGACGAGGCCACCTGAGGCGCTGCCAGCTTGTCGATGTAGGCATGGTACTGGGCGGCTTCGGAGGCACACGTCGCCGACCAGGACTCGTCGGCCCGGTAGCCACCGAGAGCGGCCGACAGTTCGGTCAGCGCCTCTCGGGCGTCGGCCACGAGCGGCACTGAGAGGTGTTTGGTGGCGTCGAAGCGGGCCGTGTTGACACCGATGATCCGGACCTCTTGGTTGGCGAACACAGTCCAGGAACCGGTCGCGAAGTCCCCCAGTCGAGTGCCCACCGCGACCACCACATCGGCCTGGGCGGCCAGAGCGTTCGCCGAAGTGCAACCGGTGACGCCGATGGTCCCGGCGTGCAGCCGGTGCGACTGCGCCAGACTGGTCCGGCCCGCCACCGTCTCCACGACCGGCACGTTGTGGGTTTCGACAAACTCGGCGAGCGCGGCTTCCGCTTGCGACCAGTGAACCCCGCCACCGCTGATGATGAGCGGCTTGCGTGCCCTGCGCAACAGCGCGGCGGCGCGGGCCAGCTCCGCGCGGTCTCCTCGGGGCCGGCGAATCTCGTGGACCGTCTCGTCGAAGCAGCGCACGGGGTAGTCGTAGGCTTCGGCCGCAATGTCCTGGGGCAGCCCGATGAAGGCCGGTCCACAGTCGCCGGGATCAAGCATCGTGTGCAGGGCGTGGGGCAGGGAGTGGACGACCTGGGCCGGGTGCGTGATGCGGTCCCAGAAACGCACAACCGGTCGGAAGCAGTCGTTGACGGTGGTCGACGGATCTCCGAACTGCTCCACCTGCTGCAGCACGGGATCGGGGATGCGGCTCTGGAAGGTGTCGCCGGCCAGCAGCAGCAACGGCATCCGGTTGGCCATGGCGACCGCGGCGGCTGTCACCATGTTGGTTGCGCCAGGGCCCACAGACGACGTCGCAACCATGATCTGACGGCGTTTGGAGGCCTTGGCGTAAGCGGTGGCGGCCAGGGCCATTCCCTGCTCGTTCTGTCCCCGCCAGGTGGGAAAGTCTTCTTTGACCTCCTCGAGGGCGGTGCCCAGACAGGTGACGTTGCCGTGCCCGAAGATGGCGAACACACCGGGGAATATCGGTTTCGGCTCGTCGTCGATGATGATCTTCTGCGCCATCAGGTACTTGACGATGGCCTGGCTGGCAGTGAGTCGAACCGTTCTCATCGTCATGACAAGCGCTCCACCTTGATCCAGGTGCCGGTCTGACATGATCGCAGCCAGGCATCCTGAAAGCTCACGTAGTCGACTGCGTCAGCGAAACCCGGCTGGTGCTGCTCGCCGCGGGCGACCGCACTCAAGAATTCGTAGTTCTCGATGACCTTGAGGTCTTCGTAGCCGATGCTGTTGGCGTCGCCGGGCACGAAATTCCCGTGATACGGGTAACGGTCCCCCGAATAGACCTTGGTGTAGCCGCGCGGAGCGGTGCCCTCGTCGTCAACGATGAAGACGTCCATCTCGTTCATGGTCTCAAGGTTCCAGCGAAGCGCCCCTCTGGTCCCGTAGACGTCGAAGGCCATCTGACTCTCAGGCCCGACGATCGAGCGGGACGACTCGAAGGTGCCGCGGGCGCCGTTCTCGAAGACGACCATGGCCGCTGCGTAGTCCTCGTTGGTCACCTCACCGGTGGGGTCGCCGGGCTTGCCCTGGTCGTAGTGGGTGCCGTCGGCTGCGGGAAGGGGCCGCTGCGCGATGAACGTCTCCATGGTCCCCATCAAAGTGGTTATGGGACCCACAAGCATGTGCGCCAGATCGACTGCGTGGCTCATGATGTCCGACGACACGCCGTAGCCGGCCTGGTCGATCAGGTAACGCCATGACAGCGTGCCGAGCCGGTTGCTGCCGTACATCGAGAAGAAGCGCCCCCGATAGTTGGTGATCTCGCCCAGAGCCCCCGAGTCGATCAGCTCCTTGGCGTACTGCACCAGCGGTGCCCAGCGGTAGTTGTAGCCCACGCCGGTGATGACTTTGGCAGCAGCGGCGGCGGCCTCGATTCTCACGGTTTGTTCGGGGGTCCCGCCGACCGGCTTCTCGCAGAAGACGTGTTTGTTGTTCTCTGCTGCGGCGGTCGCCAACGGTTCGTGCAGCATGTTGGGAGCGGTGACATAGACGACGTCCACCTCGGGATCGGCCACCACGTCCTGCCAGTCGGCGGTCACCCGCTCGAACCCCACCCCTTCGAGTGCGTCGGTCCGCCGCTGTGCCACGTTGTCGCAGCAGATCACGAGACGGGGGTCAAACTCCCGCTCTGGAAACAGTGAAGGGACCCGTTTCGCAGAGCGGGAGTGAGCCTGACCCATCCAGCCAAAACCGATAACGCCAATACCGATTGAGGTGCGGGTCATATCTGTTGCTCCCTGCTTTCGCTGCGGGCGGTGCCGCAGACCCCTGCTTGCGCGTTGCTTTCGCTGCGGGCGGTGCCGCAGACCCCTGCTTGCGCGTTGCTACCCGGATATGTGGGGCTACCCGGATATGTGGGGCTACCCGGATATGTGGGGCTACCCGTATATGTGGGGCTACCCGGATATGCGGGGGCGTTGTAGACCTCGGGGTTGACGCAGGTGGCAACCCGGTCACCGTTGAGAGCGGTCAAGGCGTTGTCGAGGGCGGCGCTGAACATCCGGCGGCGGCCACGGTCGGTTGCTGAAGCAATGTGGGGGGTGATCATCACGTTGTCGCGGCCCTGCAACCGATGATCGGTCGGCAGCGGCTCGGGAACGGTCACATCCAGGCCCGCACCCGCAATATGGCCCGAATCGAGGGCCTCCACCAGGGCATCCTGGTCGACCACACCTCCCCGAGCCGCGTTGATGAACAGCGAACCGCGGCGCATCCTCGCGAACGCCTCGCGACCGAAGAGTTCACGGGTCTCGTCGGTCAGGGGACAGTGGGCGCTGACCACGTCGCTGCGTTCGAGAAGCTCGTCGAAGGAGACCAGCTCGACGTCCTCGTTGTGGGGGTCGAGGTACGGATCATGGGCGACGACCTCCATCTCGAGGCCCCGTGCGGCTTTGACGACCCGCTTTCCGATGGGGCCGTAGCCGACCACTCCAAGGGTCCGCCCGGCCAGTTCGATGCCCTCGTTGTCGACGTAGTAGTCGCCGATATGGCCCCGGAGCCGCCGTTGGTTGGCGCTGAGCGACTTGGCGACATGCAGCAGCAGAGCCATGGTGTGCTCAGCGGTGGAGACCGTGGGTGACTCTGGTGCGTTGCAGACGACGACGCCGCGTGCCGTGGCAGCTTCGAGGTCGACCGCGTCGAACCCGATGCCGGACCGGGAGATGACTCGGAGCTCGGGGGCGCGGTCCATGAGTGGTCCGTCCCAGACCACGCCGCTGGCGATCACTCCGTGCGCCTTGGGCAGCGCAGATGCGTCGGGTCCGAGCAGTTCGGCGCGTCCCGCTGCCAATACCTCGAACCCGGGAGTCAATGTCCGGTCGATGTAGATCGTCGGCAACCTGCTCATATGGCCTGCCTCTGTGAGGTTGTTTCGGCCCTCTGTGCTGGGAGGCGGGCGCCTAAGAAGTCGTCGATCTCAGGCACCGTCGGCATGTCGTCGGCACACATGAGCCGGTTGGCGACGATCGCCCCGGCGGCGTTCCCGTACTCCACGGTCCGCACCAGATCCCAGTCGTTGAGCAGGCCGTGGCAGAACGCGCCGCCGAAGGCGTCGCCGGAACCGAGTCCGCAGACGATCTCGACTAAGAACGGCGCGATCGTGGTTCGGGTGCCGTCCGCGAGCGCCACCATCACCCCGTCGGCGCCCAGTTTCACGACCGCGGCGTGCAGTCCCCGTTCCAGCATGCGGTCGGCCGCCTCGTCGGGGTCGCGGCTGCCCACGGCTATCTCGCACTCGTCGCGGTTGCCGATTGCGATGCTGAAATGGTCGAGCATCGGTGCGATCTGTTCTGTGGCCGCGTCGGGCGAGTCCCAGAACATGGGCCGCCAATCGAGGTCGAGCACGGTGTGGGGCCTGCGTCCGCGCTCTGTCAGCATGGCACTGACGGTGGACCGGCTCGGTTCCCAAGCGAAGCGTGAAGCCGGAATCCAGAACACCGGCACCTCGCGCACGACATTGAGGTCCACATCGTCGAGTGAGAGGTTCTGGTCCGGTGCCCGGGGTTCCCGGTAGAAGATGATGTTCGGATCCTCGGGCGGGTTGAGCTCGGCGAAAGCGAGCGGGGTCTTGAGTTCGGAGTCGGTTCCCACGAAGCGCGTGTCGATGCCGAAGGTGTGCTCAAGCGCATGGCGGACATATGCACCGAACTCGTCGTCGCCGACGCGGGTGACCGCAGCGCAGCGGTGCCCCAAGCGGGATGCGGCAACCGCCACATTAGTGGAGGTGCCTCCGATCGACTTGCGGAAGGTTGTCGCTTCGGTCATCGACACTCCGAGTTGCTGCGCGTAGATATCGACACTGACTCGTCCGACCGTGAGCAGTTCGAGACTGCGGGGGGACTCAAGCACCACCCGACACTGCTTGCTCGAGCTCATGCTGGAGTTGTTCCAGTTCGGCCCCACCGGCCATCAACTGGGTCAACTCTTGAAGGGAGATGTCTTCCTTGGCGAAGTTGCCCATGGATTGTCCACGGTTGAGGATCAGGAAACGGTCGCCGACCGGATAGGCGTGGCTCGGGTTGTGGGTGATGAAGATCACGCCGAGACCCCGGTTGCGAGCCTCGACGATGTAGCGCAGCACGACACCGGACTGCTTGACCCCGAGCGCCGAGGTCGGCTCGTCGAGGATCAGCACCTTGGCACCGAAGTAGACCGCCCGGGCGATGGCGACCGACTGGCGTTCACCACCCGACAGGGTGCCCACCGGCTGCTCGGTGTCGCGGATGTCGATGCCCATCTTGGCCATCTCCTCCTTGGCGACTCTCTTGGCCTTGGACTTGTTGACCCAGCGGATGGGCCAGCGGCCGATCGTGGGTTCAGCGCCGAGGAAGAAGTTTCGCCACACCGACATCAGCGGCACCATCGCCAGATCCTGATAGACCGCGGCGATGCCCAGGTCGAGGGCCTGGCGGGGGGAAGTGAAGGCGCACTCCTCGCCCTCGAACACGTAGGTTCCCTCGCTGTGGTCATGCACCCCCGAGAGGATCTTGATCAGGGTGGACTTGCCGGCACCGTTGTCGCCGAGCACGCAGGTGACCTCCCCCGCGTTGACGGTTGTGGTGACTCCCTGCAGGGCGATGATGTTGCCGTAGAACTTGCCTACGTTGTCGAGTTCGATGAGGTTGCTCATCAGATGACCTCCTTCGCGTGGTGTGCCTGCGCGTGGTGTGCCTGCGCGTGGTGTGCCTGCGCTTCGTGTGCCTGTGCGTGGTGTGCCTGCGCGTGGTGTGCCTGCGCGTGGTGTGCCTGCGCGTGGTGTGCCTGCGCGTGGTGTGCCTGCGCGTGGTGTGCCTGTGCTTCGTGTGCCTGCGCGTGGTGTGCCTGTGCTTCGTGTGGGGGCCTGTTCATCGGACCGCTTCGGCTTTCGACTTGATGAAGTTGTTGGCCATGACCGCCCCGAGCAGGATCACGCCGAGGAAGGCGAAGCGCCAGTCCGAGTTCCACAGCGCCAGACCTATCCCCTGCTTCGACATCGCCATGATGAACGCTCCGATGGCAGCTCCCAGCACCGACCCGTAGCCGCCGGTCAGCGCCGTGCCGCCGACCACAGCCGCGATGATGTACTCGAACTCGAGGCCGTTGCCGGTGCCGGACTGCAGCGTCTGCAAGCGGAATGCCAGCAACAGGCCGACCAGCCAGGCTGCGCCGGAGACGATCATGAACAACTGCGTCTTGGTCTTGGCCGCGGGCACACCGATTTGGCGTGCGGCCTCCTTGTTGCCGCCGACCGCGAAGATCCAACTGCCGAACTTGGTGCGCCCGAGCACGAAGGTCGCGACCGCGGTGAAGGCGATGAACCAGAGGATGCTCATCCGGAAATTCGCAACCGCGACTCCGGATTCGATCTCGTCGCTGGTAGTCCACATCAACCGCGAGATCAGACCGACGAGGATCGCAACCAGACCTGCGCCCGACAACCATGTGGACAAGCGGTCAGCTTCGTGATCGGCGGCCCGCCTCTGCTGGTAGCGGCCGCTGACAAGCGCCCACGCGAGAATGATCACGGCACCAAACATCATGACGCTGAAGATCTCGGTACGGAACTTCTCGTGGCCCGATTCGGCTTGGATGAACAACGCCAGCGCGGCGATCGCCGCCGAACTGAGAGCCAGGATCACTGAGCCTGACAACGCAGAACTCCGCCTGGCCCGCAGGGCGGCCATAGTCAGCAGGATCAGGCCTGTCGTTGCCAGACCGACGAACAATATTGCCCGCAACCCCTGCTCGGTCGTCATAAACATGAAAGCGAAGACGGAGACGGCTCCAACCAGACCGGCCCGAGCCGCGCTCATTACAACGGTGCCCAGATCGGTTCCGGAGGTTCCGCCGCCATTGCGACGCCAGACCATTCCCCCGGCCAGAGCGGCGACGCCGACCGTGATCAGCCATTCGACCGCGACAGGAAGGCGGTTGAGGATGGTCTCCTGTCCGTCGACATCAACCACCAGGGCGCAGGCGACACCCATGACGATCAGCGCCACGCCCAGTCCGGTTAGTTCGAGGACCCGCGTGTCGAGATGGATGTGGTTGTCGCCGGTGACGGGCTCGTAGCGCCACAGCGCGACTCCGAACAGGCCGACGAGGATCGATCCCGAGATCACCAGTCCCGCGATGGCGTCGCCTGAAACGCCGTTGGTGTTGTGCATCAGCAACACCCCGACGACCGTGCCGACGACACCACCGGCGAAGAGCGCCAGACCCATGACGTTGGGAACCTTCTTGCGGAGGTAGTTCCCCTCGTACACGGCCAAGACCATCAGAGCGAGGCCGAGCAGTATCCCGATGGTGTATGCCACGTCGCGGGTGTCCCAGACGTGGTCGTTGCGGGTCCAGACGCTGGCGAAGATCGGATGCCAGAAGTCGAAACCGTGGCCCTCGTCGATCCGCCCGACAGAGATGTTGTCGATGGTGAGCTTGGAGAAGCCGAGCTTGAATCCCCGCAACACGAAGAATGTCGCCAGCGTCACGATGAAGCTCGGCAAGCCGGTTCGCTCGACGACAGTGCCGTTGTACCAGCCGAGCGCCATGGCCACAATGAACGACAGCGGTATGGCAATGAACAGGCTCAAACCTGCACCGCCGAGCTCGCCGATGTCCTTGACCAGCAGGATCGTGACTATGCCCAAGGCGCCTGTTGCTGCGCCCGACGACAGGTCGAACTCCCCGCCGATCATCAGCAGGGCAACCGCCACGGCCATGATGCCGAGCGTGGCCGAGACGTCGAGCACGCCGGACAGGCCACCGGCGGTGCCGAACTGTTCTGAGACGGCCCAGAAGAACAGCCAGATGGCAGCGGCGCCGATGACCGCGCCGATCTCGGGCCTGACCAGCATTCGTGTGAAGACACCCCGGTAGGCGAGCCGCTCGTCGCCTGACGCACCGTCGTGGGTGTCGGGGTGCGCCGCCACGTCTGTCATATTTCCCCCTTAGCTGCGCCAGCACCTAGCGCACATCGCCGGACACTGTCTTCAAACCCTGAGCGGCTCCAGCGTTGCCGACCCAGGGATGCCTCAATCGAGAGGTTGGAGGCCCCGGGTGGGGTTGCCGACATCTGAGTGCCGGCAGCCCCACCTCGGGTTTTGCTGCAATTGCCAGCTGATCGAGCGGGCTCGATCAGCTCGTCTGGGCTATCGAGTTCCGGCAGTTACCAGCGCCTTGACGGCGGCGGCATTGTCGGGGGTCACGAAACCGGGTCCGGTGAGGATCGGGAGACCGCCACCGAGGGTGTTCTGGTTGGTTACTTCGAGGAACATCAGTACGACCGGGATGTATCCCTGCAGATACTGCTGCTGGTCGACGGTGAAGGCGACATTGCCGGCCTCAATGGCGTCGATGATGTCCGGGGTGATGTCGAAGCCGCCGACATGGAAGTCGCTGCCGACGTTTTTTCCGAGCGCTTGGGCTGCTGCGAGACCGGACATGGCGATGACCGGGCCCACACCGAGGAAGCCGTCGATGTCGGAGTCAGCCGCGAGGGCCGCGTTGATGGCACCCTCCTGGGCGACTTGGTTGGCGTCGAGGTCCATGAAGCCCTGGACGACTTCGCCGTTGAAGGTCTCGGCGAGACCGTCGCAGCGCTCACCGAGAGCGACGTTGTCCTGCTCCTGGATGCCGCAGAGCACCTTGGTGGCGCCGAGGTCATTGAAGCGGAGTCCGGCACCGTTGCCGGCGATCACCTCGGTCTGACCGACATGGCTGGTGGCACCGATCGACTGGTAGTCGTTCACCCCGGAATTGAGGGTGTAGACGGGGATACCGGCAGCGACGGCCGCTTGCAGCGGCGGGATCAACTGGTCGGGACTCGGCAGCGATGCGGCGATACCGTCGGAACCTGCGGCGACGGCGGCTTCGATGTCGCTGGCCTGGACTCCGGGATCGTTGTTGGACCCCTGCCAGACGAGTGTCACCCCGACATGGTCGGCGGCAGCTTCAGCGCCGCGCTTGACGACCGACCAGAACGGCCCCTCGTCGGAGTGGGTGATCATGTGGAACGTCAGACCACTGTCGGGTGTGCCACTGGCTTGTGAAGCGGCCAGTGCCGGCGTGTCTGCGCTGTCGTCGCCGCAGGAAACGGCGAAGAGCGAGAAGATCGCGAGCAGTGCTAACAGAAACCGTAGTTTCTTCATTTTGGGGATTCCCTCCTGTTTGGGGTTGCAAGTAACCGGTGTCGGAACCGTTCGTCCCATGCGTTCATGAGTCGAATCCGGCTTCCAAGCTCCGGATGAACGCGACGCTCCTTTGAACGTCACGAATTGGGCCGTCACCTTCGGGGGGCTCCCCGTCAGTGATGGCGACGTCTTGTTCGATCACGTACCAATGCTCATAATTCGCGGCCTCCATCGTTTGGACCACGGCGGCGATGGAGGCGTCACCCTGCCCGAGCGGCACGAACAGTCCGGCTTGGACTGCCTGCATCAGGGTCGAGGCCCCGGCGTTGAGTTCTGCGGCCAGGTCGAGTCTGAGGTCTTTGAGGTGGACGAGCGCGACCCGTTCGGCGTAGTTGGCGGCGAAGGCGACGGGGTCATAACCGCCGATGAGCAGGTGGCCCGTGTCGAGCACCCAGTGGACGTCGGAGTTGTCGAGCACACGCTGCACCTCTGCTGCGGTCTCGATCAGCGAGTCGACATGGGGGTGCAGCACCTGGGTGAGTCCGTAGCCGGCAACCGTGTCTCCGACGGTGTCGAGCATCGAGTAGATGTGTGACCAGTGGCTGTCGGTCAGTTGGGGACGGGTCCAGTCGTCGGGGTCGCTGACTGCGCAGGTCACGTAGTCTGTTGCGCCTGCGTCGGCGAGCAGGCGAGCGCTCTGGTGTACTCGGTCGAGGGTCTCGCCGCGCTGTGCCGGGTCTGCCAACGCGAGCGGGTTGAACCCGCCGGTGAGGGCCAGTCCGAACGAACTGAGCGTGCGTGACAGTTCTGCGGGGTCGGTGGGCAGGTAGCCAATCGAACCCAGTTCGGTGGCGCGCAGGCCCACTTCAGACATCTCTCGGAGCACGCGTTCGGCGGGAAGCTGGGTTCCCCAACCGGGAACTTCGCACACTCCCCAGGAGATGGGCGCGGCAGCGGTGCGCTCCAGAACAGTCGCCATCAAAGCTGTCGCCTCATTCTGCTGCCCCCCAGGACCTTGACCCGTTCTCGAATAGTTGGAGCGCTCTATTGATTGTAGAGCGCTCCAACTATTACCCTTCGATCTGTCGTTGTCAAGTGTCACAGGAGTTCGAGGTCTTGGTGCAACCGACCATGGAAGACGTCGCAAGCCGCGCGGGCGTGTCGCGGGCCCTGGTTTCGCTGGTGATGCGGAACTCGCCGAAGGTGAGCGAGCGGTCTCGAATCGCTGTCCTCGAAGCCGCGGAAGAGCTCGGCTACCGACGGAACCTGATGGCCCACCACCTCGCCAGTCGGCGCACCATGACAATCGGCCTGGTTCTCAACGACCTGCACAACCCCTTCTTCGCAGAGATGACCGACGGCATCCACGAAGCTGCGCTCGAGGCCGGCTATCGCATCGTCATCAACACTGGACTGCGCAACCGGGCGGGCGAGAAGGCTGCAGTCAACACCTTCCTCGAATTCCGCACCGACGGGATCATCCTGGTGGGCAGCGAGTTGTCTTCCGACACCTTGGAGGCGCTTGCTGCAGAGACCAACCTGGTCGTCGCCGCCCGGGTCTCGACTGCAGACAGCTACGACACGGTCAGCATCGACGACCGGTTGGGAGCACGAATGGTCGTGGACCACCTGGCGAATCTCGGTCACCGGCACATCGCTCACATAGACGGCGGTCCAGGCGCCGGAGCGCGCAGGCGCCGTGAGGGCTACAAGGCAGCGATGCAACAACGTGGCCTGTCCGAGCACGTTCGCATCGTTGCCGGCGAGTACAGCGAACACGCCGGGACTGCCGGTGTAGATCGGCTGCTGAGCGACGGCGAGACCCCGACGGCGATCTTTGCCGCCAACGACCTCATGGCCAGCGGTGTGTTGAACCGGCTTCAAGGCAGAGGTCTGCGAGTCCCCGAGGATGTGTCGCTGGTCGGTTTCGACAACACCGCGGCAGCAGCGCTGCACCAGATGAGCCTGACCACCGTCGACCAACCGTGCGAACTGCTCGGACGGTTGGCCGCCCGGTACCTGATCGAGCGTCTTGACGAAGAACGAACAGATGCTGTACACGAACTGTTGACCCCTTCGCTCGTTTGTCGCAGCACCAGCGGCCCCGTGACGCGCCGAGCCCCCGCCAAGAACAGCTGAGAGAAGAACCATGTCAGCCAGCCCGATCAGAGTGGTCGATACCGACAACCTCGACGAGCAGCTCCCCGACCTGTTGGCGGAGATGCTCAACGGATCAGGCGCGATCATCATCAAGGACGCCTTCGGCGCCGAGGTGATCGCCGAGGCCCGCGAGCTGATCCACCAGTACACGGTCTCCGAGGATGACAAGGAGACGCACTTCCTGGGAGCGAGCAGCGATCAGATCAACCTTCAGCGCCGAGTGTGGAACCTGTTGAACAAGGGTGAGGTGTTCGAACAGATGGTTCAGCACCCGCTGGTGATGAAGATCGTGGGTGCTTTTCTTGGCGACGAGTTCATCATGGGCTCGGTGGCGGCCAACCGTCTGATGCCCGGCGGCCCGGGCCAGGAACCCCACATCGACTATCCCTACTGGGACCTCTACAAACGGTCCTCGTTTCCGATGCGGATCAACTCGAGCTATCCGCTCAACTGTCAGGCGACGGTGATGCTCGACCCCTTCACCCCCGACACCGGAGCGACCGCCTTCCTTCCCCACTCCCAGGGTGAATTGATCTACCCCGAGACCGAAGACCGTGAGCGGTTCTTCGCCGAGGCCGCACGGATGGAGGGAGACCCCGGCGACTGCGTCATCTTCAACGGGATGTGCTGGCACTGCGCGATGCCCAACGTCTCCGAACAGGACCGCACCGGAATCCTCATCGAGTACCTGCCCAAGTTCGTCACCCCCCTCGAAGACCAACTCTCGGGCGTTCGCGCTGAGGTGGTCAAGCGGGCCACGCCCATGCTGCGACAGCTCATGGCCATCGACTACCCCTATCCCAAGCTGTTCGACGAGGCCGAGGCGGCTGTTCAGATCGGTCGCGATGTCTCGCCCTACTAGGCAAGTCGGCCAGGATCACCCATGATTCGGGTCGGAATCGTGGGCACCTCGTGGTGGACCGACTCGATGTACCTGCCCGCATTGGCGGACCATCGGGGCTGCGAAGTGGCAGCGATCTGTGGCCGCAACGCCGAGGTTGCTCAAGCGCGGGCCGATCAGTGGGGGATCGCCAGGGTGTTCACCGATTCAGAAGAGATGCTGACAAGCGGAGAGATCGATGCCGTGATCGTCGCCAGCAGCAACGAAACCCACGCTCCGATCACGCGCCAGGCACTGGCTGCGGGTCTTCATGTGCTGTGCGAGAAGCCCGTGTCTCTGAGCGGGTCGGAGGCCGACTTGATGGCATCCGAAGCCGCCGACACCGACCTGGTCACGATGGTCCCGTTCACCTATCAGTACATGCCGATATTCGCCGCCACGAAACGGTTGATCGCCGGGGGCTTCTTGGGAACGCCGCACCACCTCAACTTGAGGTACTTCACCGAATACGCTCTGGACCGGTCCTACAGTTGGCGTTTCGACAAAGAGATTGCGGGTTCGGGAGTGATCGGCGATCTCGGTTCGCATTGGCTCTACTACGCCGAGTGGCTCTTCGGCCCGATCACTGAACTGGGATGCGTCAGCGCTGCGTTCGTCGAGCGGGACTTGCGGCCCGACGGTACGGACTATGAGCGCAGTGAGGACTCATGCATCATCAGCGTGCGTTTCGCCAACGGAGCGCTCGGAACTCTTCAGGCCTGTGCTGCCAGTTGGGAAGGAACGCCGTTCGGTCAGACGCACCACCTTGATGCCCACGGCAGCGACGGCACGATTTACGCAAGCAGCGACTGGGACACCCACCAGGAGGTTCGGATCCTGGCGCGCGGCGACACGGGTCCGTCCCGACCGATCGACTTGACCGCACAGTGGCCGACCGTGAGGTTCGACACGGTCCACAACACCTACAGGGACATATTCCGCACCACTGATGTGATGGCTCGCCAGTGGATCGACGACATCATCGCCGGTCGGGCGTGCACTCCCGACCTCGCAGCCGGTGCCCGCGTTCAGCACTTCACCGACCTTGCTGTTGCCAGCGCGGCCCTCGACGGCCGGCTGCTGCCTGTTCTGACCCCAGACGGCCTGATTCCCACCTGATACGAGAGGACACCATGACCTTCTTCACTGACGTTGCCGACCCGATCCCGTTCGCTGGTGCGAGCGCTCCAGAAGGGGATCTGGCCTACCGGGTGTACGACCCGGACCGCATAGTTCTGGGGAAACGGATGGAGGAGCAACTGCGCATAGGGGCGTGCTAGGCGCAAACAGGTACCGGCGGGATGGTACCCGGACCCGGACACGCCCGAGCAGACCCCAATATTCTAGATGGCGGCAGCAATTGGGGCTTTGGTTCCGTCCCATGGCTAGCAGTCGAAGGCCAGGACGCCGTATGCCGCTCCGAGCCGCTCCTCGCCGCGGTACCAGATGTGCAGCACCGCTTTGGTGGCACCGTCCAGCGACGCCACTTCGCGGCGCCACATGCGCAACCCGGACCCTTGATGGTGGAACTGCCCGCTGAAGCCCCGTCCGCCGCAGAGGATTCCGCTTCCGGTAAGGCTGCCGGTCGGAGTCCAAGCCGTCCGACCGTCGCTGAGCAGGGCGAATGACAGACCCGAAGAGTAGTCGGCACCCGACAGCTCAACCTCCCAAGAACCGTCGTGTGCAACAACGGATTCGGTGTAGTCAGCCGCACCCGACGGCTGGTAGTCACCATCGAGGCGATGAAGCTGGCCCGACCAGCACCCCGAGCGCAGCACCAGGAGTTCGCCCCGGCCCGCTGTGGGGTCGTCTCGCAGGTCCGCTGGGTCCATCGGTTCGGGCGGGGGCGGGTCCGGCAGTGACTCGTCGAGTCGGCGCTGATACTCGCCGACCACTGTCCAAACAAGCTGTTCGCCCCGGCTCAGCAGAGCCAGAGACAGCTGGCGTGATCCGTCTGGCATGACCATCAAGAAGAACCGCTGCGACAGGCCGAGGTCCGGCCAGTAGTTGTGAGCGGCCACCAGGCCGTCGCCCAGAGCTTCGGCGTAGCCGACGTTGAGCGGGCCCTCATAGGTCCGATACGAACCGTGGTCAACAATCGTGTAGCTGCCTGCCAGCGAGAACGGCCCGTCAAAGGCGACCTCCACGGTCACCGTCCCGGCTTGGTCGTCGGCCTGCACTGAGCGGGTGTCGCGGCCCATCCCGGCGAAGCGGCCCTGTGCGTCGTATACCTCGGCCGCGCCGATCCATTCACCGACACCCCGCGAGAACGACCCGCGGCTCACGCCCGGACCAGACGCACCGTCTGCGCCTCGACCGGCGTGGATGCCAGCTTCGCGGCGAGATCGGCACCTGCTGGTTGCGGGTCGAGGTATCGGCCCTCTGTGGCCAGTTCGAGCTCATCGGCCGCGAAGGGATACGGGTCGAGCCCGTAGACCGCGCCGGGGCGTTCCACGACTGAGACGGTCACATCGTCAGCGACGGCGCGGGGCACGTTGTGGAACTCCGCTTCGCCTCTCTCGCCCTCGGGGGCCATGTGCATGTAGAGCGAGAGCGTGTCGAAGAACTGGAGTTGTTTGTAGGCGTGGAACAGGTACTCGTCGCTTGCATGGTCGGGGTCGCTCAGCGCCAACTGCGCTTTGAGGCGGGTCTGGCGGTCCTCCTCTGCGGCCAGCATGGCATCGACTTCGGGGCGCAGGTCCTCGCCGATGCTGTCGAGGAAGATCTTGTCGCTCAGCCCGTAGCGTCCCCGATACAGGCCGTAGGTGTGCATCGACGAGATGATGCCGCTGAACGGGTGGTGGGACTCGTTGAAGGTCGGCGAACCCGCCGAGGTGGCAATGATCTGCGGCAGCGGGGTGGCTGTGAGGTTGTACGGCAGCCCGGTGGCCGGGTCCTGGGGCGCGGCGGCATCGAGGTCCGCCCATCCCTGGTCGTGGTGGTCGACGATGAACTGCATGGGCTCGGCAGGTTCGAGTCGGGCGAAGTCTTCGTTGCCGAAGTTCGCGGCGAGCGACCCGGCGAAGGCGGTGTGCTGATGCATTGCGATCACGAAGTGCGGTGCATCGGCTGCGCCGGCAACACCGCCGGGGGCCCGCTGAACGATCATGGCCGTCGGATCCTGGCGAAGTCCTGGATCTGGAACAGGTTGGTCTTCCCGTCGCGCACTTTGTGGGTGATGATGCGTCGGGTGTCCGGATCCAGGAAGTAGTGGTTGTTGTAGACGATGGTGTTGCTGACCCTGCTGTCGATGGTGAATACGTAGTTGTAGGGTGTGAGTTCGGCACCTTCGAGGCTGATCTGCTCGCTGTCGGCGAAACACTGCCTGCCCTCGACTCCGATGGGCGTGTCGAAGATGGTCTCCCCGACTCCATAGAGGTTCTCGAAGTGCTCGTGCAGGTGCCAGGTGTGTTCGTCGAGCCAGTAGACATCCATGTGCACTGCGCTCGACTCGAGGAACTCGCCTTGCGGGCTGAAGCTCTTGCACAGACCCTCCCAGCGCCCCATGAAACACTGGTAGGGCTTGTCTGAAGCGGGGCCGTAGCTTTTCTGTTCGCTCATGGCGCAATCGTAGAGCCCCCAGAGCACAAAACGAAACCGCGTTCCCCTGAGCGGAACCCGAAATGCGTAATCGGATCGAACAGTGGGGTCGAGCACCGTCTGCTGAACCGCTGGAGACGTCGCTGAACCCGTCGCTGAACCCGCTGCTCCACTAGAGTCTGCACCGAGAGGGATTCAATGGGCAAGCGCATCGTGATAACGGGGAGCACCAGGGGGATCGGCAACGGGCTGGCGCGCGAGTTCCTGAAGCGCCAATGCCAGGTGGCCGTCAGCGGGCGTTCAGCCGAGAGCGTGGCGGAGGCAGTGGCCGAACTCGGCGAGTACTACGGGTCCTCCAAGGTCTGTGGCAGGGCCTGCGACGTCACCGACCCCAAACAGCTCCAAGAACTGTGGGACCATGCCGAACAGGCTTTCGGCGGGGTCGACATATGGATCAACAACGCCGGGGTCAGCATCGGGCGTGAACCTCTGTGGACCCAGAGCGACGACAAGCTCGCCTCGCTGGTCGACACCAACCTCACCGGCACGCTGCTGGCCAGCAAGACCGCGATCTCCAACATGGTGCGCCAAGGCCACGGGCAGGTCTGGAACACCGAGGGTTTCGGGTCCGACGGGGCCACCCAGGCGGGTATGGCGGCCTACGGCGCGACCAAGCGTGCCGTGCGCTACATCAACAAGGCGCTGCACAAGGAAACCGCCGACACCGCTGTGCAGGTCTGCACCGTCTCGCCGGGGATCGTCGTGACCGACCTGCTCACCGGCGACTACGACCTCACCTCCGAACAGTGGGAGAAGTCCAAGAAGGTCTTCAACATTCTCGGCGACGAGGTCCACACCGTCACCCCTTGGCTGGCCGACCACATCCTCGCCACCGACAAGTCCGGTGCCCGCGTTGTCTGGCTCACCCGCCGCAAGGCCCTCGCCCGCTTCATGACCGCAGCGTTCCGCAAACGCGACCTGTTCGCCGACATCAGCGGTTCGTAGGACTCCCCATGACCGACAAAGCCGAGCACGCCCGGTCCGCATCGCGTGCAGCGAGTGTCTCCGTGGGCGAGACTCGGGTTCGACCGCAATTCTCTGGATCTCGTCATGGCCGACCTCGACAGCCTTCTGCTGGGGGCGACGACTGCCACAAGAAGATCCGCCAACACGGCTGAACCGTCCACCAACACCCGAAGTCCCGCAAATACTCCCTCAAACCCCCATCTGACTCCGGCCCCGGTGACTCCGGCCCCGGGCGCGCACACCCAACGTCGGTCGTTATGGCCGAGGATCAAAGGCCGACCAATTCGGTGGTGACCGGGTCGGGGTCGGACTCGGGAAGCAGGTAACGCCAGAAGATGGAGCCTCGGCGGTGGGAGTCGGTGTCGAGCCAGTTGGGGTGGCCGGGGTCCTGTGCGCATACCCAGATCTCGAAGCTGCCGTCGTCGTGGAAGGCGATCTGTTCGGCGTTGAGCGACGAGTTCCTGTTGCGATATTCGAGAGTCTGCATATGAGAGTTCCAAAGCATCACGTTGACGAAAGGCCCCGCCGGCAGGGTCCCACGCATCACCAGAGCCTGACCAGGTTCGAGTTCCCAGCGAGCCATCGCGTAATGGATGTCGGCCGCTCCCGGAACCGGCAATCCTGAATCCCTGAAACTGAACGGTTTGGGGAGTTCGTTGGGCACATCGGACACGAAGGGCACACCCGAACCGCCGCCGAAGCGACCCTGCCCAACGGTCACCTGACGCAGAAAGGCGATCCCCTCGTTCATGCGACCGGCAATGAACTCGTCGCTCAGCGGTGGCGGCGAGACTGCATCGAGGCACTCGATGTCGATGTCGACGTGAACCTCGCTGTCGTTCTGGGCCGAAACCGGCAACTGGAAGTAGCCGCGCACTATCACCGCGATCGCGTCGGGTTCCAGCTTCAGCCAGTCCCCACCCTCGGCATCGGCGGGGTCGGCGCTGAGGGTCAGGCTGTAGCTGCCGTCGTCGGCCACGATCAGGTCCCGGTCGTTGACGTCGCCCCGCAGCGGTCCAGCCATCCCGCCGTCGTCGGCCTGCGCGTGCAGCGTGAACGAGGTGTAGCACTCCTTGCCGATTCGGCCGCTGACCCGGTACTTTCTGGTGCCGTCGATGCGGGCGTAGTGGTAGATCGCATCGGGATTGTCGCCCTGAAGCTTGCGACCCGGATCCACGATTCCAACGAACCGCGGATGCTCAGGTTGCGCCTCCCAATACAGTTCCGACATCGCCGAGAGCATCTGGCCGACGTAACGAAACGCCTCAACCTGTTCAAGCGGCTCAGCCCATCGCGCGGAATCGAGAATGTAACCGTCGCGGATCTCGGTCAGGGCCGTGATCAGATCGTCGAGTGCGGCGGTCGCCTGCGGTGTGGGGTTATCGCTCATCCGCGAATGATGTCACGCGGTGGCCGATTTCGACCAAACCGCACAGAAACCCGGCAGCGGCGACCTCATTGATGCCGGCCGATCAGCCCGGCGGCCAGTTGTTCGGCGTAGTGGTCGCCGTCGCCGAAAGCGTGGTCATGCACCCAGGCCCGTTTCAGGTACAGGTGAGCGTCGACTTCCCAAGTGTAGCCCATGCCGCCGTGGACCTGCACGGAGTCTTTGCCGCAGGCGGCGGCCGCGCTGGAGGCAAGGACCTTGGCGACTGCCACCGAGTGGGCGGGATCGTCCACTCCGTTGCCGTCGAGGGTTGTTCCCGCCGCGTAGACCGCCGCCCGCAAGACCTCGACTCGGGTGATCATGTCGGCGCAGCGGTGCTTGACCGCCTGGAAGGCGCCGATCGGTCTGCCGAACTGTTCACGTTGCTTGGCGTATTCGACAGCGAGGTCGGTGGCGCCCGCTGCAAGACCGAGTTGCAGCGCGGCCGTGAGCAACGCGCCGCACTGTCGCCATTGGGCCGCGGTGTCGGCATCGGCGATTCTGTGCCCTTGGGGCAACTCCGCGACTGCGGTGACTGGAGTCAGTGGATCGAGTGGGTGGGCGGCGGGTGCGGCGCTGGCGCCTGCAAGCGATGCCGCATCGACACACCACAGTCCCTCTTCGTCGCTTATCACCAGAGCGTCGATCCACGGCAGGAACTCAACATAACAGCGGCCCGGCGAGCGCTCCTGCGCTCCGACCACCATGGTGCCCTGAGCTGCGCCTTCGGCAATATCAGCACCATCGTCGCCGGCCAGTCCGACGAGCGCGGCAGCCAGGGTGGTGGCTGCCAGCGGGCCGGGCACCAGGGCACGACCGAGCTGTTCGAAAACCACAACCGCGTCGGCCCAACCCATGCCCAGACCACCGTCGGACTCTGGTCGGGTCAACGAGAACACGCCCGTCTCGGCCAGTTCCGCCCAACGCCGGAGATCGAGTCCGTCGGTCGCCATCGAGCGGATGGTCTCAATGTCGAAACGGCCTGTGCACAGAGCGGCAACCCCCTCAGCGAGCGCCTCCTGGTCGTCATTCAGCTCGAAGTCCATGGTTGCCCCCTTCAGCGGTCCTTGGGGAGTCCGAGCAGGCGTTCGCCCACGATGTTGCGTTGTATCTCTGAGGTGCCTGCGGCGATCGTGAGGGTCAGCGTGTAGAGACGCTCCCCCACATGGTCCAGCTCGCTCAAGTCCAGCGTGTCGCCGATTGCCAGGCCCGCACGGCCCAAGATCCGTTCGGCTAGCTGCGACATGCGTTTTCGGGCATCGGCATAGGCCAGCTTGAACACGGAACCGCCGGGACCGACCATGCCGGTGCGTTGTGCTTGACTGACGTTGCGTTTGGTCAAGGACCACAGGGCGTCGAGCTCGGCTTCGAGGCGGCCGAGTTCCCGGCGGATCTCCGCATCGTCTGCGGCCCGGGCTGAGCCTCTCGTGACCTTCCGGGCGACCCTTGCGAGGTCGGCGAGCAAGCGCTGCGAGGCGATGATCTCGCTGATGAACGCGGTTCCCCGCTCGAAGGCGAAGGTCACCATGGTCACCCGCCAGCCGTCGTTGTGGTCACCGACGCGGTTGGCTTTGGGGATTCGCACCTCGTCGAGGAACATCTCGGCGAACTCGCCGGCGCCGAGGGCGGTCACGATCGGGCGGATCTCGATGCCCGGGAGGTCCATGGGCATTATCAGCCAGGTGATCCCCCGGTGTTTGGGCGCGTCGGGGTCGGTGCGCACCAACAGTTCGCAGTAGTCCGCGACCTGCGCGAACGAGGTCCAGATCTTCTGGCCGGTGACCACGTAGTGGTCCCCGTCGTCGAACGCTCGTGTGCTGAGCGAGGCGAGGTCTGATCCTGAGCCGGGCTCTGAGAAGCCCTGGCACCAGACATGGTCGCCGCGCAGGATCGGGGCCAGGTGGGCGGTCTGCTGGGCCGGTGTGGCCTCGGCAATCAGGGTCGGACCGGCATGGAGCTGCCCGACGAAGTTGACCCCCACGTACGGAGCACCCGCTCGCTCGGTCTCTTCAAGGAAGATAAGGTGTTCGGTGGGCGTGGATCCCCGGCCTCCGAACTCGGCGGGCCAGTGGATTCCGGCATAACCCGCGTCGTGGAGGATTCGCTGCCAGTCGGTGTCGTAGGCTCGGCGGGCCTCAAGGTCCGTGTGGTCCGCCGGTGGTGGGCCTATGTCAGCGAGGACGCTGTTGAGCCAGGCCCGCAGTTCGTCGCGGAAAGCCTCCTCGGCTTCGGTGTAGCAGAGATCCATGAACCCACGACTCTATTCAGGCCCAGCGCCCAAACGATGAGCAGGGCGCTCAAGAAGCCCGGCCGGCGTTGCTGGTGGGCGGCCTCCGTCGGCGGCTGCGTTGGTGACCCTCGCGTGGTGCGCCGGTTGGCTCGGGGTCGCTGGAACGGGCCAACAAACGACGCGGCCGCATAGAGACCGAAGACCAACCGGCGGTTCACGGAGTAGCGTGGGGACGTGCATTTGGGTGACCGTCTCAGGATTCGTGCCGTTGAGTTGCCCGCTTTGCTGCGAGGAAGCAACGATCCCGCACGCGTGATATCTCAATTCGTGAAAACCGGGGCCGTCGCTGGTCCCAGCGAAAAAGCAGCTGCCGTCGCTGACCCTGTCCTGGTCGGCGCTGACCGGGAACGGACGATCACCGCTGCTGTCGTTCACGGCATGTGCGACCATTACGGCTATCCCCCGCCGAGCTGGGTTCTTGGGCACCGCTCCGCCGTGTCGTAGCAGACACCTACGAACTGCTCCCCCACCTCGCTAGCAGCGTCGAATGGGCCAGCGGGTACATCGACCATGTCTTGACCGAGATCGACATGCAGCAACAGTTCGAAGCAGCACAAAAGGCACCGCCCCGCAAGCGAAGGTTCAGATCTGGGTTCGGGCTGTCGAAGAAACGCCCGACGGCAACCGCTTGCTGAAAAGGGGGGCTTCGCGTTTTGGGTCGGAGTGAGGGTGTTGAGTGGCGCCAGTTGGCTTTCCCGGGATACAGGAGGGTGCGGTAGTTGTTGAGTTGGTGAACCCGAAGGCGGCACTGACCCGTTACACGAACCCGCAACGGCAACAAAACCAACGTGTGTGACAATTGGTCTGCGTTGGTTGATGCACCCCAGAGTCCACTTGGGACGACCTGACGACAGGTGGATGGT
>JAHQYN010000181.1 GCA_024421085.1 Acidimicrobiia bacterium
CCGAGCTTGGGGGGCAGTTCCATCCCCCGCCGCAGATCGCGTTCGCGGCGACCCAGACGAGGCGCATCAACGGTCACTACCAGCGCTTCGTAACGTGCAGCGGCGCAACGCTCGATCATGTCGCGCATCAACTGACGGTCCTTCCAGACATATACCTGGAACCACAGACGTCGCTCGCCGTCGCCAGCCCACGCGACGCTGTCGCTGGCTGCGGCCATTTCCTCAATGGAACGCGTGCCCATCGTGGAGAGCGTGTAAGGGACCCCGAGCCGCGCTGCCGCCCGAGTGACCGCAAGCTCGCCTTGGGGATGGGCGATACGCGTGAATCCGCTCGGTGCGAGCGCCAACGGCAGTGGCGTTGGTTGACCCAGAAGGGTGCAGGAGGGATCGACCGCGGACACATCGCGCAGTACTCGGGGACGAAACCCGAGCGTTTGGTAGGCCCGTGCGTTTCTGGTGAGTGTGAGCTCGTCCTCCGCGCCCCCGTCGATGTAGTCGAACACACCGGCAGGCAGCCGTTTCTTGGCCAGTCGACGGAGGTCGTCCACATCGGCGGACGTCGCGAGCCTTCGCCTGTTTGGGTTCGGCTCCAACTTGCGGAACCGCAGCACTGCCCGCAACGAATCAAACATGGTGCCTACCTTTTCACACCGCTGCGCTTCGCCGACCCTACTGTGACCTGAATCCGCGATTGTTCAACCATGAAGCTGATGTCGGGATTGCCGTTCTCGCGCAACGACCGCTGGGCCAAGGGGATCCCGAGTCCGAAACGCTGCGCGAACCCCAAGTTGGCCATCAATTCGGCAACAAGCTGGTTTCGATAGTCGGTGGCGCCTTGTTTCAAGCTCTCGGGAGTGATCGTTCCGAACAGGCCACCGGGACTCTCAATCTCCACACGGTCAGAAAACCATCTGAGGCGACAGGGAGCATTCGTGCCATCGTAATTTCGGTGCATTATTGCGTTGTATGAGAGCTGGCGCAGCGCCTCAATCGGGTAGTCGGGATATCTCTGCTCCCTTGGACCAGAGATCACGTCGACGCTGGTTTCGATGTTGATCTCCAGCAGTTGGCTGAGACTGCTTAGAATGTCTTCCAACTGACCCGATAGCATGTGGTGGCTCTTGATCGGGTCGGTGATTTCCGTGCCGTCGTGCCGGACGAACTGAACGTAGGCGCCGGGCAGCCACAGTTGAGGATCGCGGGCGAACGCCAACAGAGCACCCCAAGTGGGCACGCCCTCCCTCAATAGACGCAGCGAGTGCATCTGCTCTTCAAGAGTGCGCTGATTCTGCTCGCGCACATCGGCAGCTACCGCTTGGGGCAGATATCGGCGTTCTATGTGGTTCAGATCAAGATCGGAGAGCTTGGATCCGCTTGCGGGCCGCAAGTCGAACGGTGCGTCCGATGCCCGGCGCCGCTCGGCGTCGGTGTATCCGCTCGACATCACCCTTGCAGGGTAGCTTGTCCGCGCTGTGACATCAGGCAGATTCGTCTCGGTCTGTTCTGCTGTGATTGTCAATCAGGTCCTACCCACGCATTCGAGTATCGTTGCTGAACTGTCCGAACGCGTCGGCGACGCCGCGAACCTGGCATGCATCGCGCTCTTTGCACTCATCGGCGGAACCGAGGCTGTCACATCCCGTCGGTAACGTCAGTCATTGTGGGTGATCGATTCTTGCAATCAATTGACGGGGGTCGCCCGCGCGGTGCGCGGCGCCAAGTACCGTCGGAGGTGATGATGCGCCTGCCTGGACTTTTTGCTGCGTGCCCGTATCGGCGTGTGAACTCGAGCGACGGAGTGCCGCACAGTGACTTGAGAGAGTCTTTGCTGATTTGCGGGGCGGCTTCAGATGGTCTCAATCTGTTGCCGGATCGCAGTATTCGCACCGTGGTGACTTCTCCGCCTTACTGGTCGCTGCGCGATTACGAAATGAAGGACCAGATCGGACGCGACGATGCGTTGGGAGACTACATCAAGAGCGTCGTCGTGACTTTCGACAAATTGCTCCGTGTGCTCTGCGACGACGGCACGGTGTGGCTCAACGTGGGCGACAGTTATACGTCGGGCAACCGTCGCTATCGGGCACCCGACCGGAAGAACAGGGCGCGGGCAATGAGCGTGCGCCCGGCGACCCCGGAGGGTCTGAAACCCAAGGACCTGATCGGGGTTCCGTGGCGTCTGGCCTTCGCGTTGCAAGACGCGGGGTGGTGGGTGCGTTCTGAGGTCATCTGGTACAAGCCCAACGCGCATCCCGAGTCGGTGCGCGATCGTCCGACCAAGGCTCATGAGACGGTCTTCCTGCTGTCCAAGAGCGAGAACTATTACTACGACACAGACGCCGTTCGCGGACCGAACGGGCGCAGGCTGCGCACTGTATGGGATGTCAATACCGAGCCTCGTCGGCGCAGCGACAGCGGAGTCGATGATCACCCGGCGGTGATGCCAATGACGCTGGCCAATCAGTGCGTGAGCATCACCAGCGAGCCCGGCGATGTCGTGCTTGATCCCTACGCCGGGTCAGGCACGACGCTGCTAGCGGCAAGACACCTCGATCGCCGCTGGGTCGGTATCGAACTCAACCCGTCGTTCGTCGACCTCATCGAACATCGCTTGGCGTTGTGAGTGATCGCGAGGCCGTCAAACGACGAATCGACGAGCTGTCGCCGATGGGTGTGCGGTTCGTCGCTCGCATGGTTGACGCAATGGCCAACCCTCCACAGCCGCAACTCGCGTCGCGACCGACCTGGATCACTGCGGATGCCAAGGTGTCGGCATTCAAGACCGACGGCCCTACTATCGATTGTGTGTATGGCGGGCACGATGTGGCGGCTCGTGTTTCGCTCGACAGATCCGATGCCAAGATCACCGTGAAGCAGATACTGCTCGCAGCCTGCGACGTGCACGCTGAGTGGGAACTCAGCTGATCGATTCGATCAGCTGCTTGTTTGGCAGCACGGTGCGGTCGTCGGCCAGCGGAACCCGACTCATCTACCGCAACGGATCCGGTACTTGGTCGGCGGCCCTCCTTACCTCCCTTGAGGGAATCTACTGGAGCCTGCGCGTAAACGTGGGGGGCGGGTTGGTTGAGGGTCCCTGACTGGGGGTCGTTCAGAATGCCCGTGTTGTACGTGTTGGCGGCGAGATATGCGAGTGTCTCGACGGAGGTGTTCCAGTTTTGTGCGACGTGTTGACACAGGGATTGCAACACAAAAGGGCTGCTCTTCAGTCCGGCACACGCAATCTCGTGGAGCCTCTCAGTAGGAGTAGCCGGATCACTAGCCAAGCGCAGTGTCTCTGTGTCCATGTGTTCGTAGTCGCCCATATCCGACTCCGTCCGTGAATTTGGAGCCTTGTCGCTCACAACACAAACCTACGAGCGGCCCTTGTATGCGACACAACGAATGTCTGGCTCGGAGCGAACAGTCCGCGGCTGTTCGTCAACCTTCGCCGGAGTCGCCGTCCGCCCAATACGGAGGTGGCGACTCCATGAAGCTAGGGACAAGCGGCGACACACCGATGTAGAACACTTCGCCGTAAGCGGTGACATGATAGTGGTGGAGCTCGGAGTCCGTGGCGAGCACGACAAAGAACGCGTCGCCGCCAGTGAAATCAGGGTCTGGGCTGTTGGAGCACATGTCGCCCGATCCGAAGACATAGGGTTCTGAAGGCGCACGGTCGATCAGATCAGCGATGGCGAGATGTTCAGCAGCGCCGAGAGAAACCATCGGTCTGTAACCGGTGCTGCTTGCGATCTTGTGGTGCGCCCACCGCACCAATCGGGCTGTTTCGACAACAGCAGCCGCAGCACCACCAACCGTTGCAAGAGACTCCAGAACTTCCACGGCGATGCCGACGCAACTGGCTCCCCGGCCAGCACCGACTCCGCGGATCTCCAGCGATCGTCCTGTTTCGCGTTCAATCTCACTGATAGCTTCAGCTGCGTCATTGGTCAACCCGGCTCGGTACCCAAAGGTGTCGCCTGATTCCATCTCTGGTGCTTCGCCCATGGCTCCGACAAAGATGAGCGCTTCGCGTGACATCCGACCTGCCGCCGAGACTTGTGTCCAGTTGTGGGTCCCCGGCGCTGCTCGCACCGTTATAGTCTAGCGGCAACGCTGAAGCCAGGTCGATTACCGGTGCTTCGCGTTTTAGGTCGGAGTGAGGGTGTTGAGTGGCGCCAGTTGGCTTTCCCGGGATACAGGAGGGTGCGGTAGTTGTTGAGTTGTTGGACCCGAAGGCGGCACTGACCCGTTACACGAACCCGTAACGGCAACAAAA
>JAHQYN010000182.1 GCA_024421085.1 Acidimicrobiia bacterium
ATCAAGGTCAGGATCATAGAGACCCAAAACGCTTTGAGTGTTGCCAACATCAATGGTGAGAAGCACCCTGTAAAGCTACCGTTGTAATGCTATTCAAGCTCAACCGTGCAGCAATTGAGCACCCGCCTGTTTCGTTACAGGCACAATCTTCTTAGCATCAATCAAGGCAGACGAATCGACTACCCAAACATCAACGTCATCTGGATTCATTAAGTTCAACGAGAGGCTCAGAGGATCAAGTCGAAGGTCTCAACGATCCCTTCGAAAATCGCTTCGATTCGGTGGCGGGGCACCGATACTGAGCTATTCGGCAATCAGTGAGAAAGAGCAGACAGGTCCTAGCCACACCAAGTGGTACAGCGTCCGCAGGGAAACGCAAGCGGCGGTCGCGACTAAGCAGACCAACCGTGCCCAGTCAGCCGGGAATAGGCTCTGGCTTCCGACGCAATTCGCGAAGCTGTCAGCCTCCCATTATTGCTTTATCAGCTCATGGTTGCGGTAAGGACGGTGATCTGATGTCCTCATCCAAGCCGGCGTTCGGTGCTGGTGGTGATACCGAGAGGGCTGTGACGGGTAGGCTCGGTGGTGACCCTAGCGCGATGAGGCGTGCCGCGCATGAGTTCGATCAACAGGCCGAACGGATCCGTAGCTACGGGGAGTCGATGTCGCTTGAGGTTCACCAGATGTGGTGGCGCGGTCCTGATGCCGACAAGTTCCGAGCGGATTGGGACCAGATCCACCGCCGAGCGAGCCAGAGAATTGCGGGCGAGTTGCGCCGATTGGCCGCGTGCTTGCGCCAAGAGGCTACCAAGCAGGAGAGGGCAAGTAGATGACAGTGTTGGGTGCCGATCCTGAAGAACTGGAGTCGACCGCGCAGCGGGTGCTTGCTTTGGCCGACAATTATGAGAACGCAAACCAGCAGATTGGCTATTGGCTGAGGCGCATGGCTTGGGAGGGTGCAGAAGCCGATCGATTCCATGCCATGTACCAGTCGCAGATGCATCCTCAACTCATGGCCGCCGCAGTTTTCTCACGTGAAGCCTCAAGTGAACTCCGAGCGCAAGCAGCCAGCCAGACTAGGGTAAGCCAAAGCGCGCATACTGCCGAATGGGTCTGCGGTCCGCCACTATTGCCTGTAGCTGGCACAGACGAAGCTGACTCTGCTGGTATCGGGGACACGCTGAACGACATTTGGAACTTTCTTAAGCTAATTCCGACCCTAGACACAATCGCTGGGTTCATGGACTACATGACTCGGCATTACAGAGGATTGGCTAATGTTCCCAAAATCAAGCCATATGTTCTTGACAAAATAGGCGATCTAATGGGGATCGGCAAATTCGTTGGCGATTTTGGTTCAAAGACGTTGGGTACAGTGGGTATCGGTATCTCCCTTTGGACACTGACAAAGGACGGCGTGACACCAACTTAGAGTTAGAGAATTTCCTGGGTCGATATTCCAATCATGACAGTTTGACCGTTCATATTCCCGCAGAACGCTTAGAACGTGATGCTGAGCTTCTTGATGATGAAGAGCCGATCGTGTCTGAGTTGCTTTCAGACCAATGTGCTTGGCATGTGGCCAGCATTGGATGTCCCATTGAGTTGTAACCGACATTGAGGTTGCCAACTCCGTGATGCGGTTGAGCGTCACGTGTTAGATGGGAGCGCTCCGTTACACAACTAAATTGTAACTGTGCCCACACAACCTCGGGATATAACGACTCCGCAACATGGGCGGCCGAAGCAACGGGGGTGGCTCACCGAAAAGCCATTGCGCGCCGGGAGGTTGTAAGCCTTCGGCCTCGGTGAAAGCATCGGCATAGTGGATACCGAAGTCGCCGGTGTCTTCAGTCTCTTCACGTGACTCAACACCGCCTTAGTAGCGATCAGGATTGTCGATGAAGTCGGGAAGTGCCTAGTTGAACAGTTGTAAGGCGACTTCGTCGAACTCGGCGCGGAAGCACTCCTCCACGATCACTACCCAGTCCACGCCGAGCACTTCGCGCACCACGCCCATCTGTTCGTAAAGGATGCCAAGGGCGGACTCCCGCCGCGCCTTGGAGGTCGGGGTCAGTTCGTGTCTAAACGTGGGCTCGACGCGGTCGAGGGCCACCGCGACGCGGTCTGGCCGGTGATCCTCGAGCGATTTGACGTACATCGAGATGAAGCAGTAGACGGCGTAGGTCACCTAGCCAGAGGCGGTCATCATGCCGGTCGGCAGCGCGAAGAAAGCGCGGTAGACGAGCGAGTTCCCGTCGTTGAACATCAGTTTGACCATCACCACAGACCCTACTCAGCGCTTTCGCTCATTGACCGATCCGCTCAGGGTTTGGTGCCGCGAGGACGTAACGAACGCTTATCGGCGCTTCTCGCCCCCCTTGCGCAATCTGCTGGCTTCCAGGTACTCGTCGAATACCTCCGCTGCGACGCGTCGGCCGATCGCCTCGGGGTCGTCAGGCACTGCCGACCGGTGACGAGCCTTCTCCGCGCTCGCCTTCGACAACTGCCGCAATGCTTCCTCAGTGGTTCGTGTCATGATCTAGTTCCATGGTACCAGAACTTTACGTCGCCCGATCGCGCCCAAAGTACCGAGGGTTCAACTCGGGCACGAAGTAGTGTTTCCGTTTGATCCACACTAGGCCGTCGCCTTTTGAGATCACAGCGAGATCAATTGGCCCTCCGACGGTCTCTTCCTCTGGGGTGACCCGTCGTTGGAACGACGCGAAATTCATTGGCCCCCCGGCGGGCTCTTCCCCTGGGGTTACCCGTTGGTTGAACGGCCGTAGGTTCACTAGAGTCTCAGCCATCTCTGCCAGTTCTTCCTTCGGGAGCGATCCCACGATTGACATGATCGGATCCGAGTTCTGATCCTTGAGATAGTTATCCAACCTCATTTGGAAATCGCCGATAACGATGGCTCGGGCTTCACCCATCTCGACCAACAAGTCAGCGTGATCATCCGCAGTTAATGAGCTTTGCACCTGCTCGGAGAAGAACCGGGTGAAAGTTTCGATAGTCGTGTCCACGAATTCTTTGAGTGCCAAGCGGTATTCAGGACTAACGCCGTCCATGAAAGTAGCTACCATGTCCCTCTGTGCGAACGGATAGATGCCTGCGGAGTGCTCCTTACCGATGCGCACATCCTTGACTTTCCACGCCCGAACACGGTTTGCGACAACACCGTCGACAATATACTGAGATAGCGCAGGAAAGAGCTGGTCTGTACCAAAACCAACCACAACGACCCCACTACCCCATGGTGACTGACGTGCGACCCTCAGTGATGTTCGGATCAGAACCCTCGCTCGACGCCTGATTTCAGAGTCTGTTGGCAAACCAGCTAGGGCTTCATCCACAAACCCTGACCACTCCTTGATCGCGGCGCTCACCTCCTTTCCAGCCACCGAAGCACTCAGACCGTCGATGACATCGTGTTGTTGTAGCTGTCGAATTCGAGCACTGAGCCTATCTAGGATTGCTGTCCGGACTTGCTGATCCGCAAAGGGGTTACCTTTCGTCAAAGCATCCTCGACGGCATTCTCGACCGAGCGTCGTGCCATGTCGAGTTCCCACCGCGCGATCATCTCCACTCGCTCCCACTGCTCTTGTCTCGACACGTGCGGCACTAGGGTCGATAGGTAAGCGATAAGCGAAATCGCGTATTCTTCAACTGTATCGAAAGCAGTCTCGGCAAGTTGTCGCCGGTGTTCTTTGATGACCGTTTCCCAGGGGATCGAGCAGAGAGATCCAGCTCCGTACACCATCACCGCGACAGGCTCAACAGTCGAAAGAGGGAACAGTTTGTTCGCGGTGTTGTATATCTTTCGCCCAGGCGAACCAAGCGTCACAGCACTGTCCGCCGCAATTGCAACCGCACCTCGATTGAGTATCACAACTTCAGTTGTCACAACAATCCCTCCCGAAACCGATCAGGTTTCCAGATTTCTTGCGGTCTCAAAACCGACAAGTCCATTCAATGCAGGAGCGGCAACAATAACCGTCAAGTCTACGCGCCGCTGGGTCAGTTCAAAATGGTGACCGTCAGCTATCATCATTTTTGCGCGATACGCATAAACGATGCCCTCTATTGCTGGGGTTCCGACAAATTCGGCCAATTGGCCGTGCCGTAATTCAACACCGCCATCCCGACCTTCAACGAGAGCAACCGTTTATTGGATCGTTATTCCGTCGTTGTCGATTAGTCTGGTCGTGCCAAAACGTGCCGCTACCAACAATCGAACCTCGCCATGTAACGGCCCCTCGCAC
>JAHQYN010000183.1 GCA_024421085.1 Acidimicrobiia bacterium
GTGAGCGAGGAAGTCGACGAGTACGCAGTGATCCAAGGGCACAGGATTCACTTCGCCACAGTGGACTTGACCGCCGAAAGCACCGACATCCGAGCACGGCTCATCAACCTGGCCAACAGATTTGCCGCATCAACCTCACGATGACGCAATCCGTGAACGGCGAAGCAGACCGCACACTGCGTGCGGCTGGCTTCGTCAGCTCCGGGGGTGGGGATCGAACCCACGACAATTCGGTTAACAGCCGAGCGCTCTGCCAGCTGAGCTACCCCGGATCGGCACTGGAGATGATACCGCAACAAGACGGCTATTGATGGACATCAATCGAGACAAGCCTACCTTGCCCTCCATTCTGCGTGCCTGATCAACCATGGCAGCAGACCGTTGACCGCGCTTCGGCGGGTGCTTGGGTCATGGAGCTTCTCCAACTCCGCTTTGAGCCAGGTGCCTGAGCGGCTCACCTCGACCGCCACTTCGTCGGTCGCGCCGAGCCGGCGCAGGCCGCGGCCGATACCGTCGAGCGTCCTGCGACCGGCGAGGCGGGCGATGCCGGCGAGGACATCGTCACGGTCAGCGTCGAAACCCTCAACGGCCAATCGCCGCAGCAGATTGGCGGCCTGCGGTCCGCAACGCTCCAGAGCCCCGTCGAATCCATGGTCCCTCAGCGCCTGGAAGGCTTCTTGACGCACGCTGTGACCGAACAGGTTGGCGTGCAGGCGCGCGGCCTCGCCCGGGCGTTCGATAACGAGGCGGATCGCTTCGTCCTCCGGCGCCGCAGCCTTCGAGTCGGTGAGTCTCGGTTGGCGCTGGGGAGCGTGACCGCCGTCGTCGGGCGCATTGGGGACCTCGCGCTCCATCGCTTCCTGGGCACCGTGTCGGCCGCGGCTCCTCGCCGCGGCCGGTTGTCGGCGGGGCTTGGAGGCGAGCTCCCGCAGACTCGCTGCCTCGACCCGGCAACGGTCGGCGATCTCCACGAGGTACGGGTCGCGGACGAGTTCGTTGGGATGTTCAGCGACGACGTCGACGGCACGCTGCGCGGCACGGGCCCGGCCCTCTGGACTAGACAGAACAGCGGCTGCCAGGGCTCTCTCCATACGGAACCGCATGTAGGGAATGGCGTCTTGGACTGCGGCGGCCAACCTCTCCGGGTCCTTCCGGGCTACGTCGTCGGGATCGACGCCGGGTGGCAGGTCGGCCACCCGCACATCGAGTTCGAAGCGCTGTTCCCATTCGTAGACGCGTTCGGCCGCTGCGAGACCAGCCGAGTCGGTGTCGAATGCGAGCACCAGGCGATCGGCCGAGAATCTCTTGAGCAGCTTGATGTGCTCTTCTGTCAGCGCTGTGCCACAAGTTGCCACAGCTCGCAGGATGTTGGCGCCGGCGAATCCGATCACGTCGGTGTAGCCCTCGCAGATGATGGCTTCACCCTCCTTGACGATGCCCTCGCGGTGGGTGTGCAGCCCGTAGAGCAGCTTGCTCTTGTCGTAGACCGCGGCGTCGCCGATCGTGTTCTTGTACTTGGGGCCCTCTGCACCCGGAAGGATACGGCCGCCGAAACCGGTGAAATCACCCCGCTCGTCGGCGATCGGGAACATGATCCGGGCACGGAAGGCGTCTTGCACCCGGTCCGCGCTGTTGACGAAACCGAGGCCGCTGTCGGTCAGGTCGGCTGCGTTCAGCTTGAGGTGTCGGGCCAGGTCGTCCCAGTTGTCGGGTGCCCAACCGAGCTTGTGCTTGCTGACCACCGCGCGGTCATAGCCTCGCGAGCGCAGATAGCCCCGGGCCGCGCCAGCATCGGCACCGTTGAGCAGCCTCTGGTGGTAGAACTCGGCTGCCTCGGCCACCGCGTCGAGCAATCGTCGTTTGCGCGCCCGAGTGGTCCCCTCGCTCTGGGTCGTGTAGCGCAACTGCACGCCGTAGCGCGACGCGAGCGACTCGACCGCTCCGACGAAGTCCAGTTTCTCGATCTCTTCGACGAAGGTGATCGCGTCACCGCTGCGCTCACAGCCGAAACAGTAGTAGACGCCCTTCTCGGAGCTGACCGAGAGCGAAGGCGTGCGTTCGCCATGGAGGGGGCAGCGGGCCATCCAGTTGCGGCCTGAACGCTTGATGTCGGTGTGCTCGCCGATCAGCGCGACCAGATCGGCCGCGGTTCGCACCTTGGCGATGTCGTCATGGTGAATACCCATCGATCCGCAAGCTAGCCGAAACCGGCGCCCGCCAATAGGGGGCGCGCCGGGAGCAACTCAGTCGAGGCGCGCCGCGAGGAACCCCTCGAGCTGGTCGATCGAGACCCGCTGTTGTTCACGCGTGTCGCGTTCACGCACGGTGACGGCGCGATCCTCGAGGCTGTCGAAGTCGACGGTCACGCAGCAGGGCGTGCCGATCTCATCCTGGCGGGCGTAGCGTTTTCCGATCGACTGCGTCTGGTCGTAGTCGGCCATCCAGCGAAGCTTGACGATCTCGAAGACCTCCTGGGCCGTCGATGTGAGCGTGTCCTTGTTGGACAGCGGCAGGACCGCAACCTTGTACGGCGCGAGCCTGGCATCGAGGCGCAGCACCGTGCGGGTGCTGTCGTTGACCGTCTCGGTTTGGTAGGCGGCCATCAGGAACGCCATTGCCGCCCGGGTGGCCCCTGCCGCCGGCTCGATGACATGGGGCACGTAGTGCCGGTTGTTCGCCTGGTCGAAATACTCCAGACGCTCCCCGGAGTGTGCGGCATGGACGCTGAGGTCGAAATCACCTCGATCGGCTATGCCCTCGAGTTCGTCCCAACCCCACGGGAAGCGGTACTCCAGGTCTGAAGTTCCCGACGAGTAGTGGCTCAGTTCGTCGGTGCCGTGGGGACGCAGGCGGATGTCGGCTTGGGGAATGCCCAAGTCCAAGTACCAGTCGAGCCTCTGGTCGCACCAGTAGTTGAACCAATGGCCGGCCTCATCGGGTGGAACGAAGAACTCCATCTCCATCTGCTCGAACTCGCGGGTTCGGAAGACGAAGTTCCCCGGGGTGATCTCGTTGCGGAACGATTTCCCGATCTGGGCGATGCCGAACGGCGGCTTCTTGCGGCTGGTCTGCAGCACGTTGGCGAAGTTGGTGAAGATTCCCTGGGCTGTCTCGGGGCGCAGGTAGACCTCCGCGGTGGAGTCGGCCATCGGCCCGGCGTGGGTCTTGAACATCAGGTTGAACTGGCGGGCCTCGGTGAGGTGCCCGCTGGTTCCGCAGCTTGGACAGGTCTCGGGGTCGGTGAGTTTATCCTGGCGGTGACGGGCGTTGCAGTTGGTGCAGTCGACGAGCGGGTCCGAGAAGTTGGCGAGGTGACCGCTCGCCTCCCAGACCTGGGGTGGGGAGAGGATCGAGGCGTCGAGGCCGACCACGTCGTGGCGGTGCTGGACCATCGAGCGCCACCAGGCATCCTTGACGTTGCGCAACAGCAAGACCCCGAGCGGGCCGTAGTCGTATGCAGAACGAAAACCGCCGTAGATCTCCGCTGACTGGAAGACAAATCCACGGCGCTTGGATAGGTTCACTATCTTGTCGAACAGTGCTGGCTCGTCGAGGAGTTCTGGGTCAGCCATGGCCGAGAGGCTAGCGGAGGCGCGCTGATATGGAGTCCATGCGAACCAACGATCCCCCGGTTGGTGATCCGACCGCGGTGTTCGGTCGTCGTTGCGTCGCCTTCGCGGTCGATTTCATCATCGTGTTCGCGGTGTTCGTGGCGGCGTTCCTTTCGTCGTCCACGCTTGAAGACGTCGAAGACTCCCGGATCGCCGACCAGATCTGTGTCTACTACGACGAGCTGGGCAACGGCGACGTCTGCTTGGACCTTTCGTTAGTTTTCGTGCTCGAGAGCGGCAGGTTCGCCGATATAGCCCTCTGGGGGATCGTCGCCTCGGCTTTGAACCTCGTGGTCGTCGCCGCGATAACCGGTGGTTCTTTGGGCAAGCTCGCGGCGGGCATCCGGGTCGTCGACCGCAACACGTTCAACCGGGCGGGAGTCCACAAGCATCTCCTGCGCTGGGTCTTGTGGGTCGTGGACGCCTTCCCCTGGTTCTTGCCGGTACCGCTGACCGGGCTGATCTTCTCCCTGGTCTCGAGGGGACACCGTCGGGTCGGCGACTTCGCGGCGAAGACCCTAGTCGTCGACAAGAAATACGTCGGCATTCCCACGCTGGTGCCCGGGGTCAACGAAGCCGCCATGGCGACCGCAGCACTCCCTGGCCTCTGGAGTCCGCCCG
>JAHQYN010000184.1 GCA_024421085.1 Acidimicrobiia bacterium
ATTAACCACTCCACGATCCAACTGGAGACATCGGTCGAGGACTGCGACGAGGATCACCATGTTGACCACCTGCTGCAACGTGAGAAGATCCGTCGCAACCGCCGATGGATTCGCACCAGAATCTCAAGCTGACCGTCACCGAACCACGGCTAGATAGCGGCTCAGATTGTCCCGCAACTCTCGAACTCCAGCTTCCATGGTGGTATTGAAGCGGTTTTGTTTCAATTGTTCTAGCCATCATTTTTCCTTGGTCGAACTATCGGTAAGAACTGACCGCGACGGTCACCGTAGTCCCGCTGCCCGCTTCAACCCAGAGTGAAGCTAACTGCGCTCATGTCGTCCCTGACTTGTAGCCGGCTTCAATCAGGCCGGTGCAGGGCTCGGACTGGCCCTACGGTGCGACTCTACCCGCCGCGGTCGCTGCTGGTAGCGCAGGTGGTAACATCGCCCCGTATGTGCGTGACCGGGGCTGCTGATCTACCCGCCGTAGCGATAAACGCGGGGGTCTCAACAAGGGGTGGGAGGCAACCGATCGCTCCCTTCCGCGACGCGGAACCCCATAAGCTCAGGCCCGCGCGCGAAAGTGCGAAACGCATCCGGCTGGAGCGCTCCCTAGATGCGCTGCCGAAGGCGAGCCGACATGGTGTCCCACCCCAAGAGTCGGTGTCACACCACCTGCGGATACTTGTGGGCATGCGAACGCTACAATCGAAGAATCGAGATACATGTTCCGTCACTCGGTTATCGTTGCCTAGTGGTAACACGCACGAACGACGGTACAGAGGCTGGGGCTAGCCGATGAATGCGACAAGGTCGGCCGCGTCGCTTACGGGCGCTCTGGAAGCACTGGGATACACGCACGAGTACCGCCGGGATCGCGTCGGCTCCCCGACAGCCGGTGCCGTGGCCGATGTTGTGGCGTTCACGCACATCGCGCCACAGGACCTCCGGACGAGCGCCATATCAGCCTTCGCCGCGCCTCGAAATGGGGTGGATGAACTCCTCCACGCGGCGCGGCGGCTGGCGACACCGTTCGCCCTGATCGAGGATCTGGTTGGAGACCTAGACCTCTACAGTGTCACCTCGGGAGATCCGCCAGCGAAGTTCCAACTGCGGATCTCATCGGCCGAGATCCCTAGACTACGATCCTCCGAACTCGCAGTCGAGCTTGCACCCAGAGTAATCCGCGCCGCAAAGGCAGGCATGCGCCAGTTGGCCCTGTTCCCAATCGACGCGCGGCTGCTCGTGAATGCTCGCAGTCGCTCGGTCGACTCGATCAGGTCTCGGCTCAAGGGCTCGTTCAGCCTTGCTCTCCAGGACCACATCGAACCCACGACCGCAGCCAGGCTGGCCATCGAGGCGCTCGCCGCATTGACCGTTCATGACAGGCACCCGTTCGACGGCACCCTTCGGCAGAACGTCGTTGAGGGTGCCTTAGCGCGTCACGGAGAGTACTTTGAGGAACTCGCAGAATGGCAGGCAACCCACCCTGACCTGGTTGAGTCAATACTGGACGAACTCGGGAATGGCGTGGACTACTCAACGATTGATGCCCGCTCGATCAACGCCGTTTATGAACTCTTTCTCACGCCGGACCTACGGAAGAAGTTCGGGATCTTCCACACTGATCCGCGCCTTGCTTCGAAGATTCTCGACCATCTACCCGTCGAGGAAATACCGCCCGAAGCCCGTTATGTCGTCGATCCCGCGTGCGGGACTGGGAATCTCCTTCTAGCCGCCCAAGAGCGGCTGGAGAACCTCTCGCCGGGCGACTGGTCGCCAAAGGACACCCACAGTTGGCTCAGGACGCATATGTACGGGTCGGATGTCGAGCCGATAGCAGTGGAGATCGCAAAGCTCTCGTTCCTAGTGTCGTCGCTGCCGATGGGTAACTCTTGGCAGATTGAGCAACGTGACGCTCTCGACGACTCGACGACTTTCGCCCATCGCCCGACGATATGGGTGACCAACCCACCTTGGCGGTTCCGCCCAGGCTCCCGTGACGAAAAGGCGATCGACTTTCTCAACCGTGCGGTTGAGACTCTTGCCGAAGGTGGCCTCCTAGCCTGCATCCTTCCCGCCTCTTGGTTGAACATAGAAACGCACAGGAACTCGCGGCGTGAGATCTCAAAGAAGTGCAGCGTGTTCGAAGTGTGGCGCCTACCGAGAGACATGTTCAAGGAAGCTCGCTTTGGTACTGCGGTCGTGTTCGCGCAGAAACTCCGAACTGCAGATCGCTCGAACTTCGCATTCCGTTGGGTGACCGCAGGCAGCGAGCAAAGGGGTGATTTCCTCAAGAACGGCAAGGTTCAGTTCCAGTCGTCAGAGAATCTCCGTTCCGACGGACGATTCGTCGCAGGGCCCGCTGATGCTTTGACCGCGCATGGAATCTCGGTGAAAGATGTCGCCACGGTGAGGGCCGGTGTGTCTCAACGGGTCACGCCGCGTTCATCGTCGCCCGGTGAAGGTATCCCGGTCCTCGCGGGCCGCGCTCCAAGAGTGGTCCATCGCTCGATCGAGGATGCGTCGATCACCTGGGTGTCCAACCCCACCGAGGCCTTTCCGTATCTCAGTAAACTGGAGACCGATCTACGCAACGCACCTAAGCTCTTCGTCCAGGCCGACCGCTTTCCCGACAATGCGTGGCGGCTGCGCCCAGTCGTTGACCTTGTGGGCGTCATTCCCTCGGGTTCCTGGCAGATCGTCTCGGGCAGACCCCAGGCCGTTTTCGCGCTCAATGCCTTCTTCTCGACATCGATCGCCTCTTGTTTCGTACATTCGCGCTCGATCACGATGCGCATCGCAGTGGAAGTGCTCAGAGAGATCCCTCTGCCATCTGACTGGTTGGGTCGCTATGAGGAACAATTTGCGGACTTGGGGCTGCAGATGACAGAACGAGCATATGAGTTACGGTCGTTGGTCGATAAAGCGGAGAAACTGGCGCGCCAGGCGTTCGACCTAGACGACGCGACGGTCGCGGAGATTGAGCGGATCATGGCCGGATACAAGGCACCGGACGGGAGAGTCCGCTTGTCCAGGGGTGAGGTGCCCCGCGAGATCGGAGGCACCTCTCGCGGGCGATTCAATCAGGCTCCCGGCACGGTGCTGGGCGTGGACCGAACCAGGGTCCGAGTATGGGTACTCGGAGGACCCGAAGAGGGTTTCCCCGTCGACCTGCATGAAGGCATACCCGGCTGGCTCCTTGAGAAAGATGCAACGTTCGAGTTGACAGGCGATCCACAGACCGGGCGCTATCGGTTTCAACGGGTAGCCCATCTGACAGACGAGCAAGTCTTCAGTCTGAACTTCCTGAGGTATCGACCCTCCTCAGCGTCAGAGGAACGAGATTCGGACAACAGCCAGACGCGACACCCGCGCGGCGAGGATCCCGCCTGACGTGTCGTCGGTGGTCCATTTCCTTGATGTCGGGCAGGCCCACGCCACGGTCGCGATTAACGATGATTCTGCCCTCGTTGTGGACTGCCCACGCGAAGGCATCCAACAGGCCACGGAACTGTTGAACAAGTTGATCCTCGCACATTTCGACATCATCGTCACCCACCAGGACATGGACCACTGCGCGGGAGTCCAGAATCTCCTTCAACGGTTCGGGACACCCTCGACAATTCTATACATGAACCCAGTAGGCACGCCGGCGCCGGAGCAGAGACCCCGCGTCAGGGCTGTCCTGCAGGGCATCCTCTCGGCCGTGGAAGATGTGGGAGCCAAGACCGCCGGCGCGGATAAAGGCACGGTCGGCAACACCGGATCGATCAACTGGTCTGTGCTGGCTCCGTCGCACTCACAAATCCTGCAAGCAAACTTGGTCGGTAACGTGGTCAACCGGTTGAGCGTGGTTGTCCTAGTACGAATCAGGAGGTTCACGTTCCTAATACCGGGCGACATTGACGACACCACTGCGCGTGAATTGCTTGACAGTAGCGCAAAACTACGGGCAGACGTGTTCCTGATACCTCACCACGGAGCAAAGTTGGCGACGATCGCCCAATTGCTCGACGCGGTGGATCCTAAGCACGCCGTCATCAGCGCGGGACGCAAGAAGACGCACCCGCATATCGACACCCTGACGGCGGTGGCCGGACACAACTGCCGTCTCATGTGCATCCAAGCCACGCGACATTGCCACCCAGACGACTTGGCTGACAAGCACTGTGCTGGCACCATCGTCTTCGATCTCAGCAACAACTCCCTCTCAGTAGCACCGTCGCCAG
>JAHQYN010000029.1 GCA_024421085.1 Acidimicrobiia bacterium
TAGCGGATCGGCGAGTTTGTCCGCGAGTTCGTGCGGAGTGAAGAACGCACCCAGACGGCGCCGTTCGTCTAGGGGGACAAGCCGACGGACCTCGGTGCTGGCCTGCCCGTTCAGAACACGTGAAAGAGTGCCTGCGCTGCCGAGACGGCCAGGGTTCGAGCCGCAGACATCGTCGAAGACCTGCACGAACTCTGCCAGAGCGGCGGTCAACACGTCTTCATCGCCTGTCATTGGGTAAGTGTACACCCCCCTACGACAGCGCTCTTCTCTCAAAGCACTTGATTGGCCGGCTTCGCAAAGGGCAGTCAGCAGTTCCGCTACGCCCAAGCTCGACAGCCGACGTACTCAACCCAAACACCCATAGAACTTGGGATCGCGTTATCGCGTCCCTCGCCCGAGCCCGCTCCGGACCTTGGGCCGCGGTTCAGTGAGCGTCTACCAGAATCTGTCGGTCACGAGAGTCTGTCTCGCAGCCGCGCTGGGCTCGGCTCAGGGGCCGAGCGCGGTGATCGGGACGGCCTGCACGCCGTCGGGGCGGCGGTAGGCGGCACCTTTGGGGGTGATCACCACCAGAGCGGCCAGGCTCGCCGCTCGTTGGGCGGTTGTCTTGCTCGTGAGGCGCAGCAGGGACGCCGCAGCACTGTTGACGGCTTGGGGGCCGGGATTGAGCTTGGCCTCAGCGGCGATCCATCGGCCGTCGAATCGCTCGACGATGGCATCGACCTCCAGACCCGTGTTGTCGCCCCTCCAACGCGTGATTGCGCGTTCTGAAGATCAACGATAGCGCGTTCTGAAGGTCAGTTATTGCGCGTTATGAAGATCATTCGTCACTTCGACCCAAGCGCCTTGCGCATCTCTGCGGCGAATTCGAGCGTCTTTGCGAGCGCGGTAATGCGGAGATCCGGATCGTTCAGCCGTTTGAGGACATCGGGGGTGCCAGCACCGGCGAGGCCGTTCGCGAGTTCGACTATCCGCTTCGGGTCGTCGATTCCCTCGTGGTCGACGCCGAGTGTCGCGAATGCTACGACCGCGAGCATCTCGCAGAGGTCGTTCGGCATCTGGACTTCACGTGTGTCGACGAACTTCCTACCTCCCCATTTCGACGGGGGACCATCAAGTGGCGGTAGGCCTTTGGCGGTGGCGGTGACGATGGCGAATGCCCAGAAGTCCAGTTTGCGTCGGAAGGGTGCCCGCTCCGGGGTCACCGATCCCCCCTGGTGCTGCCGCACGTAGCGCTCAATCTCGCCCGCAGACTCGCCGGGCAAGCAGAGGCTGTGCGCCGCAGAGGACAGGAGTGTTGCGAAGTAGTTCATCTGGTGCTCCCTGCTAGCCGCGCTTGTTCCATCCGGGTGAACCCGCCTGTCCGACGCGTTCACAAACCTTGCAGTACTGGCGAGGCCCGCACCCGCAGACGAGCGACACAGGCCGCTGTTCAGTCCAATGGACCACGTCGCCTCCGTGGCCAGCGTCAATAGCGTCCCACTGCCCAGTAAGCGTGTAGGTCGCACCGGCGTACTGCGCTACCGTCTCAACTTCTGACCGTGCCTCGAGGTCGGCACCGGTGAGCAACAGGATCGGTTGACTGGAATTCTGCGCGGTGGCCTTCAGGGTGTTCCTGCGAACCGCTCCCGACATGAAGTTCAGGAGTGAATCCGCGATCAGGGGCGCTTGCGTGCGTGACTCGATGCACAGCGCAAGGACGAAGGAGAGCGCCAATACCCGGCGGGACGCTCCGTTTATCTCGGTCGGCGGCATCGTTCGGCCACGTCGGTTGAACGCGTAGATCTCGTATTTCTCTTTGTCCTGGCCTGTGTGCCTCAACCCCACCTCGGCGATCATCTTGAGTGTCGCCTTGTTGCGCTGGAACTCCTCGAAATCATCGTCGGACACATTGGCGGCCATCTGCGAGAACAGTCGGTTCATGCGCTGCGACAGTTCGAGAACCTGCTCGTCCCGGATCGTTGCATAGGCATTCTTGAGAACCTTGAACACGAGTTCCGCCATTGTCTCCGCGGCCCTCTTGTCGGCCGCGGCCCGCTCATTTCGTTGGCGCGAATGTATCTGCTTTTGAAGCGAGTCGATCTTGCCGGGGAGTGGCTCGAGCGTGGCTTGGTGAGTCACGAGGTTCCGGTCGAGATTGAGTATCTGCTCTTCGAGAGCACCGATCTCGTCCCGGATGACTTGAATCTTCTCCTCATCTAACGATTCGAGTTTCAGGTCGATGCCACGCTTCTCCAGTTTGAGATCCGACAGTTCCTTTTCCACGTCCGCAAAGTCGCCCGCGTGCTGCGCGCATCGGTCGTCCCAACTCGTCGCCTCGGCGTGGGCCGCCAACGACTTCGCGGCATCGTGAAGGTTGCCGAGGTAGTCGGCCCGTTTCTCCTGCTCGGTGGACTCCTTGAGCAGTGCCTCCACACGCGCTCGGTGTGAGCCCTCCCCCGACAGAATCTGGCCGCACACACAGGTCCCGGACTCGAGCAGGTCGCGGACGTAGTTGAGGTGCTTCAATGGGATGTGGCCGCGCTCATAGAGCGGCTTCAGGACCGCGAACGCGGAGGTTATCTCGTCGCGGGCGAGAGCAGCCATCAGGTCGATGGACTCGATTTCGCCCGCGAGCACCGCCAGGGCGTTTTTTCGCTGGTTCAAGGCTCGCTCGGTTCGTCGACGGTTGTCGCGGAGCCGAGTACGCAGTTCCTCGGCGGCTCCGACACTCTTGAGTTCAGTCTCGAGGTCGTCCTTGCGTTTGCGCAGCCGGTCGTCCAGATCGTTCTTCTGTTCCTGCTGACCGGATATCTTCTCCGCGAGTTCCGCTTGTTCTTCCCTCAGTTGGTCGAGTTCAGCCTGGACTGCATTGAGGTCGGAGTCTCCAATGGCTCTCGTAGCCTGTTTCTCAAACTCGCGGGCCAACTTCTCAACACGCTTATACGCCTCCATGAACACGTCGATACCCAACAGGTTGTGCACAGCCGCAGTTGTCTTGTCGACCACTTCCTTGCGGCTCATCGCCTTGTTCTCGCTGCCGCCCACAAAGTCCGCCGCCTCATCGGCGTCCATCACGAAGAAGTCGCGAAGTCCCCAGGGAAGCAGTTCTTCGACCACCGCGTCCACGTTGGCGTCATGCGGTTCCCAAGCGCCGTCCCCCACTCTCACCATCAGGCGAGTCTGTTCGTTGATCCGCCGGAAGTCGGGCTCGTCTGACCGCGCAGCCGGCTTGCCTATAGTCGTGACCGACCGCATGAGCTGATAGGCGGTGGTGTCGTCGGTTCCCTGAGTCTCATGGCGCGTGGAACCGTCCGTCTCGAACTCGATCCTCACCTGGGTCCTGATGCCGCTGTCGTCAGGCTGCCAATGGGCCGGATGGAGAGAGAACCGCGACTGCTCGCCCGGCAGCCCCTGCTCGCCGTACATGCCCCAGCGGAGTGCACGAAGGAAGGTCGTCTTGCCCGAGCCGTTCTCCGCTCGCAGCACAGTGAGGGGAAGCTCGGGATCGGTGGAGGGCTCGATCACGATCTCGTCGAAGGAGGCGAAGTTCTCTATCTCGATGCGGCGCAGTCTCAGCATTGCTGCGCTCCCTCGGCCGTCAGTTGACTCCTCGAGATGGTGAGGATCTTCTCTTCGACTCGTTGCTTGATGTTGAGCGGGCGTATCCGGTGCTGGTCCTCGAGGTCGACCGTCTCCATAGCCAGCGTGACCAGCAATTCGGGATCGACGCCCTCTCCGGGTGCGAGCCGCCACGCCTCTTTGGTGATCTCTTCGAGAATGCGCTCGTAGTTGTTTACCATGGTCTGCCTTTCGGTGTTGCTGGAGAAATGAAGCTGTCGCCGGCGCGTTGAAGAACCGGCGGGGGCCCGCCGTCAGGCCAGAACGCGGCTCTGATCTGCGCCAGGTCAGAGAGCACGCCTGAATCGCCCGCAGAGTTGTCGGCGTGCGCCGCGAACGCGTAAGCCCGCTCGAGTTCCGTGCCGACTATTTTCTTCGTGTTGGCCGACTCGCCCGCACCCAGCGACTCGGCGGGCGGGACAGCAAGGAAGTCGTGGACGATCGCCCAGGGCTTGTCTGGGTGCCGGCGAAGCACCCGGCCCCGTCGTTGAATCCATTCCCGCTGAACAGTCGAGGAGGCGACGATGAAGGCTTCGCGGACGCTCGGAATGTCGACGCCCTCGTCGAGTACCTTCTTGGCCAACAGCACCTGGTATCCGCCATTCTCGAACGTCTCGAACGTCCGCGTGAGCAGGCTTCGGTTTGCCGTGGTCCGTTGGGTGACGGGCGCCCAGCGGACATCGAGTTCCGTGAGCATCTCGGCGATCGCGTCGAACTGTTCAGGGTTCTTCGCCGACGCGTAGATCAGGGTCTGTTCCAAGGAGCGGGTGCCGCGGCGCAAAAGGACCTCGCGAAGCAGCGTGAGCTTCGCATCGGCGGTCTCGATGATCCTGCGCCTCGCGATCAACAGGCTGGTCAAGGATTCGTCATCCTCATCGGCGCCCTGGCCGAGGGCTGCCCCGATCCTTTGGGTCAGCGCGTCGAAGGCATCGAGTTCGTCGCCGTCGAGCGTCGCCGCGTGAACGTAATAGTTGTACGGAACGAGGCAGAACCCGATGGCCCGATCAAGTCCGAACTCGTAAACGGGCGGCCCGAAGAACGAGAAGATCTGCTCGGTGCCGTCAGGGTCGTACTGCCGTTCCGGGGTTGCCGAGAGGGCCAACCGCCGTTCGAGGAAGTCGGGCTTGTTGGCCATGAAGCCCACGGCCCCGAGAGTGTGGGCCTCATCGCCGATGAGCAGAGTCGGCACCGCGTCCGCGCTCAAGGCGGTCTTGAGCGCAACGGTCGCTTGGAACGACGACGAAGCGAGGAGTCGGTTGGTGACGATCAGCACATGCGTTCCTCCGCCGCCGAGGGCACGAAAGAGGTTCGTCAGGGCGAGGTCAGCGTTCGATTCGAGACTCGGAGCAACAGGCGTGACCCCGAAACGCTTTACCTCGTCCCGCCATTGGACGATCAGCGGGATCGACGGTGCTGAGACGACGACCAGCAGGGGCCGGTCGCCCAGGCGGTCCTGCACACGGGCCGCGCAAATCAACGCGGTGAGCGTCTTGCCCGCGCCAGTGGCCATAGCAATCGTGCCTCGTTCAGGCTCCGGCCCGCGCTCCCATGCTGCCACGGCTTCGCCCTGGTGCGCGTAGCGTCCCTGCTCCCACTCGAGCCCGTCGGGGATAGACAGGCGAGGCGGAGAACTTTGGCGCTTCGTCTTGAACCGAGCCCTCAGCGCCGCCGAGGGATCTGTTGCCCAAGGAGGGTTCATGTCATTCGCAACTGCGTTTATGTAATCCGTGAGGCGCGGGGTGTCGCTGGGGGCAGTGCTGATTATGTCTTGTTCGAGTGCGTCTGGGAGTTCGACCACACACTCGATGCCCTGACTGCGGCCACAAGCCCAATCATCAAGAATCGTAACGCCCACCCTGGCGCGGGCCCGACTGGACTCGATCCAGGTGACATCGACGTCAAGATGTTCGACCCCACTGAACACTCCGCGAGCGGTCGCGTTGCCTGACCCGCGCGCCAGCACCTGGTTCATCCCATCGTCGAAGAGCCAGACCTTGGGATGGTAGTTGGAGTCGGCCCTGGGAACAGCGATTCGAAGCTGCAGCCGTCCGGTGGCGACCATCCAGGCCATACAGTCCAAGGCGTGTTCGCCGAGCGCGGACGCCTCGGCGCGGCCCTCCACGAATACGTCGGCGACTCGTTGGGCTGCCTCCTCGCCAGACATGGTGTACGCCCGTTCGAGCGCCGCTCGTTCCTTCGAGAAGAAGGTCGGCGCGACGGTGAACTCTATGGGGCCGACGTCGACGCGGTTGAGGTACTCCGCCAGGCCGGGGGCGAGGCGTTCGATCCACCCCGCCGAGAACCAGCCGAACGCACCCCGGACGGACCTGGCAGCCTTGAAGCCCGGGATCAGCACCCTGGGAGCGACCGGGTCGTCGGGCAGCCGGTACAGCCCGGGCCGGATCGTGGGTTCGTCGGCGAGCACGCTACAGCACCGCCCGTCGCTTCTTCATGCGCTTCAGGAGCGAATCGGCCGACGTCGGTCGGCGTGAGTCGGCTGAGCCGGTCTCGCCCCTTCGGCGGAACTCAACCACACCCGGCGCCTTTATCACCAGACTCACGCGGTCCCCGCCGCTCACGCCCAACCGCCGCAGGGGCCCTGAGAGGTAACCGAGGCTGGGTCCCGTGAGCGACGTGAGCCGCCAGTTCACCGACAGGTCGCGGCAGCCCGCCGGATGATCGACTCGGACTCGGACAGCGCTGTTGGGACTGCAGCCGAGCTCGCTGGCGAGTTCGGGCGGCAGTCCAGCCAGGCTGTGTCCGTCGAAGTAGCGGTCTTCAACGGCGAACGACCAGTAGGCGTTGCCGCCCGCGTCTCTGCCGTCGATGACATCGTCGAGACTGCGAAGAGTGACCGAGGACTCGTCAGCCAGACTGACGTATCCATCCCGCATCGCAAACTGGGGTGCGTCTGCATAGGCCCGGACACTCGCTTCACTCACACCGAAGAGCCGGGGCAGTTCTTCAACCAGTCGCTTGAGCGAGACCGCTCCTCCGTCTTCGTTGATTCGCTGGATGATCTCCCCGGAGATGCCGTCGTACTCGTCGTCTATCCACTCGGCGAGGCCCCAGCGGGTCTTGTCAGCGCGCGCCACCGAGGGGATCCCACTCAGCTGGCTGCTGACTCGACCCGGGTCAAGACCCAAGACGCTCGCGATCTCCTCCTTCGTGGCGACACGACCGATGTCGAGCAACGCCGCCTTCGTTCGTGCCTTGGCCGTGTCGCGCAGTGCCAACCGGTCGCCTGTCCTAGCGAAACCGCAACACTCGATCAGTCGGGGAAAGGAAGCCTCCCACTCAGCGCTCGGCAAATGCTCGCGCAGGGTCTCCTCGTCGATCAGCCCCACGTCGTCGGCGATCACACCCGCTCTGCCGCGAAGCCTTGCAACGAGTGCCACCGCAGTCGGGTCGAGGCAGATTCCGTCGATGCACCGGTAGTTCAATTCCGACTTGAGAATTCGTCGGGCCAGATCCAGCACCTCAGCGGTAGACGGTCCATCGTCGAGCAGATCGGCGACGACGCGCTCGAGTGCGACGCAGGAGACCACCGGACCGAGACGCTGCGCCGCGAAGACCGCCAAGACGCTGATCTCCGCTCCGATCGCGCGGTCGACTGACTCCCTGACGCGAATCTGGTTCCTCCTCATTGCCTCAGGCGTGAGACCGATCTTTCGTCCCAGCACGCTCAACGAAACAGGCTCGTCTGTGAACAGCCTCTCATCGAGGATCAGACGCTTCGCCGGGGGAACCGAGGCCAACATTTCCGCGAGGCGCTCGCACACGGTGTCGGCAACGCGGTGGTCCGCTTCGAGTTCTTCGATCTTGACGCAGTCGAGTGCGGGTGCAATTCCGAGCACCCGAGCCAGATGCCCGAGATCCGCCTGCAGCGCATCACCCACAGTGACGGCGCCGTGGAACTCGGCAGCACCTGAGAGAAGCCTCTTCAGCGGCTTCAGCAAAGCACCCAATGCAGTTTGCACCGTGCTTCTGTTTCGTGTGGCCCATTCCACGAACGAGAGCAGGTCGGTGAAGTCGCCCGATGGATCCGGCTGCCGATCCGACCCATCAGCGTCGGCGCTGACCGAACCGCCAGGAGTCTCCTCAAGACAGTCGCTTGCCAGAGGTTCGACGAGGCCGCTCATAGGGCGCACACGGTGCAGGGGTCGGTGTCGTCGTCATCGTCGAGGGCTTCGCTCAGAGACTCGATCAGGGGGACGTTGGAGCGGGTCGTGGCGGCGCGGGCCAGAGCTGCCTCGTGGCGTTCGAGGATCTCGTCGCGTCGGGAACGGAGCTGCAGCAGGGTCTCGCCGCCCGACCAGGTGTACTGGCGGCCGCGCATCGCCCGGTCGCCGAAGTCGGCATCGCCGTCTACCCCGGCGTCCTGCAGGACCTTCTGCTCGATGGCGACCGCCCGGTCGAAGAGCTCAGGGTGAATCTCAGCCAAGCCGATCCACTCCGCCTTGCGCTGGTAGAAACAGAAGTAGCAGCCTGACCGGGTGCGCCATTCGTAGTATTCGGGAAGGCCGATACCAGCATCGCCGAGGATTCGCATGACACCGTCGTGGTCCACGCCGGCATCGATGAATGGGAACCGGGTCTCGATATTGGGCTTGGTGGAGACGTATCCCTTGCGGTTCGACTCGTCGGCCCGGATCGCCACATACGAGATCGCCAAAGCGTCGCCGATCCACTCCTCAATCGGCTTGATCTTCATGTTCTTGGTACACCAGCGCATCTGCGGCGACGGAAGAGTCCCCCTGAACACCTCGAACCAGTGGTCGAAGCCGCGTGACGCGTTGAGACGGACAATGGGCTTGCCAAGTATCACCTCGAGACGGGTGAGGTATTCGTAGGTCTCGGGCAGTTCAGCGCCGGTGTCGCAGAAGAAGTATTCCATCTCCGGAACTTCGTTGCGCAGGTAGACAGCCAGGGCGCTGGAGTCCTTGCCTCCCGAGATGCCGCAGATGTGGCGGGTCGCATCAACCATGGACCAGCCGCTTCCCGTCAAGGTCGGCAAGTGTCCCCAGACCGCTGTCGACGCTGTGCCTAGCGGGGAGCAACCGTTCAGCGAGGAGCGCCAGCAGCGCGTAGTTTGCACGCTGCGGAGAGCCCGTGACATCGGCGAACTCACCGAGAACGCCCTCAAGAGTGCGCTCCAGATGCTGACGCTGACTGCGGTCCACGCTGACGAGGCGGACGTGCTCATTGCCGTCGGAGCGGGTGATCGTGACCGACAGCGCATCGAAGGGACCACCTCCTTCGGCTCGCTGATCCGTGTGGAGCGCAACCAGGCGCTGGAAAGACGCGACCTGTTCAGCGAGTGAGCGGAGGAACCGGTTCAGGTCGTCATCGTTCCATTCCGCCGGTGCCTTCTTGGCGATCACAGTGGCGACAGCGCTGATCCAGTCGAGGTCGTCATCGACACTGTCGTTGGCGAGGGTCAGCACGAAAGCTCGCACATCGCCGTCGAGGATCTCGTCTTCAAGGGCTGCTGCCTGGCCTGTCACCGCCAGACGGCTGCTCTGTGCATTCTCGGCGAGCAGACGTTGAAGGAGGTCGCCGAGAAGCCGCCGGTAACGGCCCGTCAACTCATCAATGGCCCCGCCGACACTGTCGGCGTAGGCACCGGCGTAGGCGCAGGTTCGCAGATCCGACGCGACCGACCCGAAACCGAGGGCCTCGGGAAGCGTGACGAAGAGCAGCTCGTCGGGCTCGACGGCGGCGACAACGGCGTCGCGCGTGCCCCGGGCGGGCGCCGTCAGGCTGCCGGTGCGAAGGGTGAAGTTGTCGAGGCCCCTGACCGCTGAGACCAGGTGACCGACGACGGCCAGAACGTTGGACACCCGTCGGCCGCGCGCGCTCGCCCGCACGCCGAGCCGGGCTGCGAGGGCGTCTAGCACCTCGCGTCGCGCTCCGCTCGTGTTGGCGAAGTGCTTGATGTCGAAATGGCCGGGATTGCGAACCATCCGCTCGGAGATCTCCGGGGTGAGCAGAGGCTTGAAGGTGCCGTGTTCGTAGACGGCGACCTCCTCGGCAAAGGCGAGCAGACCGGCCGTGACAAAAACGGGGATTACCGCAGCCTTCATCCCAATGGGCGGCGAGAGCAGCGCCGCGTACACGTCGTCGAGGTTGATCCGCCGGGACTTGGCTCTCTTGAAGTGGGACTCGAGGACGCACCATCCCGGTAGCAGCGAAGGATCCGACGGAGCGCAGAACGTCCTGCCCTGACCCCTGCGCCCACGCCGGTGGAGACCGGTGTGCTCAAGAAAGGCCTTGTAGATTGACATCTCAGGCCCATAACCTTCGAGCCCGAGGTCTGTTTGCGAGCCGCGCTCGATCATTGCCTCAAGAAGGATGCGACGCGCCTTGGAACCCTGCGTGGTGAGGCTTGTGCGGTTGAGCATCTCATTGCCGATCACCGGCGTGCTCCGATAGGACCGGTCTGCGGCCTCAGACAGAGCTGCGGACCCCCTTCCACCTTGCAGTTCGATAGCGTCTTCCTCGTTTTCGCCGAGCAGGAACCAAGTACAGTTCTGCGCGCTGAACGTGGTGTTGCGGGCGTGCTCAAAGGCGACCCGCGACTGAGCCGACCGCTCACCGAGTTCCCGCCGAGCGACCCAGTCATCGGCGATTGCGGGATCATCGAGCGCCGCATCGACCGCAGCGACCTCGCGGGCCGCTTCGGCAAGTTCAGCCAAGTCGTCTGGAATCGCCGCAACAACCGGCTTGGCGCCGGCGGTGCCGGCGGTGCCGCCAGTCAGGGGAGGAGCAGTCTCATGCTCGCCGACTAGGAGCAGAACCTCGCCGTCGTAGGGCGAGAACGCATCGAGCGGTTCCACGCCATGGGGACTCTGTGCATAGCGCATGGCGAACACCCTGAGCACATCGTTTTCTGCGCTGTGCCGGGCAGCGACAACAGGAGACGGCCGATCGACCGCCGCAAGGATCTCAACGAGTGACTGTTGACGAACCCGCTGGTGAGCCGAGGCAAGCAACCCGGCAACGTCCACGTCCGTGCCGTTCCAGATCCGGTACTCGTCGGCAAAACCGCGATACGTGACGATGCCCGCGTCATCAAGTTCAGCGAGCGTGGCCGAACAGTTGGGATCAATCAGCTTGAGGACGCTCCGGGATGCCCTGACCGTCCCGGTCGTTGTCACAAGGTTCAACAGAGCGACCGCCTTGGCGAGATGCAGTTGGCGCTCGGTGAGTCCTTGGCAGTCTCGCAGTCTGACGGCGATCTCGGTCCAGCGTGTCGATTGCCGAGGTGCGTTGACGCTGAGCGCACCGCTGGCAACGAAGTAGTCGTAGACCGCCTCAAGACCCAAGCAGGGCAGACTCCCCCGACGCGGCAGTTCCGTTGAACCGAGGAACGCCGCGGCGCCCGCGGGGTCAGCGGAGGTCAGAAAGGAGAAGAGGGTGCGCTCGTGCTGACCGTAGCGGTTGCACATCTCAGGGAGCACGAACGCGGCCAGCGGGTGAAGCGGGTAACAACCCGCCACGACCACCGGATCGGCAAGGTCGGCGATGCCCAGCGCGCGAAGCTGCTCGGCATGCCGCTTCGCCCAACGCTCAATCCGCGCGCGCAGTCCGGCATCGGCGACATCGAAGACGCTCCCGATAAGTGCTCGAGTCTCCGCCGCCGACTCAACAAAGGCGACGTCTTCGAACCGGCCCTGCACCTTGGCCCACTCACTTCGCCGTGCATCGTCGGCACCAGCCAGATAATCCTCGAATGAGAGGTGCTGGAGCGTCAACAAGAAGATCGGCAGCCCAGAACCCTGCCCCGCCTCCGCGAGTTGCTGCAACAGGTAGGGATCAGCGGGGCCTCCGTCGTTGACCGCTTCGAGGTTCTTGCCGAACTCGTCGATCACCAGCAACAACGGCGCATCGGAAGCCAGACAGCGAGCTATCTCGACAAGGCCGGACGGAGACGGCCCCGTGCGACGGGGGTCGCTCGTCGAGGCATCCTCAAGCGCGCCGAGCAGTGTCTGAGAAGCCGCGAACTGCTCCATTGACGGGATCCGCCCGAATCTGCGCAGCACCGCAGAATGAAGCGCCCGCAGCACCGTGTGGCTGAGCGGTTCGCGGCCAGCGGTGACCAGGCCCCGATGAAAACCCGAATGTTCAGTGCCATGACACCGATGCGCCCGCCGAACGAGGTCACCCACCACGTCCGAGGCACCGTCAATGAGCTGCTGTGCCGAGGATCGGGTTTCGTTGGCCTCGCCCAAGACCGCGTCGAGCAGCAGTACCAGCGACGACTTACCTGATCCGTAGGGGCCGGTTAACGACCAACCCCCCCCCCCCCCGGCCGCGCGTCGCTGCGGTCGCGATCCTCTCGATGACATCGAGAACTCGTGCGGTCACCACGTAACCGTCAAGAGGGTCGGGTCGGTCGATGTCGCGTTCGATGTTGGCTGAACGGGCGAACCGGCTCATCACCGTGATCGAATCAGCGAGAGTCGCCATCACCGAACTCCGGTCGCCGCCGAGCGGCTCGTCTGTCGGGCAGAATCACCCTCGTCTACACGAGCGGGGAAGAGGCCCTCGAGCGATGCATCCGCGGCAGGCTGATCGCCGTGGAACCCGGCGCTGACCCCGCCAGGCGACACGCCGTAGTAGTCATCAAGAATCGAGGTGGCGATGGCAGCAGGATCTTGGGACCAAGACAACTGCGCCGCACCGGTCAACGCGGTGAGGCTGAGCGCTGCCGTTGCATCCACCATTGATTCGATACTGCCGCGCAACTCCGCCTCGGTCAACTTGTAGACCTGCCCCGGGGCGCCCGGCTCGTTGGCGAGACGGCTCAACGTCACGGTGTTGCTGCCAGTTCCGGCACGGGCCACATAATCCAATGCAGCATAGGCGACGATCGCGGCCGGCAATGCGGCCTTCGGCCCGAGCGAGAAGCGGTAGCGGCCCGTCGCCGCAGAGCGGCGGACCAGGTTGAGTTCTCGCAACGGGCAGTCGAGAAGGTCGTCGATTCCGATTCTGCGTGAATTGTCTGCAGGCGCGTAGGTGCGCAGCAGCGCGCTGACGTCCTTGTGCAAAGACGAGGGGTTGGGGCTGCTCCACTCGGTGACCGCCCCGATCCGCGCGGCTGCCGCCACCCCGAGGTCCTCCTCGTCGAACTCGACCGCATTGAAATCGTTGAAGGCGAGCCACCACACCGGCAGCCGCGACGGCGCCGCCAACAGCAGCCAGTGCAACAACCACAGCGTGCCAGGATCCTCCATGTAGCGGTCCCAACCCGACTCGCCGAACAGGGCGCGGCCGATCCGTGTCTGCACCAGCCCCGGCGAGCGACGGTTCGAAGACTCCGGATCCTCCACGATCAACTTGGCAGCAAGCCCCCAGAAGCGAATCGCTCGAACCATGTTCTTTCCCACACCGATCACGACCGGAGCGTCGACTCTGGCAAAGACCCCGGGATCGGACTCGACTACCGCACAAGCCTTGCGAAACCAGCCGTAGCGCGGGTGGAACGTCTCATGCCGCGCGAACGTGGGCTCTGCAGCGTCTACCAGACGCATTCAGCGGCTCTCCCGGTTCATGGCGCGAACATACTCAACGGCTGTGACAGCGGCATCAACGGCGGCATCAATGTCGCTGTCTGTGGTGAACCTCCCCAGACTGAACCGCACCGACTCGTAGGCAGCATCGCGAGAGAGCCCCATGGCCAGCAGCACCGCGGAGGGCTCGATCGAACCCGAACTGCAGGCGCTCCCAGTCGACACCGCGACCGGGTCCATGTTGGCGACCACCGCTTCAGCATCTGCACCCTCGAAGCGGACATTGGCCGTGTTGGGAATACGGCGGGACACGTCACCGTTCTCGCAAACGGCGGGGATCCTGTGTTTGAGTTCTGCTGCCAGGCGATCGCGCAGCAGCCCGACACGGACAAACTCAGCGGCTCGCTCGTCGAGCGCGATGCGACAAGCCTCACCGAAACCGACCGCGCCCGCAACGTTCAACGACCCCGACCGCAGGTTCCGCTCGTGCCCACCCCCGTGAATCAACGGCCGCAGCGACCTCAGGCTTCGCCCCGAGCCGACCAACGCCCCCACACCGCCCGGTCCACAGATCTTGTGACTGCTCAGCGACACGAAATCCGCTCCCATACCAGCAAGGTCAATGGCGAGACGCCCCGCCGCCTGAGTGGCATCACAATGAAACAGCGCACCCACCGCGTGAGCCCGCCGCGAGATTTCGGCCACGGAGTTGAGAACCCCGGTCTCACTGTTCGCGGCCATCACCGACACCAACAAGACATCTGGGCCGAGCAGCGCGGCGAGCGTGTCGGGATCAACGAAACCCCCGTCCGAAACCGGAATCACGTCAACGGCGGCGAGACCGTGGTGATCGAGCCACTGGGCCGTGCGCGAGACCGAGGCATGCTCAACGGCTGAGACCAGAATGCGGGGACGGTCCGCGGGCGCTGCGTCCACAGCCCCTCGAAGCACAAGATTGTTGGCCTCGGTCGCGCCCGCGGTGAGCACCACGTTGGACGCGGCACCACCGACGAGGGCTGCAATGCGCTCACGGGCCTGATCCGCCGCGCCAGCCTGGGACCGACCGAAGCGGTGCGCCGACGAGGCGTTGCCGACACCGTCGTACAGCAACGGAAGCATCGCCTCGACAACCCGGGGATCGATCGGCGAAGAGCCGTTGTAGTCGAGGTAGACCTCGTTCACGATGCCTCGCATCTCATCCAGTAGTTGTACCCCGTACGGGATTTGAACCCGTGCTACCACCTTGAGAGGGTGGCGTCCTAGGCCGCTAGACGAACGGGGCAGGCTCAATCGCTTCGGCGATTCGCGACTGCATGAGTGTAACCGTGCGCCGTGGCCCTCAGCGCCACAGAAACCAAAACCCCGGCGTGGGGCCTACTTCTCGGGTGGTCGCAGCGTCACGGCCGATTCGTTGATGAACTGCCAGAACGAGTCGACGTGGTGCCGCGCGGTCAAAGTGGCACCGATCGCAACTCGAATGTACGGGCGGCCCTCGATCTCTGAGACGGTGACGAAGTAGCGTCCGGTGTCGTTGACGGCGGTTGCGAGGGCACGAGTGGCGGCATCGCCGGCGGTATGCACAAAGGAGACGAGCGCGAAAGGCGTCGGCGCGATTCGTCGCAGACACAGATGACCGTCGATTCGCGCGGAGAGGTCCCTCGCCCACTGTGTGTGACGGCGAATGGTCGCCCTGAGACCTTCAGCTCCCAACGCCCGAATCACGAACCAGAGCTTGAGTGCCCGAAACGGTCGGCCCAAGGAGAGGTCCCAGTTGCGATAGTCGATGACTCGGCCCGAATCTGTGGCTTCGTTGCGCAAATACGGAGGATCTATGCTCATGGCGTCGATGAGCGGCACGCGGTCGGCCACCCAGAGTACGGAGCAGTCGAGGTTGGTCGCAAACCACTTGTGGGGATTGAAGGTGTAGCTGTCGACCAGCTCGACCCCGGCAAGGTGATGCCGGAACTCCTCGCAGACCATGGCCGATCCGGCGTAGGCCGCGTCGACGTGATGCCACATGCCCCAGCGTGCCGCGACCTCGCCGACACCGCGGACGGGATCGACCGCAGTGGTCCCGGTCGTTCCCAGCGCCGAGACAGCCGCCGCGGGCGACAGACCTCCCACCAGGTCTTGCGACACCGCTTCGGCGAGGGACTGCGGCCTGAGCGCGAATTCATCGTCGACGTCGATGAGCCGAACGTGCCCAAAACCCGCCAGACGGGCGCCCTTTTCGACTGACGAATGAGCTTGGCTCGACGCGTAGACCACCATCTGCTCGACCGGGGCGCCGGTGCGCTTGCGGCACTTCTCACGTCCGTTGATCATGGCGATCAGGGTCGAAGCAGACGCGCCCGAAGTGAGCAGCCCCCCGCCCCTCGAAGTGGTCTTCCAGGCTTCGGGCAGGCCCATCAGATCCACGAGCCAGTCGAGCACATGGTTCTCCAACTCGGTGACCGCCGGCGAAGAGGACCAGATCATCCCCTGCACCCCGAGGCCGGCCGAAGCCAGTTCTGCCAGCATCGACGCCGGTGAGGTCATCGCCGGGAAGTACGCGAACCAGCCCGGGTGCTGCCAGTGGGCAAGCCCCGGCACGATCACGTCGTCAAGGTCTGCAAGGACCGAGCTGAACGGTTCAGGCAGCTGTGGGGCTGCAACGGGAAGCTGCGCTCTCACCTCGCCCGGTTCGACGGGTTCGCACACAGGCCTCTGTCCGAGACTGGTCAGGTAGTCTGCGATCCAGTCGATGAGCGCATAGCCGTTCTCCCTGAACGCGTCGAAATCCGTGAGCGGGGCCAAAAGCTCAAGATCAGCCTCAAGGTCAGGTTCAAGGTCAGGTTCAAGATCAGGCTGTTCGGTACCTGCCATCTGTTCTCCTCTCGGTCACCGACGCGGGGGCATCGTGGGTGTGGACCTGCGTGTTCGCCCCTGTCGTGCTGCGGGGGCTCTGACCCAGCGCATCCGCAGACGATACGAGGCACAAGCCGCTATAGGTGCCGACTCATCCGTTCTGCGAAAACGAATCGACAGCGGATCGAGAACGAAACGAGTCGAGGCCGAATCGACAGCGGATCGAGAACGAAACGAATCGAGGCGCCGACCGCGTGAGCCGCTCATTCGCCGGTGTAGGCGGATCGCACCGCCGGGTCGGAGCGGATCTTCGCCGCCGTGCCGCGGGCGATGACCGAGCCTTGATCGAGGCAGTACACCTCATCGCAGATAGCGGTGATGAACCCCAGGTCATGATCGATAACCACCACGCCGCAACCGATCCGCTCCGCGACGATGCGGACCTGCTCGACGATGAGTCGCGACTCCGCTTCAGTGAAGCCCGCCGTCGGTTCGTCGAGCAGCAGGAACGAGGGCCGCGACACAGCCGCACGGGCCATCTCAAGCCGCTTGGACGCGCCGTAGTCGAGGTCCTTGGCCCTGCGCATGGCCACATCGGTGAGTCGGTTCAACTCGATCATCTCCGCGGCACGGCGGCGGGCCGCTGACCGGGACGCGCCGTGGGCGAGGGCGACGACCTCCACGTTCTCCCGAACCGTCAAATCGTCGAAGAGGCGAAGATTCTGGAAGGTCCGGGCGACACCGGCGCGGGCCCGTTGATGGCTGGGCAGTCCGTCGAGGACGCGACCGCCGAGCGTCACCCGGCCCGACACGGCCGGCACGATGCCGTTCAAGACGTTCAATATCGTGGTCTTCCCGGCTCCGTTGGGCCCGATGAGCCCGCAGATTCGGCCTCGATCCACCGACAGGTGGGCCTTCGACAAGACGGCGAGCCCGTCGAACTCGACACACAGGTCGACCACTGTTAGCCGCTTGTCGTTGACGGCTCCTGCCGGTGCCGCGCCCGCACCGAGGCTGGCTTGAGACCCGGGGCCGGATTGAGACCGGGGGCCAGCTTGAGACCCGGGGCCGGCTTGAGACCCGAAGCTGGCTTGGAGCTGCGGGGGCGCGGTGCCGGGGCCAGTCGCCGCGACCGCGTGGCGATGCTCAGCGAGACGATCAAGTCTCAAGAGCCGCCTCAACAAGGGCAGATCGGTGATCTCACGATCGTGCAGCAGGCCGTTCGGGCGCAGGATCATGAAGCCGAGCATGGCCAGGCCGAGGCAGACATCGGTCAGGCCCGGGCGGATCACGAGGTCGAACGGGCCGGTATCCACCTCCGGTCCCGCCACGGTCCTGGTGAACTCGACGAGAACTGTGACGACCACCGAGCCGGTCACCGCACCGGTGACGCTGCTGCGGCCTCCGACCACGAGCATGGTGAGGGTCAGCAGCGTGTAGTCGATGAAGAACCGCTCAGGGGAGACCGTTCCCGTGAGCCAGACTCGCAGACACGCGCCCAGCGCCACCAAGCCGACAGAAAGGAGCAGCGCCAGCATCTGATGTCCGGCCGGGTTCACTCCCAAGGCGCGCGCGGCGAGGTCGTCCTCCCGGGCCGCCCGCGCCAACCGCCCCGAGCGGGACGACCGGTAGAGGCGGGCAACCACCAGAGCGAGCGCAAAAGCGGCATAGGCATAGGAGCGTCCGCTCATCGCCGTTCCGGGGCGGAAGCTGATCCCGGCCCGGTTCCCGCCGGTGAGGTCGGTCCAGTTGATGGCGATCTCGTAGGCGGCGAACAGCACCGCCAGCGTGATGACCGTAGCCGCGATGTCACCGCGGGCTGACCCGGAACGGACGATGCCGAGACCGACGACCGCGGCCACGAGCAGAGTCAAGGCGATGGCCGCGCTGATCGCGAGGAGCGGCGGGATCGATGTCTCGGCCAGTCCGAATGGAGCATCGCCGATGAGCCGCTGCTTCCATTCGACGTCCACCGCCAAGATCGCGAATGCGTAGGCCGCCACCGCCCCGAAGCCGACATGTCCGAACGACAGGATGCCGGTATTGCCGAGGAACACCTGGAGCCCCACCACGACCGTGGCGTTGATCAGCAACGTCGTGAACAACGATTCTCGGGCGCCGTCTCCGCCCGCCACGTAGCCGAGTCCGAGCAGCGACACCGCCGCGAACAACAGTGCCGCGCCAGCCAGATCCGCAACGATCCACTCACGCCCGACCCCGCAGACCAGCTTGTGACGAACCGTGCGGAACGTGCCTGGGTGCCTCCGCCGAGACCGGTCCGAGCCGGCGGACTTCATGGTCTCTGCGATGATCGGGCGCTGAGAATGCCCGAGGGCCGGAAGATGAAGAGCACAGCCACCAGCACGAAGACGATTCCGTTCACCATCCCATCGATCTCGTCGGGCAGATAGGAGACGAGCAGGATCTCGACAAGCCCGAGCAACAGACCTCCGATCACCGCGCCCTGCAGCCTGCCCAAGCCTCCGATCAAGGCGGCAAGCACACCTTTCAACATGGGAATCAGGCCCGCTGACGGAGCGGCCCGGCCAGTTCGCATCAGCACGAAGACCGCGGCGATCCCGGCCAGCAGGCCGGCCAGCGCGAACGCCACACGGATCACCTGGTCCGGGCGGACGCCGAGGAGGCGGGCGGTGTCGAAGTCTTCGGCTGCGGCACGAATGGCCATGCCGTAGACGGTTCGCTGGAGGACCCAGACCGTGAAGACGAGGCTCACCGAGGTCGCGGCGACGATGGCCAAGTCAACGACCTCGAATCGGATACCCGCCAAAGAGACCGTCGAGGTGATCCAACCCGGACGGTCGAAGTGTCGAGAAGATGCCGAGACGAACATCACAAACGCCGCTTGGACCACGAAATGCACCCCGAACGAGGTGAGCAGCATCGCGAAGTCGGAGCTGGAGCGAACCCAGCGGAACGCCACGAATTCCACCAGGACAGACGTGAGCACCGCTGTCAACACGATCGCCGGGACCAGGATCCACCAACTCGCTCCGACGACGAAGAGGCCGTATGAGGCGTATGCGCTGACCGTGATCATCTCCCCGTGAGCGAAGTTCACCATGCGCATGACGCCGAAGATGAGCCCGACCCCCAAGGCGATCAGGGCATACTCGCCACCTCGGCCCAATCCGTCGACCAACTGCTGGATCAACTCAGTCATCGCCGGAACCGCCCAGGAACGACCCGAAGATGTCTTCTCGAGCTGCCAGCTCGTCGGCCGAACCGCTCTGCGCGATACGCCCCGTGCGGACGAGGTATGCCGAGTCGGCGGCGTTCAGCACCCGGCGGGCGTTCTGGTCCACCACGATCAGGGTCATCCCCGCCGCCCGCAGTTCATCGATCAGGGCGAACACCTGAGTCGCGACGAGCGGCGCGAGCCCCAGCGTGGGCTCATCCATCAACAGCAGAGCAGGAGAAGGCATCAGCGCCCTGGCGATGGCAAGCTGTTGGGCCTCTCCGCCCGAGAGCACTCCCGCCGGTTGGGACCGTTTGCGCTTTAGAACCTCGAATCTCTCGATCATGCGGTCGGCCTGGGTCTGTCGCATCCGCCTGGGAAGGATCATTCCTCCCACGAGCAGGTTCTCCTCAACAGTGAGGGTCGCGAGGATGCGGCGGTGTTCGGGGACCAGAGCCATTCCCAGCCGAATACGCTGTTGCGTCGACAAGCCGGTGATGTCCTGCCCCCTCCATCGAACACGTCCCCGGCTCGGTCGACGCAGTCCGATGATCGCATGGAGGAGACTGGACTTGCCCGCGCCGTTGGGTCCGATGAGCGCGACCATCTCACCGGACCCGACAGACAGGGAGATCCCAAAAAGTGCCCGGATCGGCCCGTACGAAACTTCGATCGACTCTACGGAGAGAAGGTCGCCGTCGCCGCCAGTTCGCGCAACGCCGTTTGAGTCAGCTGCCAAAGAACTTGCCGTACTACTCGAACACGTCGTAGACCGCTGCCAGCGAAGGCCCGCCGTCGACCACCTGATGGACGTAGACAGGCGTGTTGGGCGTGCCTCCGCCATCGTAGGTCAGCACTCCGGTGAGTCCGTCGACACCGGTGCCCGCGATCATGGCCTCCCCGACGGTGACCGGATCAAGCGAACCGGTATCGGCGACCGCCTTGGCTATCACCAGGATCGCGTCGGCTGCCAGGGCGGCATATGAATCGCTCTCCAATGAACTCCCCTTCACCCGCTCGTAGGAGTCCAGGAATCGGAGCATCCGGCCGTCAGGTTCAGGGAATGTGTGTGACGTGTGATAGAACCCCTCTACACCGTCAAGAGAATATCCACCGGTAGCGGTGAAAGAGTCGGCCACCAACATCTCCGACGTGACCGCGGCTTCATTGAGTTGGCCTCCGAGGATCCCCGACTGGAATGCGATCAATGCCGAGTAGATGATGTCCGGCTGCGGATCCAGCGCCGCGATCTCGTTCACCTGGGCCGAGAAATCGGTTGTCTCCACTGGCACGAATGGATAGTCGCCGACAACTTCGCCCCCGATCGCCTCGAACTCCTCAGTGAAGACCTCAACCAGATACCCGAAGTAGGGTCCGGGAACGCTGAAGGTCGCCGCGGTGAGCCATCCCTTGTCTATAGCGAACTGAGCAGCAGCCTTGGCTTGGGCAGTGTCGGTGAATGACGCCAGCAGGCTCAACTGGGCCGGATCAGCCAGCAGCGGCTCGGTGGACGACACCGAGATCAGCGGCGTGTTGCCGGCTGTGACCTGCAAGATGGCCTGGTTGACGTCGAAGAAGGCAGGGCCGAGGATGGCGGCAACCTCGTCGGCGAGCAGTTCCTGTGCGACTCTGCCGGCAGTCTCGGGGTCGCCTTCAATGTCGCGGACCACCATCTCGACCGGTCTGCCATCGACACCGCCGACGCAGTTCAACAACTCGGCGAAGTATTCCGCCGCGGCGGCACCGGGAATGTCGACGAAACCGCCGAGTTCGGAGAAGTCCGCGGCGTAGCCGATCTTCAGGGTCTCACCCGTCGGAGCAGGCTCGCAAGCACTGAGGTCAGCGGCCAGCACAGCATCGACGTCCAACGGTTGGGGCGCAGCGCTGGTTGTCGTTGCCGTCGTCGTTGTCGTTGTCGATTGATCGGTCGCAGCAGGGGCGGCGCTGGTTGTGGGGATGCTCGCTTCGTTGTCATCGCCGCAAGCGGCAGTCACAAGAGCCACGCACAAGAGGATTGCTGTTACCCGGTATTGCAACATTGTTGTTCCTTCGGAGTTTCAGGGTCAGGGTCAGGGGTTGGTCAGGAAGTCGGTCACCACGCGGTTGAAACGGTCGGGGTTCTCCACAAACATGAAGTGGTTGCCCCCCTCATCCCCGCCGAACGATTCGAAGCGGGCGCCGGGGGTCTGCTCGGATGCCCATTTGGTGGCGGTCATGGGCACGAAGGAGGCTTCCCCGGCGATGTAGAGGCTGGGCCGATTGATTCGAGGCAGAACGTCCCGCCAGTCGGCCAGGATGTCTGAGAAGAACTCGCGGGCCGACAGCGGTCCGGGCATCCGTTCGTTCTCGGCCAGGATTCGAGCCTTGTCCTCGGGGTCGATTGATTCGGTGACCATGTGTTCGATCAGTCCTGGAATGATCTGAGCCTCAGCACCGTCGGACAGCCCGTTGATGATCCCGAACAGGTCCGATGCAGGCATGATGGCGCCGAAGTCGGCAACCTGCTCATCGCTGAAGGCGGGGTTGAGCACGGGATGGGTCGCCATGTCCACGAATATCGCCCGGTCGATGCCCTCGCCGACGAAAAGGTCGAAGTACGACCAGAGCACGCAGCAGCCCATCGAATGGCCCAGCACATGTGCCTCTCCCCCGGCGACTTCGAAGATCAACGTTCGAAGGTCCATGGCGTGGCGGGACATGCGGTATCCGTAGTGGGGAGCGTCAGAGTCGCCGTGGCCGCGCAGATCAAGCGCCAGCACCCTGAACGACTCGCTCAGAGACTCGACCTGGCGGTCGAACAGTGCCGCGGTCTGGTTCCAACCGTGAACGAGTACGAGTGGTGGGCCGGAGCCTGCTTCGACAAAGCTGAGGCTCACGCCGTCGTTTGTGGTTATAGTCCCCAACGGGATCTCCTTTGTGAGGTTTGGTTCGCTGCGGTTCGGCGATGCATCCGTCGACTGGGGGGAGTCTTTGCGAAGTAGTCGCGAGGTAGTCGCCGAGGCCATTGCACGCCCCCGCAAGCATCGGCGCAATCCACTAACGGACCAGCGTGATCCCATTTGCGGACACCGTTGTCCGTTTTGCGAACGGGCGCATTGAAGATGTTTGTGGGCGTGTTACTTTGGCCCCATGCGCACCAGTGCCTGCCTGCAGCGTTTCTTCTGCATCGACGAGCAGGCCGAGCAGCTCACCGGTTTCGACCAGCACTACGAGCAGATCGGGTCGGGAAATTACTCGGGGGCGTTCATGGCAGTCGATGGAAACCGTGTGGGCGTCTTCCTCGAATGCACCAATCGGGTGCTTCATCAACAGGGTGCGGGGCCTGCGGACCGGGTGAGTGCGGTCGTGCTGTTGGAGTCTCCCAGAGACTCGATGGCCAACGGCACCGAGTTCGGGGTCGGAGACGTGTTGCTCGTCGGCCCGGGCGGTTCGTATGAGGCGATTGTGGGCCCGGGTGTCGTGCCCGCGGTTTTCAGCGTCTCGCTGGAGTTGACGCCAGCGTTGCCCCTTCGTCGGTTGGCGACTCGCCATCACGGTCAGGTTCGGCGCGTCGCCGACGCGGCCCTCAGCAGACGCTTCCGGCGCTCCGCGGCTGATGTGCTGAGTTCGTGGCAAGCTGAGACTCAGTCGGCGGACGTTCCCGTGGAGAGGGTGCAGGGGCTGATGCTTGACCTGCTGGCTTCGCCGTCTGCGGCGGACGGTTCTTCCAGTCGTTCCTTGGACCTGTTCCGTCGAACGAAGGCGGCAATGGTCGACTCTCTCAGCGAACAGACAACCATTTCGGAATTGGCGTCTCGCCTTCACGCTTCTCGGCGGAGCGTTGAGCACGCCTTTCAGGAGAGCGTTGGAGTCAGCCCCAACCGGTTCCGGCGGTTGCTTCGCTTGAACCACGCGCGACGACTGCTGGAACGGGGAGGCCACAGCGTGACCGAGGCGGCCATGGACAGCGGCCTGTTCCATCTCGGGCGCTTCTCCGCGGAATACCGGAGACTGTTCGGCGAGAAGCCCTCCGACACGGCGCGCCGCAGCCGCTGATCTTCGCGCGCTGACCTCCGAGATCACGGGGTGCGCGATCACGGGGCAGGCAGTCGGCGTTCAGCGCCGTTGACTCTCCGCAGATTCTCGCATCAACAAAGCTCGGGGAGGAGGACTTGAACCCCCAATGTCTGGACCAGAACCAGATGTGTTGCCAATTACACCATCCCCGAAGGGCGACCGCATCGTACCGGTTTTCGCGGCCGTCTGACACGAATTATCGCACAGACCCGCGTGCGGTCCGGCCAGCCCCGGCTCAAGCGGCGTTGCCGAACCAGTTGTCGACACGCCGATAACCGCCGATGCCGACTGACTTGATGCAGGGCTACCGCCATTGCAGCGTGCTCGTGTCGCTGGCGACCGGCGCGTGGCCTTCCGCGGAACCCCGCGGGGCGAATCCTCAGCGCTTGAACCAGGGTGATTCACCTAGAGTCATCTCGATGAATGACCGCCATTTCTCTGCTTCGGGGCGGCGGGCGGACGGCGCACTGCTGGTGCCGCCCTTGCTGGAGCGCCCCTATGTTGTGGTGGGGGAGTTGCCGGAGGCGATGGCCGAGCCTGGCGGCCGCGGCGCCCGCTATTGGCCGGTGCTCCAACTCATCAAGGACTGGAACAATCAGCCCGACGCGAGGGAGTGGATGCTCGCCGGTGGGCTTCCGGCGGACACCGATACCACTACCGCGGCCAAGGTCGCCTCGGTGGTCCACGCCCTCTACGTACGCGACGGCCACCCGGTTCCGCCCTGGGTGATGCAGGCGCGCTCACCGGTGGAGGTGCCGTTGGTGCCCGCCGCGGATCTGTCGTCGCCATTCGGTCAGCGGATGCGCCAGAGAGCCCCGTCGGTGTGCGGCTACCACCGGGTCTACTTCTCGGCAGCGACTCTCGACTCGACGTGAACGACATCGGTCCCGAAGCAGTGACGCCTGACGCTGCCAGTTTCGCCGAGCGCGCCCTGACGCTGGCTCAGGAGGCCCCGAGCCTGTCGAGTCCGCTACACCAAGAGCGGCAAGACAGCCCCCAAGACAGCCCCTACGTGTGCCGCCGTGGAGCCTGCATTGATCAATCGTGTACCTGACCGCCGAAGGGGCGCGGGATGCTCAACACCTCAACTCCAACCATCGATCGGCGACCGAAACGAAACCGAGATCTCCATTGAGCGGGCTCAGGACGGCGTTTCGTGAGCGGAGGTGGCGGAGAGGGCTTCGGTGAGGGCTTGGATCTCGGTGAGGGCGGATTGGAGGTCTTCGGTGATCTCGGCGGCGAGGATGGCTGGGGGTGGGAGGCGGTCGGCGTCTTCGAGGCTCTCGTCTCGCAGCCAGAACAGATCGAGGCTGACCTTGTCGCGGGCGATCAGTTCGTCGTAGGTGTAGCGCTTGAACCGTTCGGACTCCGCACGTTTGTGGCGGGGATCGGCCTGGGAGCAGGGGGCGGAGACGGCGGGGGGGGGGCCGGGGGGGGGGGCCCGGCTGGGGGGGGAATGGGTGTTTGTGGCGGGCATCGGCCTGGTAGCAGGCGACGAAGTCGTCGAGGTCGGCTCTGGTGAGCGGGCTCTGCTTGAGGGTAAAGTGCTTGTTGGTGCGCAGGTCGTACACCCATAGCTCACGGGTCCATGCGTCCTCGGCGCCCTCACGGCGGCGGAAGAACAACACGTTGGCCTTCACACCCTGTGCATAGAAGATCCCGGTCGGCAGCCGCAGCAGTGTGTGGACCTCGCAGTCGTGCAGCAAGCGGCGGCGGATCGTCTCGCCAGCACCCGCCTCGAACAGCACATTGTCGGGCACGACGACGGCCGCGTCCCCGCCGATCTTGAGCAGGCTCACCACATGCTGCACGAAGTTGAGCTGCTTGTTCTTCGTCGTTGCCCAGAAGTCCTCCCGCCCGTAGCTGTCCGACGACGACCGGCCGAACGGCGGATTGGTCAACACCATGTCGAACGGCTTGCCCGGAGAGTCGCGCAGCGCGTCGTCGACCACGATCGGCGAGTCGGACTCGGGGCTCTCGATGCCGTGCAGCAACATGTTCATGGCGCACAACCGGGCTGGCAGGTCGGCGATCTCCCAACCCGTGAACGCACCCGAGCGCAAGTGAGCGACCTGGTCGGGTTCCAGATGCGGGAACCGCTCGACGATCGACCGGTATGCACCCAGAAAGAACCCGCCAGTGCCGCAGGCGGGGTCACAGATGCGGTCGTCGGGCTCGGGCTGCATCACGTCGACGATGGCGTTGATGAGCGCCCGGGGCGTGAAGTACTGGCCCGCTCCCCTGGCGCCCTCCTGGGCGGTCTTCTCGATCAGGCCCTCGTAGGCGTCGCCTTTGAGGTCGGCGTCGTAGCTCATCCACTCGTGCTGGTCGATGAACTCCTTGATGAGCTGTTCGAGCTTGGCGGGCGTCTGGATGCGGTTGCGGGCCTTGTGGAAGACCACACCGAGCATGTCCTCACCGGTGCCGAGCGCGGCCAGCGCATCGCTGTAGTGGGCTTCCAGATCCGCACCCGACCGGTTCAGCAACGACTGCCAACCGAACTCGACGGGCACGATGCGGTCACCGCCGAGCATCTCATGCTGCTCATCGGCCATCTTGAGGAACAGCAGATAAGTGGCTCTTCCAGGTAGTCGCCGTAGGACAAACCGTCGTCGCGCAGCACATCGCAGAAGTCCCACAGCTTCTGCACCATCGCCTTCGGATCCTGTGCGGTCACCGGCGCTCGCTCACAACGTCGAGTCCATCACATCGTCAATATCAGACCGAAGCCTCACCGGATCGATACAAGGAAGGCGACACCAACGTTCGAGCAATGTCGAAGCATCCGCTCGAACGGTTGACGAGCGCCGTTCCGCCGTCGGTTGTCAAGACCGTACACCCATGGGCCGATCAGCCGATCCCGCACGATGCACGACATCGCCAGATCGTTGCTGCTCTAGTCGACGATCACCCTGGCCCATGACCCCAATCTATGCCACACGACGCATAGAACGTCTCTGATGGCAGCGGCGACATGACGAGGCTTGCGCTAGCCAGCAGTTTGCAATGCGCGCGAATGCAACATGATGCGAGGTGCCTAACCAACTCACACCCGGCAACCATCACCAAGGCCCAAACCCAAATCCACCACATGATGGGACGCTGCCTTGGTGTTTTCCAATCACCGATTCCAGCAGGCCACGATCCCCAATCAGGACCCTCAACCACCCTCACCCCACATCTACGCGCAGACTCCGTTTCATTCGGTCTGGTGCAGCCACCGACAGATACGACTACGGCGCCGCTCGCCGGGTGCATGAGGGATGCCAGCAATCAATAGGGTGCCGGTAGTAGACAAATCTTCTCAGAGTCCCGCACTTGTCGTCAGCCTTGCTTATGTTCCATCCTCCACACTTCGTACGCCGACACCCAATTGGGTGTCGTCTCTAGCGGTTTGGCTGGGGTGTCCAACAGCCGGCATGTGTTGAGCCAATTGGACGGTTGGTGGTTAGCCGTCCGTACTAGCTCTTTGATCAGCTTATGCTGTTCGGTAGACATCGTAGGCGTCTCCGCGCAGCACGCCACTGCGCGATCTGGGTCGATGAGCCAATACTCTATGCTGTCGTCCGGGTAGATCAAGGCGGCAACATGTGTCTGTTCATTGACCTCGCCGATCATGGACGTCCCGGTCCAGATGCTCGGGTCTTGGTGGTTTCGGGTTTCCCGCCTGTACGCTCTGAGGTGCTCCGTGCTGTTGTGCATCAATGGACTGAGAGCCAGTTGCGTTTCCTTGTCGCGGAGTGCTCTGTCGATCTGATCACGGAGGCCCATGTCCGTAATGATTGGCTCACCGATAAACATGTGAGCAGCAAGTGGATAAGTCCTAATATGATCTTTGAGTCGAGTGTGAATGAACTCGAAGAAGTTCGCCGACGCTTCTAACGCAGCATCTGTCTCAGAACGGCTTATGGCTGTCGCTGTATGAAGGTACCTGTTCCGCGTCTCGAATACCGATTGATACATCCAGCCGACAGCGTTCGATGTAGATGAGATATCCCATGCGCCGCCCAATCGATCATGAAACTTAGACTTTAGAAGGTAACTGATCGCGTGGCCCACGCCATTTGGCGCATATATCTCGGATACCGCATCTCTAGGCGACGTTCCACTCTCCCAGAGAAGAACTTCAAGCAGCAAACGGAGGAGTAATTCCCAGCCCGATGCCAACAGCACGACTGCCACCGCATACTCTCCTCTGTGCCGAGCTAACTGAGCATCCACGAACATCTTATGAATCTCTGTCATCAGTGGGTCGGCCAGAGAATGGCAATAACTCAACATCTCACTGATTTCATCCATAGACATGTGTTCGTTAGGTTTGGCACTCATTGATATTATGAGAGGATCAGGAAAGTTAATGAGATATATGACTAGTTCGTCAGGGCCTAGCTCGGACTCATGGTCACGGTCTAAACTCCACCCGCATGGAATTGCAAAGGGAAGGGTTTCCTTTTGTACGAGAGCGATCCGCTCGTGCGTCAAGACCATATAATCTCTAAGAAAGGCGTTTACCTCTTGCAGCACCTTGTCAAAAGCTGTGTCCAATGCATCTTCTAAGTCGTCACGCGATATATCACCCAACGAAATACAGCACTCTAATACTGTTGTCACAATTGGTGCCTGGATCGGATCAAGCTCTGGTTTGTCCAGCCAAGGGCGTCTTTGTGCAGCAGTGAAGGCGGCATCTGTTGCTGGAATATTGGTGCTTCCTTCAATCTGGTGAACACACAATGACACATAAACCCCAATAGGATCATCCGGGAAGGGTTCATCGAGTGAGCCTATGAATCCGATCAACTGCGTCGGGTCGATTTCAGGAAAGTCTTGGCTATCCTGGTCATACGGCGAGCCAACTATTGGTAACACGAACCGATCAGGCAACTTTAACGGGATGGGTAATGGGATGTAGAACCACGCGGTGTTCATATTGGGCCAATCAACGGGCCATATGTACTGGTAACCTCCCGTATCGTCTTGTTGTGGCCGCTGCGGTTTCCTCTTGGTCTTCATGTTTCGCCACTAACTCCTTCGGCAAGCTTTATCGGTGGTTGCGACATAATGCAGTGTAGATGTGTTGAGCTGATTTCAGTGTGGAGCTTGCGGGCATGTGGTTGAGGTTGTCTTGGATCAACGCGAGGTGTATCAGGTTGAGGTTGATGTTGGTGCCTTTGCGCAGCCAGCGTCGCGGGAATCCGTTGGTTCGTTCGTTGCCGGGTGCCACCGGGATCGTGGTGCACAGAAGAACACGTCGATGTCGAGGTTGTGTTCAACATCGGCCCAGCGGGCCATTTCGGTGCCTTGGTCCCAGGTGAGGGTCTTGACCATCTCTGGGGGTTGACGACGAAACGCTGGGGCGACAAGGCAGGCAGTGTTGTCGGCGCTATAACCGTCGGGCAGTGGCACTACCAGGGTTGAGGCGTCTGACACGTTCAGCAAGCGTGGCGACAGCGCTGGCGTTGTCGGCACCGATCATCAGGTAGCCCTCCCAGTGACGAGCCTCGCTGTGGTCATCTGCACACCTAGGGCATTTCCGTGCAACCGCGGTCACGGCTTACCTGAGTTGCTCGTGCATTAGGAGACGATCCGATATCGTCTGCTGCGTGACCACCGTCGACGAAGCAAAAGAGCGCTTGCATGCACACGGAATCTTGGTCGTCGAGGAGAAGGATATTCAACACGGTGTGCAACTTCGCTGTGATGGTGGGCAAACCTTGAATATCTACGGCACTGGCAGAATCTCGTTGCAGGGGAAAGGCATTGACGGGCTGAGGGAAGAATTCAACGCGACTTCAGTTACAGGCAGTGATGTACCAACAACAACAGCGACGGTTCCAACGGACGTATTCATTGTCTACGGACACAACGAGGTCGCAAAGCACGATGTCGAACGAATGCTCCGTAAGTGGGGTTTCAATCCCATAATACTAATCAAATCCTAACTGAGGGTTTACACTCATTGAAAAGTTGGAAAAACACATCAAACAAGCTCCATTCGCTGTAGTGCTCGCGACTGCCGACGATGTGTACCTTACTGATCCAGACAACACCGAGAAGGAGTTCCGCGCCCGCCAGAATGTCGTCCTCGAACTAGGAATGATGCTCGTCCACCTTGGTCGCTCCAACGTTGCAATTCTGTATGAGGACAAAGTAGGGATGAAGAAACCCTCCGACATTGATGGTCTCGAATACCTGTCATTCAAAAAGGCCGTAACCGAAACACGGGTAAGCTTGGCGAAGATGATGGTGAGGCGTGGTTACAATATCGACATTGGCAGCCTTTAAATCTCCGCATCGCATCAAACGCAACACGGTCTGAATGGGTCTCTGACGGCAACAGTTGAACTCGCGCCATTGGCCGCATGATCGGTCACCTCGGGGCGTATGCACTTGCTGGGACTCCACTAGCTACCCTGACCCGTTCAGGATTGCCATCGCCGGTAGCCGCTGTGAACGACGAACGCGATGTGGTTCACGTACAGTGCGAGGGCACTATGGCCCCAGCGACCCATCGAATCAAGAAAGCTCGGAAAACATGACAACGGCCAACGAGCCCGACCAGCGATTTGCCGAAACTCCGCAAGCCGACGAGTCGGATTCCTTCACGGTTGCCTACTACTTCTTGCCACTCGAACGTCCGCTGTCGCTCGACGAAAAACGGCTCTTCGCGTTTCAGGGTGGAGTGAGGGTGTCGAGTAGCTTCCAGTTGGGTTTGCCGGCGTAGAGGAGTGCTCGGATGCGGTAGTTGTTGAAGTTGGTGAACCCGAAGGCGACGCGTTTGAGTCGTTTGGCAAGATTGTTGGCGGCTTCGGTGGCTGCGTTGGTGACTTTGGCTTTGTGCCAGTTCGAGATCTCGGTGCGCCAGCTCCACAGGGTCCGCCCCAGCCGGTTGACCTCTTCGGGTAGCCACGGCTCTTGGAGAT
>JAHQYN010000030.1 GCA_024421085.1 Acidimicrobiia bacterium
TCGGGCTCTCACCAGAAACACGGGCGATCAACTGTGCATGCCCCACAGGAATCTCACCAGACTCCAACGCACCGCTCGTCGCAGGCAACTCCGCCAACCGAGCCGCGACCTCGACATCGCGTTTGGCGTCACGCCTCGACGCCTGCAACTCGCCACGGACCAGACGCTGCGCGTCGCCTTTGCTGTGACGACGGCTCAACTCTACCAACACCCGCGACTTCATCGCCGCCAGAGTCGACTCGGCACGACCCAGCACTCCCAACCGCAGCCGCAGCTTCTCGTCAGACAACGCCGTCTCATCGACCAACGGCACCCGCAACGCCCCGGCGCCGCGGTCGGTGCGGCCACCGCTGACCGTGCCCGCTTCGGCAAGCTCTGATCCGGAAAGGAAACTCATGGATCACAACCTACAGGCCCCCTGTGACAATGACACCGTGAACCATCAGAAAATTATAAGAAATCCCAGAAATATTTGTTTGGCACAGAAACCGTCAACGTCCGAAACCCATCGCGCGCGCAAGCACCGGGTCCACCTCAACCCCACCAGGCAAACCCGCAACGCAGAGACGACCATCGTCGCCGACCCCAACCACCCGTCAGACTTGGCGACTCCACCACCGTTGGCCGGACACGTCGAGCGCGCGGTGGACGTCGGCTGGAGCTCAACCAAGTAGATTCTGGTGCAACGCGGCTCTTCGCGTTTTGGGTCGGGGTGAGCGTGTCGAGCGTTTTGGGTCGGGGTGAGCGTGTCGAGTAGCACCTAGTTGGGTTTGCCAGCAGAGTTTCTTTGGCGTGGCATCGGTATCGGGCTTCTCTGTGGGGATCGTCGGCGTTGAGGCGGCCAGCGGCGCGCTGAGGTGTTGACCGGATACCAGCTGCAACCCAGTTCACCCGGCAACGTCGCTTTTCGTGGTGCCATGGCCCGCTTGGCGTGTCACTCAACGACTTGCCGGTGCCGTGGGCCGCTGCCGAGGCGGTGCGATAGCGGGATTCCGTTCGCTGGCGGTCGGTGCTGGACATTCCGGGTTCGGGCAACGCCAGCGGTGCTGGTGCCACACCAACTGCACCGGCCGCCCGAACGCCGGGAGGTCCACCAACTCGACCAGCGCTTCTCACCATCAGACCACAACCGCCCGCCACAAGCCCCACAGTCCGGTCTCGAAGCCTGACAGCGGACATGCACCCGCAACGGCTCACCGGCTTCGTCGTCGACGCCGACCACCTCGACATCGCCCAACCCAACCAACAACTCACACACACGTGTAGGGTCAACTTCCACAGGGATCCTCCAGTTCCTCGGCCTGCGTTACAGACCGATTCTGGAGGATCCCGCCCGTTCAACCGCGGACCCTCACCGGACCCTCACCCCACCGACTCCACCCTGAAACGCGAAGAGCCGGGATAGCTCCGAAGCTGTCGAACGCGGAGTTGGTCACTTTGGCGGTACTGTCAGCGCTGTTGGGGTTCGATTCTGAGGCGCGGTTGATCCGCTACGCCACGGAGCACCTCAAGGCCTGGTTCCCGTATGTGCCGCAGCGGCCCGGCTACAACAAGCGTCTGCGCCAGATCATCGAATCGGTCAACTGGACCCTCAAATCCCAACTCAGCCTCCAACGCCACCGCGGCCGCACCCGCCCCGGCGTCGCCGCACGCATACTGCAACGAATACTCGCGCTCACCACAGCCATCTGGCACAACCAAACCACCCAACAACCCGGCCCCGCCCGATCCCTCACCGCCTACGACCACTAACCCCTGGAACTAATCATCTAGGGCAAGATCTCGTGCCCGCCTATGTCCAACCACTCGATGTGGCGAAATCCTGGGCGTTGTGGGGTGCCCCAAGCGAACACCGCGCGACCGTCGCCAGCCCAGGTCATTTCGTACTTGCGCGGGTCTGCCTGGAGCGATCGCACACGAAGACCGGAACGGAACCGCTGTGTCTCCCCTGTCTCCATTTCGCGCAGATCGTTAATGAACTTCTGGAGCGCCGACTTGAATTGCCTGCGTTGCTCGGGCGTCAAGCGGCTGTACGCCCGCCGAAACGCTTCAGTCTCGTAGTGGGTCGGCATTCCGCCAGATGCCTGTTCGGGACGGTCGGCCGTTATTTCCGGGTTTCGAGGGATTTTAGGAAATCAGCGGTGCTCTCATGGAGGGTTCCTCCCGGCTGGGACGGCATCAGCCCGGTAGCCCTGTCAATCTCTGCAAGCGTCACGCCTGGAAACGCTTCAGTGGGGTACTCCCATTCAAAGGGTCCGGAATTCGCAGATCTCCAAGTGACGGAGGCGACACCTTGCGGAAGTTCAAGTCGCACGGGGGCTTTCATCTAGTCATCTCCTTCTACGATTATGCCGTCTGGCATGCTCCTAGAGTACTTGTCCAAATTGTCTGTCAACGCACCGATGAGTTGTTGTACGAATAGTGGTGACATGTTAACTCGCTGCACCACCACACCCCTCGTCGGATTCTGTGTCTGATAGTCAAGTCGGATGAAGTCGATGGTGAACTCGTGGGGAGAGTGCGAGACAGCAGCAAAGTTGGCCCAGACCCCACCTGCCATCTCGATCGTGCCCTCGATCTGGAAATCGTTCGTTTCGGATTCCTCCATGGAACAGACACGATACGACCAAGCGTGAGAATTGTCTAGCGATTTGTCGACTGATTGTGTCGCCGTCCTTGCACCCCTCGCCGGCGTCCCCAAAACCCGGAGGACATCACCGACTCTCGTCGGCGACATCGCTTGCAGACGCGTCGAGCACGGCTTCGTCGTCGGCATGGAGTGGAGCGCTTGCGAACTGCGCCCCCATGATGCGACGACGTTCCGTCGGATCATCTTCTCAAGCTCTTCGTCGTATGTCAGCCCCTTGCGATCGGCAAGCAGACGCAGGGCGGCCCGGTTCTGGACCGAGACCCTGATAGAAGGCGACTTAGGCATGCCGTCGAGTATCTCACTCTGGGCTCCTCCTTTGTAGCAGGGAATTGAGTTCACGACCGCGGCTCTGCTTGCCCGGTACCGGTTTCACGCGCGGCTCAGTACCGCTCTCACGCGCGGCTGACTATCTATCTCACGCGCCGCTGACTACCTGTCTCACGCGGGGGTCGGTACCTGTTTCACGCGGTTAGGCGGTCACTCGGGTGACGGTGGAGGTGGTGGGGGTCTTGGCGACCTCGAAACGGATGGGCATGCGTTCGGCCAGGTCGCGGATGTGGGTGACGATGGCGACCATCCGCCCTGGGGTGCCGAGTTACTCGATCGCGGTTGCGGTCACATCGAGGGTCTGGGGGTCGAGCGTGCCGAAACCCTCGTCGAGGAACAGCGAATCCAGCCCCGGGCACCTTCGGGGGCCATCTCCGCGTGGCTGTCGCTGAGCGCCAGGCTGGCCAGGAAAGTCTCGCCTCCCGAGAGGGTCTTCGCCTGCCGCTTCTGGTCGGCGTTGTGGTGGTCGCAGACGTCGAACCCGGTGCCGTCGGCATCGAACGAGTACTGACCGTTGGACAGAGCAAGCAGACGTTCGACGGCACGGTCCAGCAGGTCGCCGACGGCTTCGGCAAGCAACCAACGCTCGAACCCGTCGGACCGGAGCAGGCGACCCAGTTCGCTGGCCACCCGTTGCTCGTTTCGCAGACCTTCGACCTCCGCCGGGAGGATCCCGTCGGCGATCAGGAACACATCGCTGTCGAAGCGGGCACCCTCATGGCTGGCACGAACCTGGCTGACTATCCCGTACAGCTTGATCTTGTCGCCGTCGGGGAGTTCCCTGTCAACCGCGACCACATCGTCGAGTTGCAGGTGGTGTCCGGGGCCGAGTGCCACCCAGAACTCCAGCGGCGTAGCATCATCGGTGCCAAGAACCCGTCCCACGCCATTCACGAGCTTGACCATACAACCATGCGCTACCACTGCCGGGGCCGGTTGCCCGCCTATCTCGAGCGCCTGCGTGCGACCGGACGGTCTGCCTGGGCCGATGTCCTCGGACAGCGCCACCCCGACGAGCTGTGAAGCGGATCTCTTGGAGAGATTTCATAAATTTGTATTGCATATCAATCTGAGCCCGGTTAGTCTCGGTGAGCATGGACGCAGATGCCATCACCCAACTCGTCACCCTGCTGCTGGTCGGCCTGGGAATCGTCTGGCACCAACAACGCAGCACCGACAAACTCCGCGACGAGTTCCAGACCGCGATCCGCAACCTCCGCGACGAGTTCCAAACCGCGACCCGCGAGCTGCGTCGGGACCACGACACGCTCCGCGACGCCATCGCCGGGATCGCGCAGAGACTCGCGCGCATCGAAGGCTTCTTGCGGATCGGCACTCCCTCCCCTCCCAACGAATCCACCCAAACCGAACCCGAATAACCCGAGGAAACATGGAAACCGACGCCATCGCTCAACTCGTCACCCTGCTGCTGGTCGGCCTGGGAATCGTCTGGCACCAACAACGCAGCACCGACAAACTCCGCGACGAGTTCCAAACCGCGAACCGCAACCTCCGCGACGAGTTCCAAACCGCGATCCACAACCTCCGCGACGAGTTCCAGACCGCGATCCGCGAGTTGCGTCAAGACCACGACACGCTCCGCGACGCCATCGCCGGGATCGCGCAGAGACTCGCGCGCATCGAAGGCTTCTTGCGGATCGGCACTCCCTCCCCTCCCAACGAATCCACCCAAACCGAACCCGACTAGCTGCCTGGAGGACTGCTCACTGGATTCGGGGGGCCGGTCACATGGGTTGGGGCGCTGCTTGCACGGTTGCTTCGAGGTGATCGGCTAGGGCGGCGATCTGTTGCTGTATGTCGTTGGGGCTGCCCGATAGGTCGACGCCGACGACATGCAGTTCCTTGCCTGCGTTCTTGACCTCGATCATCGAATGCGCTAACTGTGCCATCCGACCGGTGCCCACCTCGGTTGTCGGCAGCCCGGTAGGCGTTTCTGTGTCGCCGTTCATGTCCTTGTTGGAATCGACACAGTAGATGAGCGTGCCGGTGGGATGGTCGAGTGCGGTGGCGTAGGCGAGCAATTGGTAGTAGTCGGCGTTGCTCGCCCAAACCTGAGAACCCGCGTAGCTCGGACCAGCGACTATAGAGGACTCGGTCGATCCAGACGTCTCGTCGGTATCGCTGAGCTTGTACTTGATGTCGGCGACACCGACACTCACGCCGTCGCGTCTGAACTCCAGATCCGGTCTGATCCGCACCCGCTCGGCGGTATCGAGTGAGCTGCTTCTCTGCCCCTCGACTTCGAGGCGGCCGCTCAGTTCGGTTCTCAGACGCTCGGTGACGAACCGCTCGAACAGATTGTTCATGTCCAGCATGAAAGCTGAAGCAGTGGCTTCGCCGTGCTGGTCCTGCAGCGTGAGGTTGGCCAGGATTAGGCGGGCGAGACGCATGGCCGGGAGGTAGTGATCGTTGAGCCGAGTGAAGGTGATCCGTTCGATGTCATCTGCATGCACCAGCACATCGGACACATCCTCAAGCGCCACAAGCAGGCGCATGAGTCGGCGGCGGTCTTCCAGCGGAACCCCAGCAACCCGCGTCGCTTGTCTCATCGCCGCTCTGAGGTAACGGTTCTCGGCAACGTCCGCGGTAAAGTCGTCGTAGGAGCAGGCCATCGGGACCATGAGTCCGCCTCGGCGGAACTGACGCTGGAAGTCGAGCCGTCCACGCAACGCCAAGAGGTCCTCCTCTTCGTGCCGGTAGGAGTGGTAGTGCCCCCGGGCCAGAGTCGTTTCTGCTGTGCGGGCGAAGAAAGAGATGAGCGCTGGCAGCAGGTCGTCGGTCTCTGCGTATTCGATTGCCTCCGGCAACCAGGCGTCGTTCGGCAGACCGACCTCAAGCAGCAGAAACAGATTCTGCGGGTTGATCTTCGGCCGCACGATGACCCGCATCCCGTCCATCGTGAAGGCCCCGACATGCTGCTTGGCGGTGACCGTCCAGTAGCCGTCCTCAGGGTCGGGTGTCACCGACAGCCACGGCGTGTCTTCCAACCGACCCGCCTGCCGCCTCGTCAACTCAAGTCGCCGAGTCTCCCATTCCAATAACGTGACCGGTGGGGACTCGACCAGGTCACCGACTTCGTCGGCATCCGCCTCGATCTCGAACTCTCGGTTGGCTAGTTCATCGGCAAGCGCGTGGGCAGCGGTGACCGATCCATCAAGCACACCTTCGGGAGCCGACATCAACCCTCGCCTCTACCCACCGACGGCCGCTGGCTCATGGCCCCTGATCTACCAATTCGATGAATTGCTCGATCGAGAACCAGTTGTGGTGTGGGTATTTCTCGAAACGTACCTCGTACGCCCAGGTCCGCCAGTTTCCTGAACTGAGATCCTCTCGCAACGTTTTGCCTGATTTCCCCCCGTTGCGACCCATCCATTCGTAGACAAGATTGCCCGCTTTGTATCCGTCATAGATCTCCTGCCCGGTGACCAGATCATCGTTGTTGCCATACGTCCCTCTCGTGTCTTTGCTGTATGCAATCACCGGCGGGGGGTCGACGACAGAGTCAGTTTCTTGCGTCGCCGTTTCTTCCCGGCCGTGTCTCCTCAAGACCGCGTCCAGGCGGAAACGCTTGATCTTGTCGGGGTTGCCGAAGAGTTGGTCCTCAATGAACGGTTCGATGTTGTATTTCCAGACGCGTTCGAACCCGCCGTCGTTCAGGTCCGTCTTCATGAAATGGCTCGGACCGAGTTGCAGGTGATCGCCCCCCAGTTCCTTCTCGAGTTCTCGGTTCACCGCAGAAACGAGGTCCACGACCCATGCTTGGCCAGGAGCGTGCTTGTCGGTCCATTTGCGCAGTAGGCTCTTCGTTGGTTCTCGCTCTGGGAAGAACGGGACGAAGTGGAAGCGCCTTCGCATGGCAGCATCAATGAGCGCGATCGAACGGTCCGCTGTGTTCATGGTGCCGATGAACCACAGGTTCTCGGACAATTTGAAGCTTCCGTCGGATCTGTGCATTACTGCCATCGAACTATCCCGGTATTCGAGTAGGAACAGCAGTTCGCCAAGCACCCTTGGAAGGTTCGCCCGATTGATCTCGTCGATCACCATGACGTGCTGCTCTTCCGGGTATTCCGCCGCATGTTCAGCCAAGTTTGCCAGCGGACCCGGAGTCAGTTCGTAGGTCATCTGCCGGTCATCGTCTATCACCGGACGGTAACCCTCGAAGAAGTCTTCATAGGAGTAGGCCGGATGGAACTGCACTAGGCTCCGAGCTTGTTCGTCAGGTGCTAATGCACCGGCTAGTTCCTGTGCCAAGTATGTCTTGCCGGTTCCCGGCGGCCCGTAGAGAATCACCTGCCCCTTGTCCGCCAACAGATTCACGATCTCCTGCAGATCGTCGACCTCGCACAACAGTTTCTCCGCGGCGCTCTCCAAGCGTTCCTGTAGTGGCCGGGTGTCTCCTTTGTCTGGAGACGTGCGATCTGGGACATCCCAGTTGTCACACCACACCTTGACGTGGGAAGAATAGTCACGGCGCGAACTCTCGCCGAAAAGTCTTCCGCCATCAAGGAACCCGTTCAAGAGGGTTGGATCGAACAACACAGGACTCTCGCCTTGCTCCAACATGTGACGTATCCAGCGGCCGAGAATGCTCCGTTTGTTATTGACCGTGCTGGTTGCGCGGCCCATGGTTCGTAGGCGATCGAGGTATTCCTCCAACCGACGGTCCCACATCTCCGATTGGTCGTCGCCGATGTCTGGATTCCGAGGACCGGGATCAGTGCCGTGGTCGGCCAGATACTTGATGCGATACACCGCATCGTTCTTTTTCAAGCCAAACACAGTCCCACCTGCGTCGATCGAGTTGAGCAGGTCTTTCTGAGGCTTCTCCCTCGGTAGATCAGGTTTCAGCCACTCGACCTTGCGCCGTTGCCGCACGTTTTCGGGTTTCGAGGGATCCCACTCGTATGGCCCGACAACGCGGCCGATCGCGATCAGGCGCTGTTGGCCAAGTGCAGGCCGTTTCTGGGGCATGACCACCAAGTCACCAACTTCGATTTCCTTGCCGAACTTCCAGATTTGATCCCTTCCACTGCGCCAGTCATTTTCGTCAAGGCTTGGGAAACGCTCTTTGAGATGCTCGCCGAACGCGTCGCGGTCGGCAAATGAGTCCAGCTCTTCACCCCAATCGTCCCACCCGATGCTGACAACGTTGTGGTCCAGATTGTGTTGCTCCATCTCTCCATCTCGCCCAGCCCGCACCACCCACGCTCGCGGCTCGCAGTCGGGCTGGTCGTTATCGCTGAGATCACTCATAGGCAAAGTCCTGTCGCTGGGAAGGGTTGACGCTGGTCACGTCCGGTCCGCATCGCGTTCAGCGAGTATCTCCGTGGGTGAGATTCGGGTTCCGGCGGTTTCCTTGCGGCGGTGAACCTCTTGCAGCACGTTGTCGATTGAGGGCTTCGCCGAAATGCGTTCGAGTTCTCCACTGAGGAATTCCCCCATGGACTGTCGTCTCACGGCGGCCCTCGTAGCCAGCGCATCGCGGACTTCCTCGGGCACGTTTCGAACGGTGATCTGAACTGGCATGTTTGCATTATGCCACTATCAGGGTCATTGTGCAGCGGGTGGCTTTGAGAGGCTCAGAGGGTGACTCCTTCACCCCCATTGGAACGAGGAGATGCTCTTTGATGTCGCTCGTGATCCCCACGAGGTCGACGATCTCGTTGCGGACGGCGAGGATCTGTCGGTTGCGGCGCAGGGGCGGGAGTTGTTGGCGGCTTGGACCGACGAACAGATGGCGCGCAGCTACAGCCCGGTCGATCCGCTGAAGATCGTCTTGTCCGAGGGCGGGCCCTACCACTGCCGGGGTCGGTTGCCCGCCTATCTCGAGCGCCTGCGTGCGACCGGCCGGTCTGCCTGGGCCGATGTCCTTGAACAGCGCCACCCCGACGAGCTGTGAAGCGGATCTCTTGGAGAGATTTCATAAATTTGTATTGCATATCAATCTGAGCCCGGTTAGTCTCAGTGAGCATGGACGCAAATGCCATCGCTCAACTCGTCACCCTGTTGATGGTCGGCATGGGAATCGTCTGGCACCAACAACGCGGCACCGACAAGATCCGCGACGAGTTCCAAACCGCGAACCGCGAGTTGCGCCGGGTCCACGACACGCTCCGCGACGCCATCGCCGGGATCGCGCAGCGACTCGAACCGAATACGGTGCCCTTGAGGGGACGAAGCGATGCTTGAAACGCAAATCAGAGCTGGGACCATGGTTGTCGGCACCGGTGCAGCAACGGTGGTCTGCGATATCAGCATCAGAGACGGCTGGATCAGCCTTGATGCCCTCAACCGCTGGCGCCTTGTCCACGACTCCCAAGCATCTCCTATTGTTCAACTGAGGGCTGGACAATTTTGCTGTTCGCCGCGTTGCAATGGCAATGCAATGCTACGAGACTCAAATAGTGTAGAGTTAAATCAAATCCAATTAGATTCATGCGGAGCAGCGGATGGAAACACCGGTTAGGTCGAGCAGTCTCAAAGACCGAGAGTCAGAGTTGGAAGACCCGCCGCGAATGGCTTCTGGGGGTGAGGCTGGGATCTGCGATGAGCGGATGCTGTGCGCGGCTGCGTGGATGCTCACTCGTGGTGGCGCACTTGTGGAGTTGAGCGAAGCCGAAGCGTCATTGGTGCGCGACGCGCGGGATACGCCGACTTCTGGGACGCTGGAGACTTGGCGAACGCAGATTCGAGCAGGGGGCGATCCGCTGGGCAACGCTCTAATGCGCCTGCGTTCGGCTGAACGTCGCCGTGGTTTGGGTGCCACGTACACACCAGAGGCGCTCGTGCAACCTATGTCGGAGTGGCTGGCCGGTTTTGGGAACCCGGGACGAGTGGTGGACCCGGGGGCGGGCTCGGGGCGCTTCCTGTGCGCGGTCGGTCCGTTGCTCCCCGAATCGGAATTGGTGGCCGTCGAACTCGATCCCCTTGCTGCGTTGATCACACGAGCTAACTTGACTGTGCTGGGTCTGGACATGCGGTCGCGTCTGCACGTATGTGATTACCGCTCGCTGCGGTTATCGTCGGTATCTTTCCCAACGGCGTTCATAGGCAACCCACCGTATGTGCGTCACCACAGCATCCCGCCCGAGTGGAAAGACTGGCTACGCCGCAGTGCCGCTGATCTGGGTCTGAAGGTGTCCGCGCTCGCAGGCATGCATGTGCACTTCCTGCTTGCGACTGCACATCTCGCCCGTGTTGGCGACTTCGGTGTCTTCGTCACATCGTCGGAATGGCTGGACGTCGCCTACGGTCAGTTGGCTCGTGAACTCGTGGCTGGCCCGCTGGGTGGTTTGTCGATTCACATCTTGAATACTCGAGTGCCTGCTTTTAGCGGGGTCATGACTACCGCGGCTGTGACTACGTTCGAAGTCGGCCAGCAACAGCACCCGGTTCGGGTGTGCAAAGTCGACTCAGCGGGCGAGCTGCGCGGGTTACGCGGTGGCGCACCATTCGGCCGTGCCCAGTTGCGGTCAACGCGGCGTTGGTCTTCGCTGCTGGAGCCTCGAGTCGCCGTGCCGAGGGAGTTCGTGCCGCTAGGAGAACTGTGCCGGGTCCACCGCGGAACCGCCACGGGAGCGAACGCGGTGTGGGTGACCGGCCAAGGCGATCCCCGTCTACCTGACTCAGTGCTTCGGCCCGCGGTGACCAAGGCGTCGGAACTTTTTTCTTTGGGTTCTGCTGTTCTTGATGACTCCGGCGCGCTGCGAGCGGTGATTGATCTGCCCGCCGACCTTGACACAATCGACGAGAAGTGCCGCGCGCTGGTTGAGCGATTCTTGGAGGCCGCTCGACGCGATGGTGTTGCCGACAGTTACACGGCACGGCACCGAAACCCGTGGTGGGCGATAAAGCTGCGCGACCCGGCACCAATCCTGTCCACCTATATGGCTCGGCGCCCGCCGACGTTCGTGCGCAACTCGGCTGAGGTCCGCAACCTCAACGCGGTACACGGTATCTACCCGGTTGACCCTATGTCCGACGCGGCGCTGCACAGGTTGGCACGCTCGCTCCGTGATCGGGCCAGCCTGTTGGGGGGCCGCACGTACTCCGGTGGCCTTACGAAGTTCGAGCCCAAAGAGATGGAGAAGATCATGGTTCCGCCTCCGAGTTGGCTTGAATCGGGCGAATCTCTGGCATCCTTGGGGCTGAGCGAAGAGGCTACAGGCCGCCGAGCGGCGACACGAGGGGGCTGCTGATGGACATGAACGACCGGGACAGACCGGTGCTCACGGAGCCGCGAACCGACATGGCCGCCGCGTCCGATGGAAATGGGATCGCCGCGATAGATGTCTTCTGCGGCATCGGGGGACTTTCCTACGGCTTGGCAGCAGCGGGAGTCGATGTCGTGGCGGGCATCGATGTAGACGGTTCGTGCCGGTTTCCTTTCGAAGCGAACATGAGCGACGCTCAGTTCATCGAGCGCGACGTTCGCGACATCACCGCTGAAAATCTGTCCGGACTTTGGCCCGAGGGGGCCACGAGGCTCTTGGCCGGTTGTGCACCCTGCCAACCGTTCTCGTCGTATCGCAAGGGGGTGAACCCGTCTAGTGACGGCCGATGGGAACTATTGCGCGAGCTAAGCCGACTGGTAACCGAGACAAAGCCGGAATTCGTCACCACGGAGAACGTCCCTCGCATTATGCACAAGGCGGTGTTCGGAGACTTCGTGAGAATGCTCGAGTGCCTCGGCTACTCCGTGGACATCGATGTATGCAGGTGTACCGACTACGGACTCGCTCAGAACCGTCGCCGCATCGTACTGGTCGCTTCCCGGCTGGGCACCGCGACGGTGCCAGAGGGGGACCAGTACGGCCAACCCCCAAAGACTGTTCGACAGGCCATTGGGAATCTTGCGCCAATCGAAGCTGGCCGCTCCCATGAAGCTGACCCGGTGCATCGCAGCCGCGGCCTGTCGCCGCTCAACCTGAAGCGAATGATGGTGTCCAAGCCTGACGGTACGTGGCGCGATTGGCCGACAGAATTGCGCGCCCAGTGCCATCGGCGCGCGAGTGGGGCCGCGTTCAAGAATGCGTACGCACGCATGGGCTGGGACAAGCCGTCCCCGACAATCACGACCTACTTCCACAACTTCGGAGCTGGCCGGTTCGGCCACCCAGAACAGAATCGGACCATTTCCCTGCGTGAGGCAGCGATTCTCCAAGGCTTCCCTGAGAGCTACCAATTCGTACCCGACGGGGAATCCGTCCCTCTGACGACGCTCGGCCGGCACATAGGAAACGCTGTCCCGCCTCCGCTCGGAGAAGCTATCGGACGCAGGTTTTTCCAGAACTTGGAGCAACATCATGAATGAGAGTAACGCCCATCCGTTCACCATGACCATTGACATGGCGGTCTTGGAATCACTGGGAATCAACCTATATAGCAACGCAGCCGCTGTCTTAGCCGAACTGGTGGCGAATGCGTATGACGCTGATGCCACCCTTGTCCAGATCGATTGGATGCGACAGCAAACCGAAGTGGTTGTCACCGACGACGGTTGCGGCATGACACCTGAAGAATTAGATGATCGCTTCTTGGTGACTGGCTATCAGAAGCGAATAGTTGAGGGAACGCATTCGGAGATATGGAATCGCCCATTCATGGGCAGGAAAGGAATCGGTAAGCTGAGCGTATTTTCGATCGCCGAAGAAATTACCATCTATTCGACAAAGGCCGGGGTTAGTACCGGCTGCGAGATAATCGCGGATGATCTCAAGGAAAGCATACGGAAGGGCGAACTTTATCATCCCAGGGAAGTAAAGATTCCTGATCAATACTCCAGCCAGGGAACCACTCTCGTCCTTAAGTGTTTGAAGAACAAGCGCGTTGACCTCACCGCGGCCGCACTTCGCAAACGACTCGCCCGCCGGTTTGATGTACTCGACCCGAAGTCGCGTGAGGACGGCGGTTTCAAGATCGAAGTAGACGGTGAGCAACTGTCTTTCGAAGACCGGCAAGATCTAAAGCAGCTTGAGTACGTTTGGGAATTCGGTGAAAAGCAACTTCCAGATAGCGCTTTGCCGAAGGTTGTCGAGAGGTTAACGTTGCCGCAATTCAAGGTCAATGGCCGCGATGACTGGGAAGTTCGCGGTTGGATTGGCACTGCCCGTACACCCTCTGACTTGGTCGAAGACACCGAGGCTGGTTCGCTGAAGAATGTTATGATCCTTGCAAGGAAACGACCAATTCATGAAGGAATCCTCGACAAGTTAGATTTCTCCAGAGTCTTCGGGAACTACGTCACGGGACAAGTCGAGGCAGACTTCTTGGACGACGACGATACCGACGACATCGCTACGAGCGACCGTCAAAGACTCATCGAAGACGACGAACGTGTCCAAGCCCTGCAAGATTTCTTGCGGAAAGCCTTCCAACAGGCTTCGAACCAGTGGAATGCCAAGAGGCCACAGCAGAAAGCAACAGACGCATTTGTTGAGTTCCCGAAGCTGAAGCAATGGCACGATGAACTGGACGAGTGGCAACAGGAGGCAGCTCGGAGGATCATCGGCACAATTGCCGCCCTTCCGATGGAAGCCAAGCTTGAGCGAATTCAGCGGGCGTCACTGTACAGACACGGCGTACTCGCATTCGCCCGGATCGGGTTACGCAAGAGCGCGGACGACCTTAACAAGCTGGCAAGCGTCGACGCCGAAGAACTACTCAAACTGCTCGGGGCGCAAGGAGAATATGAGGCAAGTCTTTGGGCTGACATACTTCGCGGGCGCGTGGGAGCAATACAGAAACTTGAAGACCTCTCCGACGACAACGAATACGAACGTGTTGTACAAGAACATGTTTTTGACCATCTCTGGCTTTTGGATCCTTCGTGGGAGCGAGCCACTGAAGATGCGCATATGGAAAAGAGCCTCCACAAGATCGCGCCGAAAATATTCCCGAAGGACAGGAGAGGCAAAACAATCCGCGGTTTTCCTGACATTAGGTACCGGAAGGCAGTGGGCTCACATGTGATCGTGGAACTGAAGCGGTACAATCGCTCTAGCAACATCGACGAACTCGTCGAGCAGGGATCGAAATATTTTGACGCGGTATCGTCAGTATTTGATCAAGATGGACGAGTTGGGGAGCGTATCGAAGTTGTATTCGTACTCGGTAAAGCACCGAAAGTAAAGAGCAGACATTCGTTCCGAGATGATGATGAATTGATCGCAAATCGTTTGCGAGAAATAAATGGCAGCTACAAATTGTATCGTCAACTTGTTCAAAACGCGCTGAAGCAATACAATGACTATCTCCAGGCCACTCATCAAGCGCATCAGTTGGAGCAACTATTGGTCTCCCTAGATGCGGAGTAGGTCGCCGAGGCTTGACGGCTCCGGTTAGTAGTCTCCAAGGCTGAATGAAATCGTATGTCTCAGGTGACTGGGACCCCGGAACGCACGGGGTCCATTTTCTTGCAGCCCCGCGCTTGAAGGCGTTGCCGGATTCCAGTCGGAATCTCCTCAGGTCAGGCGAGCGCCAGATTGAGGTTTGGGCTGCTGGCGATGACGGTGGCGGGTGGTGGCAGTGTGTCCTGAAAGTCGAATCCGGTGACTATCTTCGCGGCGTTGTTCATCTCGTCGATAATCCGGGCCACGCGTCTCGGTGCGCTGTCTGCGGCCGTTTCATGGCATACCGGCAGCATGAAGCGGACTTCCAGGTTCCCGGTTGATGCCTGCCCCCAGACATCGGATTCGACTAGGTCGTCGCGTGAGTAAAGGTGATCAGCGATGGCCTTGAAGACTCCCGTGAATTCAGCCTCAGAGGCCGGTCGCGCCCCCTCTTCGTCCATGGTCCGCACCGTCGCGGTGAACGTCATGTCACAGTGTTGGCTTGCTGTGTCCATCAGCGTCCCTCCCAGCCAGAGCAGCGTTTGAGCTGCGCTTGCTTGTTCAACAGTGTACGTTGCGAAGGGCACCGGGCAGGTCCGAGAGCATGACCGTTCCATCTGCTCCTGGATGGGCGCTTTGGTAGTGGCGCGACATGGGCAATAGCATCGCCTTTCGGACATGCTTGGGTCGCGTTCCAAGCTAGGAGGACGAAGCGATGCTCGACATGATTATCAAAGGTGGGTCCATCGTCGATGGCACGGGTGCAGCACCGGTGGCGGGCGACGTGGGTATTCGCGACGGTCGGATCGTGGCGGTCGGGCAGGTCGATGAGCCGACAGCGGAGACCGTGGATGCCGACGGTCTGGTGGTCTGCCCCGGATTCGTCGACCCGCACACCCATTACGACGCGCAGATCTTCTGGGACCCGCGGACTACCCCTTCGAACCTCTTCGGCGTGACCTCGATGATCGGCGGCAACTGCGGGTTCACGCTGGCGCCGCTCGGCGACGAGTCCGACGGCGAATACCTCAAGAAGATGATGGTCAAGGTCGAGGGCATGGCGCTGGAGGCCCTCGAGTTGGGCGTGCCCTGGAACTGGCGCAGCTTCGGCGAGTACCTCGACCGTGTTGCCGAGAACGGCACGGCCATCAACGTCGGGTTCCTCGTCGGCCACTGCGCCCTGCGCCGACTGGTGATGAAGGACGACTCGGTCGGCCACGTTGCCACGGCAGAACAGGTCGCACAGATGCGCCGACTTCTCCGAGAGTCCATCGAAGCGGGCGGCCTCGGTTTCTCCACCGGCCGGTCCTTCACCCACAACGACTGGGACGGCAACCCCGTGCCGAGCCGTTGGGCAGCCTCAGACGAAGTGCTGGAACTCTGCCGAGAGACCTCGGCACACCCCGGCACGACCCTCGAATGGGTGGCCGACGGTTGCCTCAACGGATTCGAGGACGACGAGGTCGAGCTGATGACCAAGATGTCGGTCGAAGGCGGCAGGCCGCTCAACTGGAACGTGCTGACCATCGACTCGGCCCGCCCCGAGGCCTACCGCAACCAGATCGCGGCCTGCGAGAAGGCCAACTCGGAAGGGGCCAAGATCGTTGCCCTCACCATGCCGATCCTGGTCGGCATGAACATGAGCCTCGGCACTTTCTGCGCGTTGCATCAACTGCCGGAGTGGAAGACGATCTTCAGCCTCGACTACCCCGAGCGGATGGCGAAGCTGCGAGACCCCGAGGTGGTCACCTGGCTTGAGAATCAGGCAGCGCTCCCCGAAGCAGGGGTGTTCTCCCGCCTCACCGGCTGGGACAACTACCAAGTGGGTGACACCTACTCTGCAGCCAACGAGGGGCTCAAGGGCCGCACCCTCGGCGACATAGCCCGCGAACGGGGCAAACGCGCATTCCACACGATGGTCGAGATCGCCCTCGAAGACGACCTCGCCACGGTCTGGTGGCCCCTACCGACCGACGACGATGCCGAAAGCTGGCGGCTGCGAGCACAGGCCTGGGAGCACGAGGCGGTGATGATCGGCGGCTCCGACGCAGGCGCACACCTCGACCGCATGGCCGGCGCCCCCTACACGACCGCCTGGCTCGCCGACTGCCTGCACGGACGACAGCTCACCAGCATGCCCAATGCGATCCGGCACCTCACCGATGTGCCGGCAAGGCTCTTCGGTCTGCGGGACCGGGGCCGCGTCGCCGAGGGCTTTTTCGCGGATCTGGTGCTCTTCGATGCCGACGAGGTCGGGGCCACGGATGTGGAGCTGGTGTTCGACCTGCCGGGTGACAGCAAGCGCCTCTACTCCGAGGCGACCGGGATCAAGCGGGTGATGGTCAACGGCGTCACCACCGTGGTCGACGGGCAGCCCACCGATGCCCTCCCCGGCAAAGTGCTGCGCAGCGGCGCCGACACCGACACCGTCCCCGTCCCCTGAACGATTCGGCCGACCCGCTACGAGTCGCGGAGGCCAGTACCCGCGGCGTGCGCGGCGCTGTGTTTGTCGCTCTGGTTCGCTGTGCTCACGGGGCCGCTAGGCCCGGAGGGCAGTGCCCGCATCGTGCGCGGCGCGTTGCCTTTCGCTCTGGTTCGCTGCGCTCACGGGGCCGCTAGGCCCGCAGGGCAGTACCCGCGGCGTGCGCGGCGCTGTGTTTGTCGCTCTGGTTCGCTGTGCTCACGGGGCCGCTAGGCCCGCAGGGCAGTACCCGCGGCGTGCACCGCGCGTTGCCTTTCGCTCTGGTTCGCTGCGCTCACGGGGCCGCTAGGCCCGCAGGGCAGTGCCCGCATCGTGCGCGGCGTAGATCACACGGCCGGCGCGCATGCCGCCGACCACGTCGGACATCATGCGGTTCATGGCGTAGCAGACAGTGAGTGAGTTCTCGACGTCCACCACGGCCATCGAACCGCCCCAACCGGCCCAGAAGAGCGTGCGGTCATTAATCCCGAGCGGCATGGCAGTCGAGGTGAGTCCGTAACCGATACCGAAGGTCATGTTGTAACCGAGTACCAGGTCGGGTCCCGACGCCTGCACCTCGAAGATCCGCTCGATCGTGTCCTGACCGAGGAGGCGAAGACCCTGGGACTCCCCGCCCTGGCCCAGGATGGACACAACCTGCACGACCGAGCGGGCGTTGCCGTGACCGTTCGAAGCAGGGAACTCGGCTCTGCGCCAGCGGTCCGTGTTGACGTACTGCGAGTGTTCCGCTTCCCCCCGAGCCTGCCGGGCCGGGATCGGGTCGCTGTGGTCGCCGATGCCCTCAGCCTCGTCGGTGCGCATCTCCGCCACACGACCGAACTCCGCATCGTCGAGCCCGATGTGGAAATCGGCGCCCAGAGGACCGGCGATCTCCTCACGGAAGAAGGTGCCGAGCGTGCGCCCAGTCACCCGTCGCACAACCTCACCGAGCAGCCAACCCTGGGTGGATGCGTGGTAGCCCGAGGCGGTACCCGGCTCCCACCAAGGCGCCTGAGCCGCCAGGTTCGCGCAGCAGTGGTCCCAGTCGTACATCTCCTCTTTGGTGATCGGCGGATCGAACCCAGGCACGCCGGCCGTGTGGCTCAGCAAGTGCCGAATGAGCACCCCCTCCTTGCCGCCGGCACTGAACTCGGGCCAGTGTGCCGCCACAGGGTCGTCAACCGACAGCGCACCCCGGTCGTGCAGCACCAGCACGCACAGCGCCGCCATCATCTTGGTGGTCGACCAGACATTGACGATCGTGTCGCGTTCCCACGGTTTCGTCTCGGCGACGTCGGAATGCCCACCCCACAGATCGACTACCAACTCGCCCTGATGCACCACAGCACACGAAGCGCCCAGGTCGCCCTCATCGAAGTTGGTCGAGAAAGCCTCCCGCACACCTTCGAATCCAACCTCGCAAGTCCCGTGAATCTCAGTCACAGCCGTACCGTACCGGTTTCAGCAAGCGGAGTGGGGTGTCGGGGTTCGGGACATGGGGGCACGAAGCGGTGATGATTCCAGGCTCGGATGGCTGCTCACAGTTTCTTGTTCAGCGCGTCGCGCCATGCGGCGAAATCGAACCAGCCGCAGCCGACACGACCCGACGCGTCGTTTTTGTCCGCGGGTGCCCACTTGCCGTCACCGTCGTAGAAGAACCGGATGCCGAAAGGCGTGCCGCGGTTCCCGGACTTGTAGCAACGCTCGCACGCTCGTGATTTGAGCAGGTTGTGGCTGACGCTTCCGTTCGATTTCTTCAACAGTTGAAAATGCGTCCGTATTTCTTTGTCGCTCATAGCGCTGTAGTTTTGCTGTGCATTCGTCTCGGTGGAGTTCCAGCGCACCTGAGGCAGCTTATGGTCAACTGTCAACTGGTTCGGTGGGCGCTCAGTCAACTCCACGACATCGCGTGAGCCGAGTAGCGCCACGGCGCGTCGCGCAAAGCCTTTCGGCATCGAAGACGACGGCACTGAGCGCGTGAAGTTGCCCTGCCATCTGTCGTGGCGAGTGGTCTTGTCGCAGTTGGCGCACAGATGGTTGCCGCTGTCGATCACCAACCCCGGACGAGACTTCGTGCCGCGTTGGAGACCCTGTATGCCCGCGCCTCCCGCGATCTGCGTGATGCCCGTGTGCGTGTACTCGCACTCACGGCAGTGCCAATCCATGTCGCGCAGCACATCGAACACCATCCATGTCTTCGTGGACTGGTCTAGTTCTTTCTCGAAGTCGTGGATCTCGCTCACAGGGGCAGCATCTTTTCGATCTCCGCTTCAACACGTTCAGCAGCCAGTCCGAACAGCGTCGGATCGAGTTCGTAGCCGATAGCGCAGCGGGCCGCCTGACGTGCCGCTATCAATGTCGTGGCTGACCCGGCGAACGGATCGAATACCAGACCGTCCGGTTCGCTGAACAGGTTTACGAACTGCGCCATGAGCGGCAGCGGTTTCTGTGTGGGGTGGATGCGTTGCTGCGGTGATGGCGACTTGTGGACGAACACGTTGTGGACCATCTTCCCGTTGAACGGTGTGCGGGATCGCTTGCCGACCACGATGGCTTCCCAGGCGTTGACGGGCTTGTAGCGGTGGTTGAAAGGCACCGGGTTGGTTTTCTGCCACACCATCGGCCCGACCGCTACCAGCCCGTGCTCAGCGAAGATGTCGCAATATGTGCCGATCTGAGCCTGCGCGCAGAACGTGACCGCCCACCCGGCGACCTTGGGCAGCACTTTTGCTGTCCAAGCGTGCGGGTCGATTGCCTCGTCCCAGTCACCGAAGTGGCCCTTCGGCATGATGAAGTCGTTGCCATCCTTGCGGAGACGACGCGGCACCTGAGTTTCGCAGGTGTACCGCTGCGAGATGCCGTAGGGCGGGTCGGTCAACAGCAGGTCGATGCTGCGGTCCGGCATCGCTTCGGCTGCGGTGATGCCGTCACCGCAGCCGAACTGCAACCGGTCGCCTGTGACCGCTGCACGGGTCGGCTCCGACGTTGCACCCACAGGCAGCAGCGAGAGTACCTCGGCAGCCGGCGGTGCTTCGATGATCGACGCGTCATGTGCCAGCAGCACTGAGCCGAGATGCAGCGCCGCTACACCGTTGCGCTTCGTGGTCAGCTTCACCGACCACGCGTCAGCCTGCGGCTCATAGATGGGTGCTTCGTGGCTGAGCAGCGTTCGGTGCTCGGGGAAGCTGCCGCCGATCCACTCGTTCACTGCGGCCCGCAGCGCTAGCTTGCGCTCCGTGGTTGGGATCATGCTGCGATCGGGTCGTCGTAGTGGAGGCGCTTGCTCACAATGCGCTTGAACGTTGCTGTCATTGGTCATACCTCCACGATCCCACGGGGGTGCGACACCAACCCTAGACCGGTGGCCCCAGCGGTGGCGCGATCGAGTCGGTGATGAGAGCGTCGACGACGGCCTTGATTGCCTCGTCGTTGGTGGCGCCCGCATCGAGAGCACCTTGGTAGACGGCGAGCTGGCGATCAGCGGAGGTACCACGCTCGCAGATCGTGAGTGCGTGCTCGACCTCGCCAACACAGTTGAGGGCCTCTGCGTCGGGCCGCACCAACTCGACGAGTTCGGCCACCAGCTCCGCGAACGGCACCAACTCGCCCTTGCCGAAGTCGATCAACTCGCCCCCGATCCCGTAGCGTTCAGCACGCCACAGGTTCTCCGACACCAGGAAGTTGGCGTAGTTGCGCCAGCGGCGATTCTCCATCTTGAGGCGCCACAGCATCCTCAGCAGACAGACATACATGGCGGCGACGGAGATCGTGTCCTCCATCCTCGTAGGCAGGTCTGTGACGCGCATCTCCAGGGTCGGGTAGCGGTCCGACGGGCGGATATGCCACCAGACCTTGCTGGAGTCCTCGATGATCCCGGCATTCACCAAGACGTCGACATGGCGGCAGTACTCGGACCACGAGTTGAACTTCTCGGGGAGACCCGTGCGCGGCAGTGTCGCGAACAGCGACGTGCGATAGCTCTTGAGGCCGGTGTCGATCCCCTCCCAGAACGGCGACGAGGTCGACAGGGCCAACAGATGCGGCAGGAAATAGACAGCCTGGTTCATCAAGTCGATTCGCAGGTCGGGATCATCGATGCCGACATGGACGTGCAACCCGGAGATGATCAACTGCCGCGACACCCCCTGCAGATCCTCGACCAAGGCCTCGTACCGCTCGCCCTGGGTGTGCTCGAGCTGGGCCCACCTTGCGAAGGGATGGGTCGAGGAGGCGATCGGCGCCAACCCGTACTCATCAGCGGCTTCCTGAACCGCCAGACGCAACAGCCCGACGTCTGCACGCAGATACTTCACGTCGGTGCAGACACTCGTGGCGATCTCAATCTGCGAACTGAACAGCTCCCTTGCCACCAGACCGTGGCGCAGGTCGACCACCTTCTCCATCAGGCCGGGAGGTTGTTTCTTGACGAGGGCCCCGGTGTCGCGTTCGACCAGCAGATACTCCTCCTCGATCCCCAATGTCCACGCCGGCTCTTCGGACACGGCTTCTCCTCTCGCCTCGTCGCAGTGAGTGTAGTACGACCGGGCCCTGCCACTTTCAGATGCGGCTGCGGTCCTCGGGGGGCATGTGAAGCTCGAAAGCGGCGTGGAGTCTGGCGACGGCCTGCTCAACGTCAACCTCACGCACCACGCACGACACGCGGATCGCCGATGTGGAGATCATCTCGATGTTGACGCCGTGGTCGGAGAGCGTCTCGAACATGGTCGCGGCCACGCCAGGATTCGTCTTCATGCCGGCGCCGATCAGGCTGACCCGAGCGATCTTGTCGTCAGCCACCACTCCGGCGGCACCGAGAGGCTCGAGAATGGAGTCGGTCGCTGCCAGGGCTGGCCCCACCTGATCGTGGGGCACCGTGAAACTGATGTCGGTGTGCCCCTGCTCGGACGCGTTCTGCACGATCATGTCGACATTGACGGCGGCATCAGCCAGCGTGCGAAACAGCAGAGCCGCCACGCCGGGACGGTCGACAACCCCCGAGACGGTCATCTTCGCCTCGCTGGTGTCGTGCGTCACCGCGGAAATCAGTGCACCTTCCATGGAACCCTCCTCGGTTACCCAGGTGCCGGGAATCCACGAGAATGCGCTGCGGACATGCAACTTCACTCCGTGGGTCCGGGCCATCTCAACTGACCGCATCGCCGGTTTGGGGCAGCCGGTAGCGGTCATCTCGAGTAGTTCGTCGAATGAGATCTGGTCGATCCGCCGGGCGTCGGTCATGAGCCGCGGATCGGTGGTGAACACTCCGGGAACGTCGGTGTAGAGCTCACAGGCGTCGGCGTCCAAGGCGTGGGCGAGCGCCACCGCGGTGGTGTCTGAGCCGCCCCGACCGAGGAACGTGACGTTGTTGTCGGTCGATACTCCCTGCGAACCGCCCACCACCGGAACACGGCCGGCGTCGAGGGCGGCGCGGATGCGGTCGGGGCGCAACTCCAGGATCTTGGCGTTCTGGTGGGTCGCGTCGGTGAGAAAACCCGCCTGGCTTCCGGTGAACGAGTCGGACTCGACCCCCAGCTCGTGCAGAGCCATCGAGACCAGCGCGCAGGCCTTGCGTTCGCCGCCGGTTATGAGCATGTCCATTTCTCGACCGGGCTTGCGGGTCGACACCTGATCAGCGAGACGCAACAGTTCGTCGGTCTCCTTGCCCATCGCCGAGGCGACGAGCACGATCTGGTTTCCCCGTCTGTGGCTGCGTGCCACGTAGTCGGCGACCTCACGGATACGATCCGGGTCGCCGACGGAGGTACCACCGAACTTCTGAACGAACAATGCCACGACCAGAAAGGTTACCGTCGGCCAAACGCCTCCTGCTCGTGAGATGTTTGCCGTTCGTGAGACGCTGGCCGCTCGGAGACGCCTGCCGTTCGTGAGATGTTGGCCGCTCGTGAGACGCTGGCCGCTCGGAGACGCCTGCCGTTCGTGAGACGCTGGCCGCTCGCAGACGCCTGCCGTTCGGAGACGCCTGCCGTTCGTGAGACGCTGGCCGCTCGGAGACGCCTGCCGTTCGTGAGATGTTGGCGGTTCGTGAGATACTGGCCGCTGTGGCCTCCCCGACCGCCGAGAGAGTCTTCCTGCGGATTCCTGCACGCCGACCCTACGCGCAGATCGTTCGGACCGCGGCGGCTGCGTTGGCCACACGGCTGGGTATGAGCTTTGTCGCCATCGACGATCTGGGGCTGGCGGTCGACCAGGCAATGGTCATGCTGCTCGACGGACTCGACGGACTCGACGGGTCCGAGCCGGGTCTTGGTGCCGGGGGCGCAGCATCGCCACAACCCGACCACGGCATCGATGTGGTCTTCCGAATCGCCGAGAGTCGATTCGAGTTCGAAGCCAGCCGCAGCATCACCTCGCGGGTGTCTCAACAGGCGGTGCAGCTCCTCAACGGCAGTGCCGCTGATCTGGTTGACGAACTGCGAATCGACGGTGACATTGGAACTGTCTGGCTGACTAAGTCTCTCCCCGACGTACGCTGATACCATGCTGGCCTGGATGGACCTAGAAATGACGGGGCTGGATCCCGACCAACACACGATCTTGGAGATCGCAACGCTGATCACCGACGACAACCTTGAGTTGATTGCCGAGGGGCCGGACTTGATCGTTCATGCCAGCGAAGAGGACCTGGCTCACATGGACGAAGTGGTCGTCAAGATGCACACCCGCAGCGGACTGTTGTCAGAGGTTCGAGCCTCAACGGTGAGCCTCGCCGAAGCGGGGGCCCAAACGTTGGCCTTCCTGAGACAACACATCGACAAGGAAGGCACCGTTCCTCTGTGCGGCAACTCGATCGGCACTGACCGTCGTTTCCTGGCCAAACATCTGAGTGAGATCGAAGAGATCCTGCACTACCGCTCAGTTGATGTCTCGACCATCAAGGAACTGGTTCGGCGCTGGAATCCAGAGGTGTTGGCGTCCGCGCCCGAGAAGGCCACCGGCCATCGGGCCATGGACGACGTACTCGAGAGCCTCGACGAACTGCGCCACTATCGCGCGACTGTGTTTCGGCGGGGTTAGTGGGGGTGGTGGGGAGGCTCTAGGGTTCGGGGGTGATCTACCGCAAACAGGAACAGGAACCGGCCTCGACGGAAGTCGTCGAAGCAGCGCCCGGGGTGCTGCGGATGCAACTGCCGATCTCGATGCCGGGGCTTGGTCATGTGAACTGCTACGCCCTCGAAGACTCGAACGGAGTCGCCCTCGTCGACCCGGGCCTTCCCGGAGAGGAGTCCTGGCAAGCACTGATGGACCGCTTGGCGTCAGCGTCGATTCCCGTCGAGCGCGTCCACACAGTGATCGTTACCCACAGCCACCCCGACCACTTCGGGGGGAGCGACCAGCTTCGGGAGGTAGCCGGCGCCGAGGTCCTCACCCACGAGGCGTTCCACAGTCGAATCCAACAGGTTGGAGACGACTTCGACCTGGAACTGCGCGAGTCGGACGAAATCGACAACGAGGCGATCGTCGAACTCTGGAAGCAGCGCATCAGCGAATCCGAGAGGACCCCGTGGGGCGAGGCACGTCAGCCGCCACCCGATGAGATAATGCTCAAATGGCTGCACATGGACCCGTCTGGATCGCGCCGCTTCCTGGCGCCGCATCCCACGATCCGGGTAGCCGACGGCGACCCCGTCCGGCTTGCTGACCGAGACTGGTTCGCGGTCCACACCCCCGGGCACACCTTCGACCACCTTTGCCTGTTCGACCCGCAAGAGGGCGTGCTGCTCTCAGGAGACCACGTCCTGCCCACAATCACCCCCCACATAGCCGGGAACCCCGATCTGGGGGATCCGCTGGCCACCTTCTTCGCGTCGCTCGACAAAGTCGCCGCCCTGGACGGTCTCAGCTGTGTCCTGCCGGCGCATGGACATCCGTTCGAGGACCTGGTGGGTCGCTGCAGTAACATCCAGGACCATCACGCGGACCGCCTCCAGACACTGCGCGACGCCGCCGCGGACCACGCAGACGCGCCGGTCGAAGCCTGGATGAAGGTGCTGTTCAAACAGCGTTCGTGGGGAGAGATGGCCGCCAGCGAAACGTTCGCCCACCTCGAGCACCTGCGACTGATCGGTGACGGCGAGGTGCGCCGCGACACCGACGGTCGCCTGCGTTTCACACTGTCGACGAGTTGATGAACTTCGTTCTGGCGGTGCCATGCGTCGGAAACCGACGCATGGCACCGCCAGAACGGCCAGGTGATCTCAAGAGGCGTTGCTGAGGGGCCGGACCCGGGCGACGCTGCTGGCCGCACCGTTGGTCGTCAACCAGGTGTCGACACCACCCTCGGCAGGCGTCCAACGCAGACGCACCTCGCTGTCGGCCTCGATCCCTGCCCCGTGCTCAAGCTCGGCCCGGATCGGCCCCGAAGTCCATCCCGACAGGTGAAGAGCCTGTTCCACCGGGGCCCACTGGGCGGCGTTGTTGACATGTCCGAGCAGGTCGATGTCGGTGAATCGCAGAGGCCACGGGTAGTCATTGGCGTTGTCGGGCCACGCAGCTGGCAGCGTCGTGCGGGCTGACACACGACGACTGCCCGCACTCTCGCCCCAGATCTCAAAGAAGTCGTCAGCAAGGCGAGTCGGTCGCAGAGACTCTGTGTCGATGTGGACCCAGATGGTCACCGCCTCGACCTCGGCGCCCCGCCCGCCCCGCACGCTGGTGCGCCGCTCGGCCCAGCGGCTGCCGTAACCGCTGCACCAGGTCGACAGTTCAATCCATTCCTGGAAGACGGGCGCGCTGCGGACCTCAACCATTGTGCGCCGCACGATCCAGTTCATCGGGTTCGTCAGATTGCTGTCGGCAGAATCATCGCGGGCGATGTCTTGGAGTTGACGAACCAGTGCGTCCAGGCGGCAGCGTCCCCGGGGGTCGACATCGGCGAGCCTCACCCGGCGGCCGCGCGTAAAGACCCGCCCGCTGTCGGGACGAGGCGTGATCTCGGCTGCCCCCGGCTCAGCCATCAGCGGCTCCGACCCGCTCCGGGCGCATCAGCGCGCCCCCCTCGTCCCCGTTCGCCGCCTATTCCCACTCATCCCCGCACGCTCCGGGCGCATCAGCGCGTCCCCTCCCCGCACGCTCCGGGCGCATCAGCGCGTCCCCTCCCCGTTCGCTCCGGGCGCATCAGCGCGTCCCGCTCATCCCTGCTCGCCAACTATTCCCACTCGATGGTGCCGGGCGGTTTCGAGGTGATGTCGTAGGCGACACGGTTGACCCCCGGGACTTCGTTGATGATGCGGCTGCTCATCAACTCCAGCACATCGTGGGGAATCCGCGCCCAGTCTGCAGTCATGGCATCCTCGCTGGTGACCGCGCGGATGATCACGGGATGACCGTAGGTGCGCTCGTCTCCCATGACCCCCACCGTGCGGATGTCGGGAAGCACCGCGAACGACTGCCAGATCAGCCGTTCGAGCCCCGCGTTGTGCAACTCCTCGCGCACGATGAAATCTGCTTGTTGAAGCGTGGCGACCTTGTCGGGCGTGACCTCACCGATGATGCGAACACCGAGACCCGGGCCGGGGAACGGCTGACGTTCAACGATCTCATCGGGGAGTCCGAGTTCACGGCCCAGGTGGCGAACCTCGTCCTTGAAGAGGCTCCTGAGCGGTTCGACCAGTGAGAACTCGATGTCGTCGGGCAGTCCGCCGACATTGTGGTGGCTCTTGATCGTGGAGGCATGCTTGCCGCCCGACTCGATGACATCGGGATACAACGTGCCCTGAACCAGGAAACGGGCCTCTCCCGCCTGCGCCTGCGCGCCCTCGAAGACCCGGATGAAGAGCTCTCCGATCGCCTTGCGCTTCGCCTCCGGCTCAGTGATCCCGGCCAGCGCGGCGAAGAAACGGTCCTGTGCGTGGGCATACACGAGGCGAACCCCGAAGTTGCGTTCGAAGGTCTCAACCACTTGGTCGCCCTCGTTGAGTCGCATCAGACCAGTGTCGACGAACACGCAGGTGAGCTGATCGCCGATCGCTCTGTGCACCAGCGCCGCGGCGACCGCCGAGTCGACCCCGCCGCTCAGTCCACAGATCGCTGTGTCGTCACCGACCTGCTCACGAATCTGCGCGACCGCGGCGTCGATGATGGAGTCCATCGTCCAAGAACCGGAGCTGCCGCAGGCGTCGGTCAAGAAACGCTCGATCACCTGCTGGCCGTGGGTTGTGTGGATCACCTCGGGATGGAACTGCACGCCGTAGAGCTTCTGGTCACGGTCCTCGAACGCAGCCACAGCCGCGGCGGAAGTGGAGGCCGTGGCGGTCACGCCCTCGGGGGGTTCCACGATCGCGTCGAAATGGCTCATCCACACCTGCTGTTTGGCGGGAGTTCCCCCGAGCAGGCAGCCACCGTCGGTCAGAAGCGACATCGTGGTCCGGCCGTACTCGCCCCGGCCGCTGTGGTCGACCCGACCGCCTCGCTGCTGAGCGATCATCTGCGCGCCGTAGCAGATCCCCAGAATCGGAATGTCGAGGTCATACACCTCGGGATCAATCAGGATGGCGCCCTCTGCATGAACCGACGCGGGGCCTCCGCTGAGGATGATCCCCGTCGGGTTTCTCGCCGCGATCTCCTCGGGGGTGATGGTGGGCGACACGATCTCGCTGTAGACGTTGGCCTCGCGTACCCGGCGCGCGATCAACTGGGCGTACTGCGCCCCGAAATCGACGACCAGGACCGTCTCGCCACCGTCGGCTGAGTTCACCGGCGCCGCGCTCACCCTACGACAACCTCAACTTTCGGTGTGTCGTCCGCGTTCGGTGTGTCGTCCGCGTTCGGTGTGTCGTCAACTTTCGGTGTGTCATCAACGTTCGCATTGGCGGTGACTGCTGTGCCGTCAACCGCTGTGGCGATTGAGAGGAGTTGGCGCAGGATCGCTGCGGTGGCGCCCCAGACGGTGTCTCCGTTGAGTTCGAAGAAGGTGATCGCTCGCGGCTTGTAGGCTGGTCCTTGCCGCTCTTGTTCGTTGCGCTCGTGGGCCGCTCGGGCCACGGCCTCGCTCACGGTTGGTTTCGGGCGGTGGTTCCGTGGCAGACCGCTCGGCCTCTGGGGCAGGGGCCAGAACTCCTCGCGCCAGGCTTCGTCGGAGAGCAGTTCGCGAAACCCGACGTGGCGTATCAGCTCCACCTCGATCTGGTCTCGTCTCAGGGTCGGCTCTTGATCGGCAACGGCTACGAATGGGGTTACCAGAGTCCGGGAGCCGACGGTCACGAAGCTGTCGAGCTCACCGATCCGCCGGATGGTCGAGGGGTCGACTCCCACCTCCTCTTGTGCTTCACGCAATGCGGTCGTCCAAAGATCAGCGTCTGTTGCCTCGCGGCGACCGCCAGGAAATGCGACTTCGTGAGCGTGGTGACGCATGCGTGGCGAGCGCCTGGTCAAGATCATGTAGACGTCGTCTGCACGTTCGTACAAGAGACAGAGCACCGCACTGCAGCCGATACCTTCGCCGACGGTTCCCACCGACTGTGCAGGCCGATGGCAGCCGAGAGCCCTGGAGATGTCGGCGAGGGTCACACGGCGTTGGGACTCAGGGATGTGCGCCCAAGGCGCAGGGCCGCCGAGCGTGGTGCCCTCGGGGCGTGGGATCCGCTGGGGGCCGCCGCGTCCGGCGGGAACCTGGTCGAACGGCTCCGTTGCCTGCGCCCCGGTCGAAGATGCAGCTGCGTTGTCGGCTGTCACCGCATCGACGCTATCCACCCGAGCACTGTACTGCGTGGGCGACTTCTCCCGCTGAGGACAGTGCCGCCCCGCACTGTGACTGCGGCACAGTAGCCGCCATTGGTGAGCCTGCGGGTACACACCCAGCCTGCGGGTACACACCCAGCCTGCGGGTACACACCCAACCTGCGGGTGGACGTAGCGTGGCGGTTCGGGTGCTGTGGCGGGTCTCGTCGGGGCGGGATCGTCGATGCGGCCTGTCTCGGTAGTCTGAGTCGCACCGCTGCTGGTTGCGCTTTGAGTCTTCTGGCCGCACCGCTGTGCCTGTCGGCTGGCCGGTCGCTGCGGGTGTCGGTAATGCCGCTGTGCCTGTCGGCTGGCCGGTCGCTACGGGTGTCGGTGCGGATGCCGGGTGGGGCTGGTTCCGTGCGCGTGTCGGGGCACGGGATCGGGTGTGTCGCGTGTTTGACGGCGCTGTGATATCGGGTATTGTGTGCGGTGGCCGATTTTGGAGGCGCTCAGATGCGAAACGACAGTAGAAACCAGCGCGCGGGTGTGCGCCGCTTGATGCACGGCAGCCCGGGTTCGGGTTCTGCTGTCACCCCCCCCCCCCCCCGTTGGGTAGGGTCTAGCCGGTTTCGGTTTCGGGTCGGTGTTGTACCGGCCCTGGTTCTGGCGTTGTTGGGGTCGCTGTTGGTTGCTGTGCCTCAGGCGGGGGCGACCCACAAGTTGGCGACGCCGACCAACGTGCAGGCAACCCCGGGCAACGCGCAGGTGTCTTTGAGTGCCGACGCCGTGACGAACGCCAACCAGTACCGGTGGCAATACGGCACTCATCCCAGCGGCACCACGACTACAGCGGCCCGCAGCCGAACCACCACCATTGGCAGCCTGACCAACAACCAAATCTACCGGGTCCGGGTCTCGGCAAGAGCCGTATCGGGCGGCGTCCTGACTCATCAGGACAGCGATTGGTCGGATTGGGTGACGTTCACTCCTCATGTGCCGCTCAACGCCCCGACTGATCTTTCGGTTTCGGCGGGGAGTGCGGCGTTGTCGTTGTCGTGGACGGCGTCGACTTCGACTGGAGTGACGGGTTATGACGTGCATTACACGTCCGCGGCGGCCAGTTCGGTGACCAACAATGCGGCGGTCACGACGGGAGCGGCATCGGCGGGTTGGGTGGCAGTCACGCGCACTGGCACGACCGCGTCGCAGGCGATTCCGAGTTTGTCGAACGGGACGCCGTATCGGGTGCGTGTGCGTGCTAAGAGTTCTACCGGCTTGAGCGGATGGGTGTTTGGTTCGGGTACGCCCACGGCGGCTTCGGTGACGTTGACGGGGCCAGCGACGGTGGTTGAGGGTCAGACGGTTACTTTGACGGTCACTGCGTCGCAGGCAGTCTCGTCCACAGCGGCGGCCGAAGATCGGGTGTATTCCTTGTCGGTGTCTTTGGGCAGCGCGGAAAGCGCTGATCTTGGTGATGTGGTTGGAAG
>JAHQYN010000031.1 GCA_024421085.1 Acidimicrobiia bacterium
CGTCTCGTTTTGGACCCGGCGACGCACGTCGTCTAATGCTTTGTTGGCGAGCTTCACTACGTGGAACGGGTCCGCGACCTGCTTGGCGTACCGCAGCGCCGTGTTGAACGTGGCCCGGTACGGTCCCGAGAGACCCCGACGCCGCCCAACGGATCGCGCGGCGCCATCCGCGAGGCCGCGCGAGCAGCCACTTGGTGGGTGCTTTAGCTGTTTTACCTGGGACTATGTCCAACAACTGGCCCCGGCTGATGTCAACAATGCTAGTCGCCCAGGCCTTGTGGCGGAACCGTCGGTGCCGCCACATCAAATGCTCATCAAGACCCAACGCCTGGGTGTCGCCGATCCGGTCTGTGTCAGCTTCTAGCAGCGCCTTGCCCCAACGCTGCACCGACGCGTTGACCGGATGCCAACTGCAACCCAACTCCGAAGCGACCTCATTGAACGGGCGGCCACGACCCGCCTGGCAAGTGACCCAACGACCCGCCCGCGTGGTCAACCGCTCCCTCCGCGGCGCCACAGCGGGGTCCTGTTCGGTGACCGTCCCCGCCGAGCACTCCGAGCTCGGGCAACGCCACCGACGCTTGTGCCACACCAACTGCACCGGCCGCCCAAACGCCGGGAGGTACACCAACTCCACCAGCTTCTCACCATCAGACCACAACCTCCCGCCACAACCATCGCAGTCCGGTCTCGCCGCCCGTCGACGGACATGAACCCGCAACGGCAAACCCACATCGTCGTCGACGCCGACCACCTCCACATCGCCCAACCCAACCAACAACTCACACACACGTGTAGGCTCAACTTCCACAGGGATCCTCCAGATTCTCGTTGCGGACAGCACCGATTCTGGAGGATCCCGCCCCTTCAGGCGCGGACCCTCACCCCACCCACCCCGACCTCAAACGCGAAGAGCCGAATATGGACAGCATCACGTCGGTCCCCGCGATGCTTTAGTCGCGGTGGGCCAAGGCGTTCACCAGAACCTCGCGGAGCACCTCCTCTGGATACTCCCAGCGTTCGTGCCGCCGCGCTCCCTCCAGCCGTGCTGTAGAGACTGTGTTGCGCCGCACGAAATCCCACGCTCTGTCCACGATCCCAGGTTCGAAACCTGGCTCGCCAACGGCACCCAATGGAGTCAGCGGACCCTTTATGTCCTGGTCTTCGCGAACCGCATAACCTGGTTCGGTTCCCTGATAGCAAACTGCCCTGATACCTGATTGGGGCAGGAAACGCTCAGGGTTCTTGCCAAAGAGCAACAACCCGTCCACTGTTGCCGAAGTGTGTCCGTCTGCTGACGACGCGGTTGCCAGTTCCAGGTTGGTTAGCAACTGTTTGAGTTCGTCTGAGTCATCTTCAGGAAAGCTCTTCGTACCTAGGACTCGAACGAAATAGTCACGAAGACGCCGAAGGTCCAGATCCCGTGTGCTCGTTCCTGGCACGGGCTTCATCCCATACCTCAACCTGCCTGACTGCTGGTAGAGACGCTCTTCCTCTTCTCTGGTTGCATCCCGAGTCGTCGTGCCCACACGGATTCGGGTGACCCACGAACTGCCGCTCTTGACCTTGTACGGTTTGTCGGGGGCATCCGCAGGCAGTGTGACAACCCCTACAACAGTGCCGTTGCCCCACTCGAGGGTCTCCCAGTACGGGTTCACGGCAGGGTGGACGTTGTGCCCGGCCATCTGCATGACCCATTCTTCGGCTTGTGGCGGGTCTCGCGTCAGACCAGAAACGGTTCCGTCTTCTTCGACGCCGAGCAGTATGTGTCCGCCTTCTAAATTGAGCAGAGCCACGATCTCTCCAGCGAGTATCCGCCGTTGCGTGTCGTCGCGTTCAAATACCAACCCGGAGTTCTCACCGTGAAGTAGCAACTGCGAGAGTTCTAAGCGGTTCATACCGGCCCCTTGCCTGCGCGTGCTCGAACGAACTGCCGCCACTCTTCTGCCCCCGGAACGTCCCGGAGTAGTGATGAGGGTTCACTTGGAGCGCGCACTTGCGAAAATGCGCGCCCGATGACGACCGTCGTCTGGTTGCGGTCGTGTCTCGTTCAGTCATGCGTTGAGCTTACATTCCTTCTCCTCGTCGTTCTTGGCAGCGGCCTTCTGGGACCGGTTGGGTTCGCTTGAGCGACGCAGCTCAAGGCTGCTGCATGGGTCGCGCTGCGAGGATGAGTTGCTGCGATCGAGGGCGAGCTGAGTGCTCGAAGCGTGGAACGGCTGAGTCGCTGAGGGTCGAAATGTCGCGGTGCGGTGGTAAAGTGCGAGTCTTCTGGGGCCGTTAGCTCAGTTGGTTAGAGCGCCTGCTCGACACGCAGGAGGTCACAAGTTCGACTCTTGTACGGCCCACCAACGTGTGTCCGGCAGGCACGACCTACTGGGTGCTTGCGAAAATCGCAAGTGATCCGATAGCTTGTCCTCATGTCGTCCGCGGTCTCGTTGGGAGACCAGATTCGTAGTCTGCGGGAGTCGGCAGGCTTGCAAGCTGCTCAGCTGGCGGCGTCGCTGGGGGTGGACCCGAGCGCGGTCTCGAACATCGAGCACGGCAAGCGGTCGGTGAAGGCCTCAGAGTTGGCTGTGATCGCTGAGTTCCTCGGGGTGTCGCAACTCGCCATTCTGGAGCCGGATTCGCTGCTGGCACGGCTACCTGTCGCCGCTCGCGCCGACGGTGCCTCGGTTGAGGGATCGGTCATGGCTCGTCTGACCGCGATGGCCGAGCTGCATCACGTGCTCGCCGATGGTGGGCACCCGTCGCGTCGGATTGGCCCGGTTCCCGCGAACGGGAACCCCGAGGGTTGGCTCGATCGCGCGAACACGCTCGCACGCTGGGCGAGCGTACGCTTCCGCGCCGCCAAGGGCACGGATGATCCGTTCACGAGCTTGGTCGAGGCGATCGAACGCGAACTCGGCATTGACGTGCTCGTAGACAGCTTCGGCGATGCCTCGCTGGCGGGCGCTTCGATCACAGACCCAGAGTTCTCACTCATCGCGGTGAGTTCCGATCAGCCCCGACCTCGTGCCCTGTTCACGCTCGCCCATGAACTCGGCCACGTCTTGAACGCAGACGGAGCGACCTTGAACATTGACAGTGACCTGCGCGCCAGCACAGACCGAGAACGCCTAGCCAACGCGTTCGCTGCGGCCCTGTTGATGCCCGAGGAGGACCTGCGGGAGGCTGTTGCCTCAAACGGGCTCGACCCAGACTCGCTAGCGCGAATCCTGGTCGAGTTCGGTGTCAGCTACGAATCGCTCGTGTATCGGTTGCACAACCTTCAATGTGTCAACGCAGCCGGACGCGACAGGCTCAGATCAGTCGGGTGGACGGGACTGCTGGCGCGTGTTGAAGACGAAGATCTCCGCCGAGCGTTGCTGGCCGCACGCGGCTCCCGTCCAGAGCGACGACCTCCGCTTTTGCTCGCATCACGGTGCCTACGCGGCCTGCTCGACGGCATCGTCGGCGCAGCGCCACTCGCCGGCCTGCTCGACGTTCCCCGCGACGACCTCATTTCCGCCATCAGCACGTATGAGCGCTCGGACGCGTTCGAACTCGACCGCACGCCTTCGGAGCAGGATGCCCCCGAAGAGGTGCTCTTGAGCTTCGACGCGAGCCCGGTCTAGACCGAGCACTCACTGTGCCACCGGTGCTGCACGACGCGGTGACGCTGCGTCATTTTGCTGCCGTTGACGCTCTGGACGTATTGCACGCCCAGCATGGTCGCCACCCTGAGCCTCGCTGGACTGAAGCGGTACAAGACGAAATTGCTGCCGCGGAACGCGCCGGGGAAGCGCATTGTGCGGACATCTTGTCGGCTTCGTGGCTCGGTGCTGCCGCCGAGCCGGAGGAAGGCAACCTCGCTGCGGTGTACCGCATCCAGGTTGGGCTCAACGAAGGGCTCAGACCTCCGGACGCGCATCTCGGCGAGGCTCAGGCCATCCACTTCGCCGAGGCCACTGGCGGCACCGTTGCGACCGACGATCACGGTGCCTACGTCTTCGCGACGAGACGCCCGTCGCTCGGCCCGGGCCGAGTCATCGACACGGTGCAGATTCTGCGATCGGCGGTCGCATTCGGCGAGATCACAAGCGTTCAGGCCGCCAAGATCGCCGACGACATCGAATCCGCAGGTCGATCCCTGAGACCTGAGCACCGGCAATCTCGGAATGCTGCATACTTCGACTGACGATCGAGCCTGCGAGACCCAGACTCGACCGAGCCGACGTGAGCAGATGTGAACAGACGACACGGGGTTAGAATCGGCGGCCATGCAGTCTGTGGGTCATGCTTTCAAGGACGCTCTGACCGCCGGACCTGAACTGGCGGTCATTGCCGAAGTGAAGCGCAAGTCGCCGTCCGCGGGGGAGCTTCGTCTGGAAATGGGGGCTGCTGAGACCGCAGCCGAGTACGTGCGGGGCGGGGCGTCCTGCATCTCGGTGCTGACCGAGGGGCCGCGGTTCGGTGGCAGCCCCGAAGACCTGATCGCGGTCAAGAAGGCCGTCGACGCCCCGGTACTGCGCAAGGACTTCCTCACGGCGCCCCAGCACATCCAAGACGCAGCCGCCATGGGTGCCGATGCGGTGCTGCTGATCGTGGAGGACATCGGATCGGTCTCTGCGGTCGCGGACCTCCAGGACCTCGCCCTGAGCTTGGGCATGGACGCCCTGACCGAGGTGCGGGCGGAACACGACCTGGCAATGGCCGCAGAAGCGGGTGCCTACATGATCGCCGTAAACCAGCGAGACAATCCCAAAGACACCCGCTTCACCGTCGACCACAACAAAGCAGTGCGCATGGCTGGGCTGCTGGCCGAGCTGGGACCCGGAGTTGCGACCGTGGCGGCATCGGGCATCGAGACGCCCGGGGGGACCAGGCTCGTAGACCTCGCCGAAGTCGGCTACGATGCCGCGCTGATCGGAGAAGCCCTGGTCCGCAGCGACTCCCCGGCAGACCGCCTCCGCGACATGCTCGGCACCCTCGCCTAGGTTTGATGCCATGGCAGACGAGCAGCTCAAACGCTTCCGTTCCAGCATCGACAACATCGACGCCGCGCTGATCCTGCTGTTAGCCGAGCGGTTCAAAGTGACTGAGGATGTCGGTGAGTACAAGGCGCAACAGGGCCTGCCGCCAGCCGATCCCGAGCGTGAGAAGGAGCAGATCGCGCGGCTCCGCGAGCTAGCATCGTCGGCCAACCTCGACCCGACGTTCAGTGAGGCCTTCCTGCGTCTGGTGATCGACGAGGTGATCCGCCGCCACGAACGCGCCGCCGACCAACCCTGACCCCGCTGCCGACCGCCCAAGCCCCGCCGACCGGCCCGGCCGCCGCCGACCAACCCTGACCCCGCTGCCGACCGCCCAATCCCCACCGACCGGCCCGGCCCCGCCGACTGGCTCTGACTCCGCTGATACCGGCCCGGTACCGGCCCGGCAGAGCCCGGCAGAGCCTCAGACAGGCTGGTCGGCGGTCCACGGGACCTCCAGGCGACGGTAGACGATCCGCCAGCCGTCGGGGGTCTGCACGAACCGGTCGTGGTACTGGATGTGCATCACCTGGTCGATGCGCTCATCGCCGACGACGCGGAGATGGTGCGCCTCACAATAGGTAACCCCCTCGATCCCGCCGTCGTCGGTCACCGAGAGGAGCTGCTGCCCCAGGACGTGGCTCGTGGCCTCATAGCGGAGCAGGCCTGCCATGGCCTCGGTGATCTCCAACAGGCCCGACCGCCGCCCCCGACCCGTGTCGAGCAGCGCGTCGGCGGTGAACACCTCATCGAAGCGGGCGAAGTCGCGCGCATCGACGATGACCGCGTACAACGCCGCGAGATCAGCCAGTTCAGCCCGTTCCTGAAGGTCAGTGAGGCGCCTCATACTGCTACGATCCCACGTTCAGCCAGCTTGTGGGGTGATCGGTGCAAACTTCAGCGGAGTCCCGAGGCGCAGAACAGACCCCCCCGAGGCCAGCCCGCGACGCAACGGGCCGTTGGGGACAGGAGGTGGACCCGCGGGTCGACCGGCTCGCCCGAATGCTCTGCGACGCCTTCGTCGAATACCACGAGCGCTACCTCGAACTCACGCACCGAGCCTCCCGATGCTTCATGGAACGTGACTGGGCCGGGCATCAACAAGACACGAAAGACCGCCTCAACCTGCACAAGCGCCTGGTCTTCAATGTCGTCGACGCGGCCCGTCTGGTACTGGCAGAAGACGACCCCGAAGCTCGCACGGTGTGGATCGGCGCACGACGCCGCTACGTCACCCTCGTCTCAGAGCGGATGGACCTCGAACTCGCCGAAACGTTCTACAACTCCGTCACCCGGCGGCTGTTCCACATCGTCGGAATCGACGAGGAACTGGAGTTCCTCTGGCTCGGCCCCACCAAGCTGCCCTCCGCCGACGGCACCCGCGGCGAGTACCGGACATTCCCCGCCGACGCCAGCGTCGCCGACTGCCTCCGCGAGATCTTTCAGCACTCGCCGCTGGCCCCGAGCTTAAACGACATCGATGGAGACGCCGCCAAGGTCGCCGGACGGGTCAGCACCCTCCTCGAACAGACCTGGGACGGGCACCTCGACGCAATAGACATGCTGCGATCGGTCTTCTATCGCAACAAGGGCGCCTACCTCGTGGGTCGGCTCCGCTGGCTGAACCGCCTGGCTCCGATTGTCATCGCCCTAGTCCACAGCGAAGCCGGAGTGAAGGTGGATGCGGTGCTGCTCACCGAGACCGACGCGAGCCGCCTCTTCGGTTACACGCGGTCCTACTTCCATGTGCTGTGCCGACGCCCGGCCGCGGTCGTCGGGTTCCTGAAGTCGCTCCTGCCGGTCAAGCCGGTGGCCGAGCTCTACACCTCGATCGGCTACAACCAGCACGGCAAGACCAACCTGTTCCGGGCGCTGTACCGCCATATGGAACACTCCAACACCCGCTTCGAACGCGCCCGGGGCGCGCGCGGCATGGTCATGGCGGTCTTCACGCTGCCGTCGTTCGATGTGGTCTTCAAGCTCATCAAGGACCGCTTCGCGCCCACCAAGCGAACCACCCCCGAAGACGTGAAACGACGCTACAAGCTGGTGTTCGGACATGACCGGGTGGGCCGCCTCGTCGATGCCCAGGAGTTCACCAACCTGAGCTTCAACCGCTACCGCTTCGATGAGGAGCTGATCGACGAGCTGCGCAACGACTGCGCCCGCACCGTCACGATCACAGACGACGAGGTCGTGCTGCACCATGCCTACACCGAGCGCAGGCTCTACCCGCTCAACCTCTACCTGCGTGAGATGTCGCCGGAACGGGCGCGCGCTGCTGCCATCGACTACGGCTACGCGATCAAGGACCTGGCCGCGGCCAACATCTTCCCTGGTGACCTGTTCCCCAAGAACTTCGGCGTCACCCGGCACGGTGTCGTGGTGTTCTACGACTACGACGAGTTGGCGCTGCTCGGCGAGATCAACTTCCGCAAGATGCCGGTCAGCCAGAACTACGACGACGAGATGTCTGACCAACCGTGGTTCCCGGTCGAGTCCAACGACGTGTTCCCTGAGGAGTTCCGCACCTATCTGCGTTCCCCCCGGGTGATCGGCGAGGTGATCCAGGCGCGCCACGCAGACATCTGTTCGGTTGAATTCTGGAAGTCGATGCAGGAACTGCACCATGCTGGGGAACTTCCAGACTTCTTCCCCTACCGCCAAGAGTTGCGGTTCGACCAGAGCTGAGCGCGCGGCTTTCGTTCAGCGCCTGATCAGCGCTCGCTCAGCGGCACGTAGTCGCGCATTGCGGGGCCGGTGTAGAGCTGGCGGGGCCTGGCGATGCGCGACTCCTGCTCCATCATCTCGTTCCAATGGGCCAACCAGCCCGGCGTCCGCCCGATGGCGAACAGCACGGTGAACATCTCAGTTGGGAAGCCCATCGACTGATAGATCAGGCCCGAGTAGAAGTCGACGTTGGGATAGAGCCTGCGGTCGATGAAATAGGAGTCGTTGGTGGCGATCTCCTCGAGCTTCAGGGCGAGGTCGAGCCTGGGGTTCTTGCCGGTGACCTCGAACACGTCGTAGGCGGCCTGCTTGATGATCCTGGCCCGAGGATCGTAGTTCTTGTAGACCCGGTGGCCGAACCCCATCAAGCGGTTCTCGCCCGACTTCACGGTCTCGATGAAAGCGTCGACGTTGCTGTAGTCGCCGATCTCGTCGAGCATGTTGAGCACGGCCTCGTTGGCGCCTCCGTGGCGCGGACCGTAGAGGGCGGCGCAGGCCGCCGCGACGGAGGTATAGGGATCGGCATGCGACGAGCCGACCACTCGGGCGGCGGTGGTCGAACAGTTCTGCTCATGGTCCGCATGCAGGATCAACAGGATCTCCATGGCCTTGCCGAGCACCGGATGGATGTCATACTCCCCACCCATCCGATACATCATGTTCAAGAAGTTCTCCGGATATCCGAGCAGGTTGTCGGGGAACACGAACGGCTGACCCTGAGAATGGCGGTAGGCCGCAGCCGCCAGGGTCGGCATCTTCGCGATCAGCCGGACGATCTGCTCCATGCGGATGCTCTCGTCCTCGATCTCCTTGGCCTCGGGATAGAAGGTCGACAGGGCGGCCACGCCGGATGTGAGCAGGCCCATCGGATGAGCGTCGTAGTGGTAGGCGTCGTAGATCCGGCGTCGAAAGTTCTCATGCACGAAGGTGTGGTGTGTGACCTCGTAGACCCATGCGTCGTGCTGGGTTTTCGTTGGAAGCTCGCCATGTATCAGCAGGTAGGAGACCTCGAGGAAAGAACTCTGCTCGGCCAGCTGCTCGATCGGGTAGCCCCGGTAGCGAAGAATGCCGTTGTCGCCGTCGAGCTCGGTGATTTTGCTGATCGCTGCGGCGGTAGTCGTCAGACCCGGATCACAGAACCAGACTCCTGGCAGGAACCTGCGCCACTCGGCCGCATCAATCCCCCCGTTCTCGATCGGGACCTCGATCGAGGAGCCCGTGCGGTTGTCGGTGATGGTGATGCTCTCAGGCACTCGCTACTCCTCGCAATGCCTCGATCCAGGGGTCGAAACTGACTCTGAATCTAGACCGCGACGGCCCTGGGGCGCACGTTGGGACGACGATTCCGAGCGGTTCGCCGCGCCAGCGTTCACAGCGCTGTTTCACAATGGTGTGTTGTCGTGACGACGGTGGGGGAGACGCTCCCGCTTGCTCGCGAGCATGTCAAAAGCGGAGCAGACACGCTGGCGGGTCTCGGCCGGGTCGATCACCGCATCGATCGTCCCCCGCTCGGCCGCAATGTAAGGGTTGAGCAGGCGTTGTTCGTAGGCGGACTCGAGCTCTGCGCGCTCAGAGGCGCTGCGATCCCGGTGCAGGATCTCAACGGCCCCCTTGGCCCCCATCACCGCGATCTCAGCGGAGGGCCACCCCAGGGCGATGTCGTTGCCCATGGTCTTGGAGTCCATGACGATGTATGCGCCGCCGTAGGACTTGCGGGTGGTGACGTTGACCCGGCCGACGGTGGCTCGGGCGTAGGCGAAGGCCAACTGCGCGCCGTAACGGATCATCCCCCGCCATTCGAGATCCTTGCCCGGATAGAACCCCGAAGTGTCGACGAACGTCAGCAGCGGCAGGTTGAAGGCGTCACAGAAGGCGACGAAGCGGGCACCCTTGCGGGAAGCGGTGATGTCGAGGGTCCCGGCGATGCTCTGCGGCTGGTTCGCCACGACGCCGATCGGTCGCCCGCCCATCGAAGCGAACCCGGTGACCAGATTCGGCGCCCAGAGAGAATGCGGCTCGAGCAGGTCGCCGTCGTCGACGACGCAACGGACGATGTCGCGGCAGTCGTAGGAGCCGTGGGCCGAAGCGGGGAGCACCTCATAGGCTTCGGGCGTCGGACGGGAGACCGGATCAGCGCTCGGTTGAATCGGCGGCACAGCATCGGTGTGGTCGGGCAGGAACCTCAAGACGTCGGCCACGATCGATTCGGCCTCAGCCACATCGTCAGCAACGAACGACGCAACGCCGGAGGTCCTCTCGTGGACATCGGGTCCGCCGAGCTCGGTGCCGTTGACTCCGACACCGGTGAACTGCTTGACCATCGCCGGACCCGAGACGAAGGCGTAGGAGTCGCTGACCATTACGACTATGTCGGCGAGCCCGAGCATCAGTGCGGGACCGGAGACGGTGGGTCCGCTGACGATGACGATCGTCGGGACCACGCCTGAACAACGCGTGAGCTCCAGCGCCGCGTCGCCCCATCCGTCGAGAGCGGCGACGCCCTGCTGCAGATTGGCACCGCTCGACGCCAGCCGCATCAGCAGGGGCAGGCGCTGCTCACGGCTGTAGCGGGCGGCTGCGGCGATCGAGTGCCCGTCGGTGGGCGACAGCGCTCCGGCGAGGTCCTCGCCCTGCGCGTCGACCTCGACGATGCGCCGACCGGCGAAGGTGACCGAGCGCGCCCGCACGAAACCGCTCGCGCGGGCCCGAATATCCACGACACGGTCCGCTGGGCTGCTCACAGGGTGTCGGCTCCTGGGCTCGACGCCGGGGTCAGCCCGCCCTGATCGGCGCAGGTTTCACCGACCACGGTGCGGATCAGTTCGGCCACGGCCCGGGTCGGGGCCGAAGGAGAGAAGCGGCGTCGCACCGCCAGACCGACCTCTCGTCTGGACAGACCGTCGACCGGGATTCTCACGAAATCACCCTGCAGCCAGTCCGGGGCGGCGCTCACAGGCACCAGGGCGGGCGCGAAGCCCTGAAAGGCGAGAGAGGAGAGGAGCCGCAGTCCGTCCACCTCGGCCCGGGTAGACAGTTTGATCCGTGCTTTGCGGGCGTCTGCCTCGATCTCGTCGCGGAAGGCAGTTCCAATGGGCGGGAGCAGTATCTCGTGTTCGGCCAGTTCGCTGAGGTCGACCCGCTCGCAGCTGGCCAACGCGTGACCGAGCGGCGCCACGACGATCCGGTCCTCGAGGAACAATGATTCGGTGTCGATGTCGGGATCGACGACAGGGAGGTTGGCAACCGCGACGTCGAGACGGTCGTCGAGCAGCTGCGGTATCAGCGTGGTGGTGGTCGCCTCGATGATCTGCAGGTTGACGCGCGGGTGCTGCTGGGTCGTGGCGTCCAGGATCGCCGGAACCAGCCAGCGGGCGGTGGTGCCGATGACGCCGACACGGACCGTGCCGCTGAGCTCGTCGCGGAGGGCGACCAGGTCGTCCTCGATCGCCCGAAGCTCCGCGATCATCCGTCGGGCCCGACTGGCGACGACCGCACCCTCGGTGGTCAGTTCGCTGCGCTCCCGGTCGATGAGCGTCGCTCCGACTTCACGTTCAAGCCGCGCAACATGGGTGGAGACATTGGACTGCACCGTGTGCAGGGCGCGTGCGGCAGCCGAGAAGGAGTGGTGTTCGGCGACCGCGAGGAGCGCGTGGAGTTGGCGGAGGTGCATCACTGACAATGATGCCAGATATTCGAGGGAACTGTCGCAACGATGGCCGGGGCTTGCGATGCGGCGGCGCGGCGGTCCGGCGACGATTGTCAACTGTTGAGCGGCTACCCTTTCGCCGTGAGCGCAGCCGCTTTCTTCGACCTTGACCGCACTCTGCTGCGTCGGGCCTCGGGACCGGCCTTGTCGCAGGCCCTGCGGGAGGTGGGGGTGCGCTCGGGGCACCGGATCCCCGGTGAGGGGCTGCTGTTCGGCATCTTTGACCTCATCGGCGAGACCAGGCCCTCGATGATGCTGGCTCGACAGGGTGTCCGCTTCTCTGCGGGCTGGGACACCGAACTCGTGGCCGAAGCCGGAGAGATCGCAGCTTCGAGGCTCGTCGCCGAGGTGCTGCCCTATGCCCGCACCGCCATGGAGATGCACCGGCGCCAGGGTCGGAAGCTCGTGATCGCCACCACCAGCCCCGCTGACCTGGTGCGCCCGCTGGCCGATGCGCTGGGTTTCGACGACATCGTTGCCACCCGCTATGCCCGCACCGACGGCGTGTTGGCCGGGGAGGTCGACGGCCATTACGTCTGGGGAAAGGGAAAGCTCGCCGCCGCTCAGGAGTGGGCCGACGCCAACAGCGTGGACCTAGCCGAAAGCTACGCCTATTCCGACAGCTACTACGATCTGCCGTTGCTCAAGGCCGTGGGACATCCGGTGGCGGTGAATCCCGACCCCAGACTGGCGGTCGCCGCTGCGGTCCGGCGTTGGCCGGTGCGCCATTTCGACTCCCCCGAGGGCGTCCCACAGTTCGCGGGTGTCGAACCCCTGAAGGCTCTGACGATGCTGGCCCGCCCCGAGTTGGCACCGTATGCCCGATTCGACTTCGCCGGACTCGGCCACATCCCCGAACAGGGCCCGGCGATCATCGCCGCCAACCATCGCAGCTATTTCGACGTGTTCACGCTGGGGGTGGCTCTCGCCAAGCGGGGTCGGCTGGCCAGGTTCGTGTCGAAACGCGAGCTGTTCGACGCACCGCTGCTGGGCGCGATGGTCAGTGCCTTCGGAGCGGTGCCCGTCGACCGCGGCAGCGGTTCGGACGCTCCCCTGATCGCCGCGGCCGAGGCACTCGAGGCCGGTGAGGCAGTGGTGATCCTGCCGCAGGGAACCATCCCCCGGGGTCGGGCGTTCTTCGATCCGCGGATGGTGGGCCGCTCGGGCGTCGCTCGCCTGCAGAAGATGAGCGGCGCGCCGATCGTGCCGGTCTCGCTGTGGGGCACCGAGAATGTGTGGCCGCGCTCGGCACGCATGCCCAAAGTGCTCAACGTGGTGCATCCGCCGACAGTCCGGGTGCGTGCCGGTGAGGCGCTCCTGCTGCCGGACGGAATCAGCTCGGCCGACGGAGTCGAGTTGGTGATGTCGTCGATCTTCGACCTGCATCCAGTGGAGTGCAAGGTCGCCCACGAGCCGACCCCGGAGGAACTGGCCCGCACGTTCCCGCCAGGCCACGACCAGAGCGCCCCGGGTTCACCCAATGGCACTGAACAGAGGGAGGGGTCGTGACCGATACCGTCGGCGTGCACGTCAGCGAGACGCAGATCACCGCGGCCCGCTTCGATTCATCCTCCGCGGAGCCGCCGCGAGTCATCGTGCTCGGCGATTCCGACGCCGCCGCAGCCGCTGTCGTCGCTCAGGGCGAGGGCGGTTCGGTACTGGTCGGAGACGAGGCCGCGCTGGTCACCGAGGGGCCCCGCGTCACAAACCCCCTGCAGAGGGCTGCCACGGGCAGGATCGGCGCGCTGGCCGAAGTGTTGAGTTTCGTGATCCGCCGCGCCACGGCGGTCGACGGCAAGACCCCGCAGCGTCTGGCGGTGGTGATCGACGACGACTGGCAGCGCGCGGCACGTGACCGAATCGTGCAGGCGGGCGTTGCGTCGGGGATAGCCGACACGGTCGTCGTGCCGCGCGCCGCTGCCTCCGCGCAGCCCACACCCGTTGCCGGCGCAGCCGCTCTGGCCGCAGGTGCCGCGCGAGTCGGGAGCCTGTCCTCAGCGCAATTCGTGACCCGCGAGGACCTCGGCCAACCGATCACCTCGAAGACGCCGGTCGCGCCTGTGCCCGATCTGCCGCGGCCCGAGTCCGTTTCGGTGTTCGACGACGAGTCTCTCGTCGACCCTGCCCGGCCCAGCCCCGAACAGTTGTCGTCGGCGGATCCAGGCGAGTTCGGTGCGACACGGGTCATGGGACCGGTCGGTGGGCCCGCCGCGCCCGTCGGCCCTGAGAGGCCGCGGCGCAGCGTACTCTCGCAGGCCACGGTCACGCTGGCTCTGGTCCTCCTCGTCGGTGTGGTCGGAGGATTGTTGATCTTCTTTGCTGGTGACGACTCGGGGAACGTCCAGACGACTCCCGCCACGGTCCCCGAGGACACGACACCCCTCGAAACCGCGGTGCCGTCCACTGCGGTGCCGTCCACTGGGGTGCCGTCCACTGGGGTGCCGACCACCGAAGGGGCCGTCACCTCGACGACCAGCGCAGCGGAGACCACCGAGGCACCCGACATCACCTCAACGACGACGTCCCCCCAGACATCGACCACCACCTCGACATCGACCACCACGTCCACCTCGACATCGACCACCACGTCCACGACGACATCGACCACGACGACCACGACGACCACGACGACCATACCTGCTGGCGTCGGCACTCCGGGCCCGGTCACCCTCGTCGAGACCGGGCTGCAGTTCGACACCGGACGCGTCGTGCGGTTCGGCCAGCCGATGTCGGAGGTGATCGACGCAGTCAGGTCGGTCCTCGGCGCTCCCGACAGCGCAACGAACTTCCAGAGCAGCGACGCTTGTCAGCAAAACTCTCGAGATGTGCGCTGGGGTCAGTTGGAACTGGTGTTCCAGCAGGACCCGCCGGTTGCGGTTCCCACCGGCCCAGACACGCAGCTTCCCGCCGACGGCGACCCTGACGGGGGAGACGGCACGGAGTTCATCCCCGCGTCCACCGGAACCTTCAGGCAGTGGTACGCCTCGGGTCACACCAGTCCGACGGGGCTGGTCACCAGAGACGGTCTCGGTGTCTCGGCAACAGTCGGGTTCCTCGAAGTCATCTACGGCGCCTCGTTCGAGCTGGTCGATCCCGTCGAGGAGGGGGAGCGCGGCTCGTTCTCGATCTCGAACCCGGCATCGGGCGGGGTGATCAACGGAACGACCTCGGATGCGACCCCCGAAGGCCGGGTGCTCAACCTCTGGGCCGGCGACGCCTGCCAGCGGATCTAGACTCCGAACAGCCAGCCCGGAACCGCCGGCCCCCAATAGCCAGCCCCGAGCAACCGGCCCTGAACCCGGCCCCGGATCAGACGCCCTGGATCAACCGCCGTGGAGGCCAGAATATGCCTGGCGGATGATGTTGAGCGCGCTGCCCGCCTTGAACCACTCGATCTGATCCGCGGAGAAGGTGTGATTGGCAGCAAAGCTCCAAGACTCGCCGCGCCGAGGCGTGACCTCGACGGTCACCTGCGTGCCTGGGGCCAGGTCGGCCAGACCCCGTACTGCGATCCGGTCGTCCTGCCCGATCCGGTCGTAGTCGGTGCGGTCAGCGAAGGTCAGCGCCAGCATGCCCTGTTTCTTGAGGTTCGTCTCATGGATGCGGGCGAAGCTGCGGGCGAACGCCACAACGCCGTTGCGGAAGCGGGGTTCCATAGCGGCGTGCTCCCGGCTCGAGCCCTCGCCCATGTTCTCGTCACCGATCACGACCCAGCGCAGGCCAGCCTCGTGATAGTCCCTGGCCAGTTCGGGGAAGGGCTTGACTGAGCCGTCGAGCTGGCTCTTGCCGTGCCCGACCTCATAGCCGTCGAAGGCGTTGACCGCCCCGGCGAAGAGGTTGCCGGAGATGTTCTCGAGATGGCCGCGGTAACGCAACCACGGACCTGCCATGGAGATGTGGTCCGTCGTGAACTTCCCCTTGGCCTTGACCAGCACGGCCAAGTCCTCGTAGTCGTTGCCGTCCCACGGCTTGAACGCTTCGAGCAGCTGCAGCCGATCAGAGGTCGGCGACACCGCCACGACGACGCCGGAGCGGTCCGCCGGCGGTGCCAGAAACTTGTCGTCGCCGGGATCGAATCCCGCCTCGGGCAGTTCAACGCCGACAGGCGTCGCAAGCGAAACCTGCACGCCAGCGTCGTTGGTGATCGTGTCGTTGAGCGGATCGAAGTCGAGGGTGCCGGCCAGCGCCAGAGCAATCACGGTCTCAGGGGAGGTGACGAACGCCAGCGTCTGCGGGTCACCGTCGTTGCGCTTGGGGAAGTTGCGGTTGTAGGAGGTCACGATCACATTGGGAACGCCCGGGAGGTGACCCGCCTCGCCGGAACGGTCCCACTGGCCGATGCACGGTCCGCAGGCGTTGGCGAGCACCGTCGCGCCCAGCGCCTCGAAGTCCGCCAGCAGGCCGTCGCGCACGATCGTGGCCCGGATCTGCTCAGAGCCGGGAGTGACCAGCAGACGCGTCCTGGCCCTTAGACCGTTCGCGGCGGCGGCACGAGCGATCGAAGCCGCTCGGGTGATGTCCTCGTAGGAGGAGTTGGTGCAGCTTCCGATCAGCGCAGCACTGATCTCGAGGGGCCAGCCCTCGGCCTCGGCCTCCCCACCGAGCTCGGCCACTTCACGAGCCAGGTCGGGGGTGTGGGGTCCGTTGATGTGCGGGGTCAGCCTGTCGAGGTCGATCTCGATCACCCGATCGTAGAAATCGTGCGGATTGTTGAGCACCTCGTCATCGGAGCGCAGGTGGTGCGCCACCGCAACTGCCGCATCGGCGAAGGCCTCGCGCCCGGTGCTCTTGAGGTAGCGGGCTACCGCGTCGTCGTAGGCGAACAGGGAAGTGGTTGCCCCGATCTCCGCGCCCATGTTGCAGATCGTGGCCTTGCCGGTGCAGCTCAACGAAGCGGCGCCCTCCCCGAAATACTCGACGATCGCGCCGGTCCCGCCCTTGACGGTGAGGATCTCGGCCACCTTCAAGATCACGTCCTTGGGGGCAGCCCAGCCGTTGAGAGAGCCGGTCAGCTTCACGCCGATCAGCATCGGCCATTTGCTGTTCCACGCCGATCCGGTCATCACATCGACTACATCGGCGCCACCCACGCCCACAGCGACCATGCCGATGCCTCCGCCGTTGGGGGTGTGGCTGTCGGTGCCGATGATCATGCCCCCGGGGAAGGCGTACTGTTCGAGGACGACCTGGTGGATGATCCCCGAACCGGGCTTCCAGAAACCTCCCCCGTACTTTGCCGACACCGATTCGAGGAAGTCGTAGACCTCTCTGTTGGTGTCGACCGCGGCGAGCAGGTCGGTCTTGCCGTCGGTGCGGGCTTGGATCAGATGGTCGCAGTGGGTGGTGGTCGGGACCGCGACCTCGTCGAGGCCGGTGGTCATGAACTGAAGCCAGGCCATCTGCGCCGTGGCGTCCTGCATGGCCACCCGATCAGGCCGATAGTCGACGTAGGAGTCTCCCCGCACGAGTTCCTGGTCGGGCCGGTCGAGATGGTTGACCAGGATCTTCTCGGCGAGGGTGAGCGGCCTGCCGAACTGTGTGCGGGCATCGCCGATGCGCTGATCGAGTGTGGCGTACACCCCTTCGACAAGCTCGATTGGTGTGCTTGGGGCAACCGACATGGGGGACCTGTCCTGTTCGCTGGTTCTCACTTTCACGATACAAGTCTGCCCAGAGCTCGAAACCGGCTGCTCAGGCGAAGTTTGAGCATTCGTACCCCGACTGTGGGCGGCCGAAGCGTTGGGGGAGAGCGCTTCGGTACGCCCACAGGGGTGGAGGGGCCTGTTAGCTCACGTAGTCCACGAATGCGCTGAACCACCTGGGCGGTTCCGACGTGCCCGGTACCCACACCCGGGCCAGCACGAAGTCGGTCCCGACGGCGGCGTCCACCCACACGTAGTCGCCGTCGATACCGAAGGCTTCAGCGGGGGTCAGCCATTCCCAGTTGTTGCCGTCGGTCGACCAGCCGATACGTTGGGTTTGGTCTCCTGAGGAGCCTTGCGGCTCGGCCACGGCGAGCATGCCGGCCGGCCCGACGTACAAATGGTGCAGGCGCGCCATGCCCGCCATCGTCGCGGTCGTCGATTCCGGCTCGTTCAGCTGGCTGAGAGACTTGATGCGGAGTTCGCCGTCGTAGAGGTCGCCGTGCCATCGGCCGCCCGACTCCGCGGTCAGCTCTCCTAGCAATCCCGAAGGCAGTCCCGAAGCGTAGTCCTCGATGGAAGTCTCAGTCCAGGTGGTCCCGTCGACCGAGGAGAGCAGCAAATGATCGTCATCGGGGGTGATTACGGGAATGAAGAAGCCCTCGGTGTCGCTGTTGGTGCTGCCCCGCCCGTCCCAAAGTGTGGCAAGCACGTACGGGTACTGGCCGGTCAGAGTCGCAGTGCCGCCGTCGCTGGTATAGATGAGGATCTGAAGCTCGAGGGCCGCGTCGAGCGCGGCCCGCGTCTCATCGTCTATCTCGAAGCTGTAGGTCTGCGATGCAGGTGCCGTCGTGAAGCCGACGGTGTTGCCCTGCAACCACCAGCTCTCAAGTGCCTCCTCATCAGACATGAGGCCCGCCGAGGCGATCAACTCCTTCAACAGGTCGCTCTGCGCCTGGCCGCTCGTGACGAACACGGCCACCAGGTTCTGCCCCGAGGCTAGGAGCGCGAACAGTTCGCCCTCGGGGGCCGGGTCGAATTGCACTTCAGTCCAGGCTGCACCGCGGTCGTCAGAATAGAACACCCGCGTGGGGGAGCTTGTCCCGACGGTGTCTTCGTCTGCGAGCAGCCAGCGGTCGCCTGAGAAGTCTACAGAGAGCGGTTCTACCGGGATGTCGACTCGGGTCCAGTCGCCGAGGACGTTGGAGACGAGCATATGAGGACCGGAACCGTCGTAGGCGCCTACGTAGATGAACCCGTCGGCGGCGCTGCTGGGTCCGGAGACGAAATCGAGGTCCGAGCCGAACAGTTCTTTCGGGTCGTCCTCGGTCCAGTTCAGTGCCGACGCAGCGGTCTTGTCGGGAAGAACTGCGGTGTCGGGGTCATCGTTGGGCCCCGTGGGTGGTAGTGGTTCGCCCGGCGGAGACGCAGCGGTCTCGGCGGCGGCGGTCTCGGCGGCGGCGGTCCCGGTGTCGACGGCAGGCCCGACGGCAACGGTGGTGGAGTCGTTGGCGCTGTTTAGGGCGTTGTATGCGACAAGCCCGCCAGCCAGCAGAACGACTGAAGCCGCGACGGCGACCACGGACCGTTGGACAGTTCTCGCACGCGCCCGGGCTGCGGCACGCTCGGTAATTTGCGACACCGGCGGAGTCTGCACCGCGTCGTCGACACGAGCGCCGATCGCGGCACCTAGCGCCGAACCCAGGGTCTCGTCACCGAGGGCCTCGTCGGTTTCGGACGTCTCGTGTGTGGCCTTTCCTTGTGTGGTCGCAGGGTCGTTGTTCATTGTTCAAGGGCCTTTCTCAGTCTTGCCAGCGCCCGCGAGGCAGTGCTCTTCACCGTTCCGGGACGGATATTGAGTGACTCGGCTATCTCTTTTTCGGACAGGTCTGCGTAATAGCGCAGCACCAGCACCGTCTTTTGGTTCGCGGACAGCTGATCCAGCGCGTCGATCAGATAGTCCGGCTCCCCGGTGACCGCTTCGGCTCGCCGTACGAAGCCGAGCCTGCGGCCCACATCACGTTTGCGGAGTTCGCTGCGTGCGCCGTTGATCACGCTGACGCGCAGGTAGCCGCCCGGTTCGCTGAGCCGGTCCCAGCGCTCGAACACCTTCGCGAAGGCGTCCTGCACGATCTCTTCGGCTCGCTCAGACGTGTCCACCAACCCTCGGGCGAGCTTCACCATCGGCACGTACTCGCTGCGGTACAGGTCGTCGAACTTCCCGCCCACGAACCCGTCCACTTCGGCGGTTCGAGTCTGCGGGATTTGATTCGGCATAGCTGCAACTGTCTCCATCACTACCAACGACGCCCGACACAGAGGTTCGGTTCCGGTGACCCAACGTAATCTGTCGAATCGAGCAAAATAGGCAGGTCGGGCTAACGGACCTTGGCGAGTATCTCGTCGGCGTACCACTGCAGCGCGGCGAGCTTCTCGTCAAGCGGCTGCGTGTCGGGACCCGGCGAATACGCATCGCGGAAACCGACGATCACATCGGTCACACCTGCCGCTTCGAGGCGTTCGATGCCCTCGGGGTCATAGGCGTCGACGCTGATGGCGTGGACCTCGAAGGGCTGATCGGCCCGGTCGTGCCGCCGGCGCGACTCCTCGACCACCGACATCATGCGCGCCAACTCGTCGGGGTCTCCTCCAGCATGGATCCAGCCGTCGCCCAGCCGGCCGGCACGCTCAAGCGCCATCGCTGAATGCCCGCCGACCAGAATCGGGACCCGCTGCGCGGGGACGGGACAGAGCTGGATCTCGGGGATCTCGTAGAAATCCCCGGAGTATCCGAAGAAATCCCCGCTCTGGAGCCCGTTGATGATCTCGATGCACTCGTCCATGCGCGCACCGCGCCGCTCCCAGGGAACTCCTGTCACGTCATAGTCCTCACGCCAGGGGCTCGTGCCGACGCCGAACCCGAAACGCTCGCCGGTGATCACCCCGATCGAGGTGACCTGCTTGGCGACCAGTGCAGGATGCCGGATGGGCAGTTTCACCACGAACGTCGTGAAGCGGATGCGTTCGGTGACCGCGGCGAGAGACGGAATCAGCGAGAAGGGCTCGATGAACGGCTTGCCCTCGAGGAATTCGCGGCTGCCGTCGGCGTTGTAGGGGTACGTGGTGTCGGCGTCGAGGGGATAGCAGATCGAGTCGGGGACCACGAAGCTGTCGAAACCCGCTTGCTCAGCCGCCTGCACCAGCGGGGCATACAAGGTCGGGTCGATCATCGATTCCGCATACGAGAAGCGCATGGGGCATCAGCCTAACGCCTGAGGGGATCGGCCCAGAAGTCCGGCCGCGCTCAGAGGTTGGGCCAGCGCCTCTTGCGTTGGCGGGCCCGGCGGGAACGGTCACCCAAAGACCAGGCTCTGCGCCAGGCACCAGTCGTGGGTCCGGTGAGTTGCGGTGTGGCCCGCGCATGCGCCCTGACCCGTGCCTGGTACCAGTCCGACGACGCCTCGTCGGCGAGGGCTGCCACTTCGGCCTCAATCCGTGCCGCGAACCGAACCGTGTTCTCGGCGGAAGCGGGCACGAGCGGCTTGCCGAAAGTGACCGACGCAGTCGAGGGCTGGGGCAACGACCTGCCCTTGCGCAGAATCCGCCCGGTGCCCTCGATGTGGATCGGCACGACCGGCCGCCCAGACTTCTGAGCCAGATAAGCGGCGCCGCCGCGGAAGGGCTGACCCCAGCCGTCGGGGCTGCGCCCGCCCTCGGGAAACAGCAGCAGGCTCCAACCCTGTGCCGCCAACTCCGCTGCCTGATCAGCGGAACGACGGCTGACACGGCTGCGCTCGATCGGGATCGCTCCGATAACCAGCGACGACAGCGCTGAAGTGAGCCGTGTCCCAAAGAAGTAGTCGGCAGCCGCGCCGACCAGGATCTGGTGCCGCCACGGTTCGGGAATCGATGTCAGCAGCAGCGGCGTGTCGAGGTGGCTGTGGTGGTTGGCGGCAAAGATGGCAGCGCTCTGCAGCGACGCCAATCGGTCCTGCCCCCGACGATCCGGCGCGGCCAACCCGAAGACCGCAAGCCGCATCGGGCCGTCCACGATCGCGGCCCTCGCCAGCCGGGCCGGATACTTGCGGGCCCAGGCCGTGTCGTAGTCGGCGCCGCGGTTGGCAGTCTCGGGGGCCACAGCGACGCCTCTGGGCGTCGACGGCGCCCGATAGGGAAATCCGAGGTTTCGATAACGGCGAACCGGTGAGAGCCCGCGGGGCAACGGCGGCAGGTCGAGTTGCTTGGCCAGGCGGCTCATGCTGTGGGGCTCATGCTGTGCGGCTCGTGCTGTGCGGCTCGTGCTGTGCGGCTCATGACACGTCCGCCATCAGAATCGGAGGGTTGTGGAAGTGCGTGATCGAGGGGCGGGGGCCGACCACGTCGCTGGCCATCTCCAGCGCATCCTGCATGGTCGAGGCAGGTTGGAAACCGAGGCGGTGCACCGACCGCGGATCACCGCCGACAACGATCACACGACCGAGCCACTGCAGCGCATGAGCCCCCCAATACCACATGTAGAAGGGGTGGACTCCGTGGTACGCGTAGCTGTTGCGATACAGATGGATGTACCACTCGTCGTAGGCGAACTGCTTCTCGTAGCGCTTCTCGATCTCCAGCGGATCGGTGGTGTCCGCCAGCACCTGCTCGAAGAAGTCGATGTAGCTCGGGTGATGGACCGGGTGGAACTCCCACGGTGTGGGATGGCTCATAATCACCACCCCGCCCTCACGCACCAGTGGCTTGCCCCGGTAGAGATTGAAGAAATAACCCAACCCGAGACACATCACCAGGATCGGGTTCATCACCGAGTTGACGTTGTAGGGACAGATGTAGGGAAGGCCGAACGTCAACACGTCGGTCTGCCCCTCGACGGGCACGATGTGCTGCGCGAAGACGTTCTCGAGGGTCTTGTTGTGGACCGCCTCCACCTCGCCGGCCTGCACCGACGTGAGCTCGTAGGGGGCCTGCCATGCCTGGAAGATCTTGCGCCTCGCCGCTGAGGGCGTCACATCGAGGGCGTTCTTCATGCCGATGAAGGTTGCCCGGTCGCGAGCCGACCACTCCCACTCGCGTTTCTGCAGGACCGAGAGCGGGCCGTCATAGCCGAACGTGTTGTTGTTGATGGTCGTCTCGATCTGGAAGACCCGCGGGCCGTGCGCCTTGATCACCTCGCCCTGGCGCCAGTTCGAGTGATGCAGTTCAGAGGAGTGGCGGTCCATGAAACTCTTGGACTTTCGCATGGTCGCCACGTTGTGGTGATGGCGCACGCCTGCGTAGTCCGACAGCCCAGTGGCGGTCGACTTCCAGCCCCCGTCCATCGAGACGATGTTCAGGTTGACGTAGATCAGCAGATCGGACTCGGCCGCACGACGGTTCATCGTCACCTGCTCGTCGTGGCGGGTCAGCCCCAGCTCGACCATGCCGTCGGGATCCTCGGCGTCGTGGTTGTAGAGCGTCTCGTGGGGGGCGAAGGCGTCATAGATGCGATCACCGAGAGCATGGCGGAGCTCTGCTTCGGTCATGCGTCGATGCAGGGCCAGAGCGGCGATCAAGTGGACATCGTCGACGGCCGCGGCAGCGGCCATGTCGAGGACCTGTTCGATGATCCGCTGTCGGATGTCGGGTTGGCGCATCGAGGGAAGCGGCAACGACAGGTCGTCGAAAGCGATGGTCAACTTCATGCCCGGGCGCAACAGCGCAGGAAGGGGATCCTCGTTGATCGGGTTGAGCAGGGCCTGACGGATCGCCTCGTCGGGGTCGTCGAGGCCTGCCAGAGGTTCGGCCGGATAGATCACCCGGCTGCGCCCGGCGGGCAGCTTCTCGAGACGGAACTGCTCGCCGTGGTGGAACAGGATCGGGGGCGTCGACTTGTCGACGTCGAGCACGAAGCCGGGTCGGGGTGCCCTGCCACGAGGATCGGGGCGGTTCATGCCGTCAGCTTTCGTCGATTGAACGCCGGGCTCGAGGATTGTGTGCTGTCTATTGGCGGAGCGCAGACGTTCATGCCGTCAGCTTTCGTCGATTGAACGCCGGGCTTCGGCGAACGCGCGGCCCGATGGGAAGCACCCGGTTGGGTGCGCCGGCCGACTTCTGCCAGTGCTCAACGAGCCAACCTCGGCGGCGAGCGATCGAAGCGAGCTTGGTCTCGGCGTTGACAGCCACCGGGAAACCGACAGCCTCGAGCATCGGCAGGTCAGAACTGCTGTCGGCATACGCCACCGCCTGGCGCAGATCGAGGCCGTGAGCCTCCGCGAAGTCAACGAGCGTCTGGTAGCGGGCCTCACCGGTCGGGGGCACCGCGCTCAGTTGGCCGTCGTATGAACCGTCGGTCGTAGTCATCTCGGCGGTGACCATGTGGTCGAACAGCGGGCGCAGCGGCTCAACGACGAAGTCGAGCGCACCGGTGATCAGCAGGGTCTTGTGACCCAGGGCCCGATGTTGGCGCACCCTGCGGATCCCCGCCGGGAACGACTTGGTGATCAACAGGTCGCTGAGCATCTCCCGCGAGTCGCGGGCCATCAGCTCAACCGGCGCGCCCTCGAACCGTCGATAGAAGTAGCGCAGGAAATCGCTGCGGTCCTGCCGGTCCAACGAGAGCAGAACAGGCGCCTCGCGCAGGGTTTTCAAAGTGAAACTCACGCGGTCGGCGGTGTTGAGGTGCCGTGTGGCGAGCCATGCGTAGCTGGCGACCACATTGCTGGCGATCAGGGTGTTCTCCAGATCGAACACGGCGAGTTGACGCTCCGGTGACAGCACCTGTTTGCGGAGCCGGCTGGAGCGGGACTTGCTGCTCTTGGCCCCGGGCGCCATCTTGAGCCGGGCCTGCTTGACCATGGATGGCAGGTGGATGCCCTGAACGTAGGTTGTCCAGTCGATGACCCGAGGATCCATGCAGAAGTCTCGCTGATCCTGTGGGTCCAGCGATTCCCAGAGCGTGTACATGCGGTCGAGTTGGTACAGCGCCTCGCACTCGGCATACGCGCCGTAGAGCTCGACATAGCCGTTGGCACGCTCAAGCTGCTCCTTGCGCTCCTCGAGGTCGGCGCTCAGGTCAGCCTGTCTGCCGCGCAGAGGAAGTGCATGAAGCACCCGTTCACCGAGGTCGAGTCCCTTGCGGGCGCGTCCCAGTTGGCGAACCACCCGTCCACGACCCGGGAACGACCATTCGGGGACCGAGATCGGCTGGTTCCTCTCGTCGTAGACGGGGTGGTCGTTGAACCAGCTGCGGACCAGATCGACCAATTCCCCGTACCTGAGCGGGTTCGCCGTTCCCGAAGCGATCTGCACGACATCGGGCAGCGGTGTCTCGTCTTCGCCGAGTGCTGGACCGCGAGCGGCGACCGCGAGGATCGTGGCGACGACGAAATCGACAGGGATGACATCTACGACACCCTCCGGAATCCCGGGGAACTCCTTGAGCAGGCCGCGGGCATAGGCCGCGATGACCGGTTCGGCCATGCGGAAACCGCGGATCCATCCAGGTGAAGGTTCCGCGAACGCCGACTCGATGATCGACGGGCGGACGATGCTCACCGGGACATCGGCGCGGGTCTCGACCAGGGCACGCTCGCCGAGCGCCTTGGTGAACGCATAGGCGTCGGGAAACCCGAGGCTGGAGGCCCGTGCCCGCCCCGCCGTCGTCAACTGTTCAGCGATCCACTGCCGGCGCAGTTGCTCGACCTTGTCGGTGAGCGCCGGGCCGCCGGCGGCACCGAGGCTGCGGCGGGCCAGTTTGGCCAGTTCGCTGAGCCGCTCCGGTGTGCGACTCGCCTGTTCCGCATCGACTCGGACCCGGCGGGCGCTGTCGACTTCGACCTGCCAGGCCACGTCGACGAAGAACGGCGACTCGTCGATGAGTTCCTCGGGAGCGCTTCCTCGTCGGCTCCCTGCCACGTAACAGGTGGACACGGCGATCAGGTGTGCGGGCTCGCCCGGTTTGAGCCCGCCTTTGGTGGGCTCGGTTCGCACCGCTGCCGCCTCGCGTATTGCTGCGGCCACCCGCACGGGTCCGAGCAGGTTGATCTCGACTGCGTCGTCGAGCGCGGAGTCGAAGCTGACGGTGGCAGCCGAGTGGACGACGATGTCGCAGGCGGCGAGCCTGGCGAGGCCTTCGGGGTCAAGACCCAGCCCGTCGACGCCGACGTCGCCCGCCACAGCAGAGACTCTGCGCCTGCACATCTCCTCGAAGGTCTCGTTGCTCTCATCGTCGAACGTGTGGCGGATCCGCGCGAAGGCGTCGTTGCGGAAGATGTCCCGCTCCACCCGGTTTTGTGCGCCGCGCCGTCCGGGTCGCACGATCAGGACCAGTTCGCTGTCGGGGGCTGAGCGCAGGAGCCGTTCGACGAGCGCGGTCCCCAAGAACCCGGTCGCGCCGGTGATGGCGATGCGCTTGTTGTTCAACTCCTCGGAAATCACAGCACCTGTTATAGCAACTCTCTCTACCAAATGGTAGAGAGACGGCATGAACAATTCGGTGCCGACCCGTCAGCGTGTGCTCCAAGCGGCCCTGAACGCGTTCGGAACCGACGGTTATGCCGCCACTTCCCTGGACTCCCTGGCCTCACAGCTCGGCGTCCGCAAACAGACAATCCTCTACTACTTCCCGTCCAAGCAGGCGCTGTTCGACTCGGTGATCGATGCCGCCGCGCAGGACCTCGTCGAGCTCTTCGAACAGGAGGCATCGCGGGGCCGCACCGGCATCTACCAGGTCGAGGCGATCATTCGGCGGATCTTCCGGCTCGCTGTCAGCCGGCCTGAACTCCTCGGTCTGGTCCGAGAAGTCACGCGCCCCGGATCGATCACCGTGGGGCGTCTCAGAGCCCATGTCGGCCCTACCGTAGACCGTGCCCGCGCCTTCCTCGAGCGAGAGATGACCGCGGGCCGCCTGCGACGCTCCGACCCGTCGATGCTCCTGCTGTCGTTGTATTCGACGGTCGTCGGTGTCGCCAGCGAACTCGAGGTTCAGCGGGCGATGGGAATCGGACCCTCGGCTCGCGCCACTGTCGGCCGCCGTACGGAGCTGACCCGCTTTGTGCGCGCGGCCCTAGCCCCCACCGACCCGCCAGCGCCGTCGCCATAGCGCTTACGCTGCCGACGAGCTTCAGCCCGGGTCGACGGGTTCCTCAGTCGGGGTTGACTGGCAGCGCGTCAGGGGGCAGGGGCACGTTGGAGTCGAGGTAGCGGCGCAGTTTCTCCGCGTCGCAGTCCGCGCAGAGCCAGACGATGTTGAGCGACTGAATCGAGAGTTGAGTGCCCCGGCTCTTGTCGAGTGTTGCCTGCCAAGCCGCCCGCACATCGGTCGTCTGGCATTGCGGGCAGCGCTGGGTCATGTCCCGCTCCCAGACCAGACCGCATTCGCCGCAAGTCACGGTGATGGTGCCGTCGACGTTGTTGCCCTGAAGGTTCTCCTGCTCTGAACAATGCGGACAGGCGACGATCGGCACCCCTTGAGGCTAGCGCTGGTAAGGTCCACGCCTGTGCCTTCGCAGAACACCGATCCGGCAAGACGCCGACCACCAAGTGGTGATTCGACCAGCGTGTGGGATTGGGAAAGGATCGACCCCTTACGCCGCTGCACTGTCAGCGCTGGGTGCCGAATTGACGTGATTCTGGAGCCGGCGTTGAAGCGGCCGGTCGATGTTGCAGGTGAGTAGGGTTCACTTGCACACTGCCCACCGGTCCGCGAGGTGCCATGACCGTTCCAGATTTTCGATCAATCACTGTTGAGGAATTGGTGCGGCGCATCAAGGCCCGCGAGCTGAGTGCAGCCGAGGTCACCGACGCGGCGCTCGAACGCATCGAGCGCCTCAACCCGAAACTCAACGCCTTCGTTGCGGTGGACGCCGAGGCTGCCCGGGCTCAAGCCACTGAGGTGGACCGAGCGCTCGACAGCGGATCCGAGGTCGGTCCCCTCGCCGGCGTGCCGGTCGGAGTGAAGGACCTCGCCGACGCAGCCGGATTCCGCACGACGCGCGGATCCAGGCACCTCGCAGACGTGGCGCCTGCCGAACAGGACTCGACCGAAGTGGCCCGGATGCGTGCCGCGGGCTGTGTGATCCTCGGCAAGACCAATACTCCCGAAGCCGGGTGGACAGCCGACACGTTCAATCCAGTGTTCGGCGCAACCGTGAGCCCCTGGGGGACCAACCGTTCTCCCGGCGGATCCTCAGGAGGCACCTCAGCGGCGATCAGTTCGGGGATGATCCCGTTGGGGACGGGCTCGGACGGGGGTGGATCGATTCGGATCCCGTCTGCACTCACCGGCTTGTCGGGACACAAACCGACGCAGGGGCGAGTGCCGAGCGGGCCCGCGCCGATGGGGGCCAGCGACCTGTCGACCGTTGGTCCGATGGCCCGCCGTATCCGTGACGTCGCCCTGGTTCTCGACGCGGTCAGCGGCCCGTCGCCGGGCGATCTGCGCTCCCTCGACCCGATCGCGCCGCTACGTCCCCGCCTCGATGATCCACCTGCCCCGGCGCGGGTCCTGTGGTGTCCCAGCATTGAGGGAAGCCCAGTCGATGACGAAGTTCTTGCGACCTGTTCGGGTGCGGTGGAGCGTATGAAGCAGGCCGGGGTGGAGGTCGTTGACATCGAGCCGGTCGTGCCGGAGATAATCGGCCCGTTCGTGCTGCTGTTCTACGGCGGCATGGTCCCCGTCTACCGGGAGCTCTTCGGAACGCCTGCCTGGGAGGAGGTCACTCCCGGGCTTCGGGACATTCTCGAAGGAGCAGACGAGCGTCTGACCCCTGACACCATCGAGGACGCGCGCAAGCAGGCGCAGGCCGCGTCGCTTCGGCTGGCCGAGGTGATGTCCGGCTTTGATGCGTTGCTCAGCCCGACCGTCGTGGGCCAGACCCCGGTCTGTGAGGGGCCGGGGACAATCAACGGCGAGGAGACCGGCATGTGGGTCGGCAACACCTACCCGCTCAACGTCATGCGCCGCCCTGCGGGCACCACCAACGCCGGTTTCACCTCCGACGGCATGCCGGTGGGCCTGCAGATCGCCGGCCACCAGAACGACGACGGCCGCGTTCTGGAGATCACCGCCTGGATCGAAGATCTCCTCGACCTCGACCCGGTCGCCCCCGACGGCCCGTAATGACCTTCGGCGGATCGCGGCAGCGCTCCGAGGCTGTATCGTCGTTGTGCCGGGCGATTAGCTCAGCCGGCTAGAGCGCTGCCTTCACACGGCAGAGGTCGAGGGTTCAAGTCCCCCATCGCCCACACCCCGAACGTCGGACCCATCGCCCACCAAGGGCGATGCTGCCTCAGTCGCGCCAGTAGTTGTTGGCGGCGGCGATGGTCTGGAACTCGATGGCGACGATCTGGCCAGCCTGCATTAGCTTGGCCGTGTCGGTCGCGTAGTCGTAGCGGAGCCCAGCCCTGGTATCGGCGTCCGTTTGGATCGAGGCGATCGTTTTGCGAGCGAGCATGATGGCCAGCTCGCGCCCCTGAGCCGGGGTGTCGGTGATCAGGGTCGGGATGACATCGTCGAAGAGAGGCATGGCCGTTCAGCCTAACACACAGTCGTTGAGTGGGTCTGCGCGACGAGGTCGACAGCGTGCTCTGGAGATGCCGGGGTGTTCAGGACCCTGGGGTGGGTGAGCAACCGCACGAATTTGCGCGTGCTTTTTGCTGTGCATTCCAAGGACGTTGTCCTCGGCTAGTTGGGGCGGACCTCGGGGAAGTGGCAGGCCACCGGGTGGCCCAGGCCGGGATCGGCCAACGGGGGCTGCTGCTCGGCGCAAATGGCTTCGGCTTTCCAGCAACGGGTCCGGAACCGGCATCCCGACGGCGGGTCCGCCGGGTTGGCGACGTCGCCGTGCAACAGGATCCTGTGTCGTTGCCGTTCCAGTTTGGGGTCTGGCACGGGTACCGCGGAGAGCAGCGCCTGCGTGTAGGGGTGGGCGGGCTCCTCGTAGACCTGCCGGCCTGTTCCAGTCTCGACGATCCTGCCGAGATACATAACCGCGACCCGGTCCGAGATGTGCCGCACCACAGACAGGTCGTGTGCCACGAACAGGTACGTCAGACCGAACCTGTCCTGCAGATCCTCCAGCAGGTTCAAGACCCCCGCCTGAATGCTGACGTCGAGGGCCGACACCGGTTCATCGAGAATCAGCAACTCCGGTTGCAGGGCCAGGGCCCGGGCGATCCCGATGCGCTGGCGCTGCCCGCCGGAGAACTCGTGGGGATAACGGTTTCCGTGCTGGGGGTGCAGGCCCACCAACTCCAGCAGTTCCGCTACTCGCTCCCGGACATCGTCGACGAGACGGTGTATCTTCAACGGCTCCGCCACGATCGATGCGACCGTCATGCGCGGATCAAGGGAGGCCATCGGGTCCTGAAAGACGATCTGCATGAAGCGGCGGTAGCCCCGCATCTGCTTGCGGGGCAGTTCCGTGAGCTCGGTCCCGGCGAAGTTCACCGAACCGGACGTGGGTTCGACGAGGCGCAGGATACAGCGGGCGACAGTGGACTTGCCGGAACCTGACTCGCCGACGAGACCGAGGGTCTCGCCCTGGTTGATGTGCAGCGACACGCCGCTGACGGCCTGGATCGTGCCGATCGGGCGGCGGAGGGGTGAATTGGAGGTGACGGGGAAGTTCTTGAAGAGGTTTGTGACTGTTAGGAGGGGGGGTGGCGCGTCCGGCGAGGTGGCGGGTGCTGTCACCGCCGGAGCCCACACGTCCTCACTCGCGTCCGGCTTGGTGGCGGGTCCTGTCACCGCCGGAGCCCACAAGTCCTCACTCGCTGGCGCTCGCTGCGGGCGTGCGGGCGCCCACCGGCGGCGCCACCCGCCACCTCGCCTCGCGCGCGGCTTGCGGTCTCCT
>JAHQYN010000032.1 GCA_024421085.1 Acidimicrobiia bacterium
CGCACCGACGGCTGACGACGAGACCGCCGCACCGACGGCTGACGACGAGACCGCCGCACCGACCACAACCGCCGCACCGACCACAACCGCCGCACCGACCACAACCGCCGCACCGACCACCACGACCGCACCGACCACAACCGCACCGACAGCTGACAACGACGGCTGACGCGAACCAAGACGGCTACGAGCGTCCGCGGATGGATCGTCGTCGGCGCGCGGAACCCTGCTGACTCTCGCTGATGTTCGCGGCGCTCACGGGCCGCTCGGGCCACGCCTCTTTCGATCGCGGCCGTGTGTGAGGTCAATCAACGACGGCTGACGCGAACTGAGATGGCCGACGGGGGGAGTCAGATGCTGCCAGCCAGGTCGCCGGCGGTGCCGACGACCCGCCAGGAGTCGCAGCCGACGAGGATGGTCAGGTCGTCGAGCGCCCGTCGCAAGCCCTCGACGACCTTGTCGCGGTCATGGCCCGGTTCCGCAAACGCTCCTTTGACCAACAGGACTCCGCAGCTGCGGTCCGTCTTCAGGTCTACCCGGGCGACAATCTGGTCGCCCAGCAAGAACGGCAGGACGTAGTAGCCGTAGATCCGTTTCGCGGCCGGTGTGTATATCTCGATCTTGTACTCGAAGTCGAACAGCCTCACTGCGCGTTCGCGGCACCAGACGACCGGATCAAACGGAGACAGCAGAGTGCAGGCGTCGATCGAGCGCGGCGTGACCGCGTCGGGATGCAGCAGCGCAGGCCGGTCCCAACCCTCGACGTCGGCCTCAAGCAGCCGCTGATCCTCAAGCAGTTCCGCAACCCGGGCCTTGGCAGGCACCTTGGGCAGTCGGTAGTAGTCGATGAGGTCAGATGCAGTGCCCACACCGAAACTCGACGCCGCCCGCATGAGCAGTTCACGGTGCGCCTCGTGCTCGCTCGGTGTGGGTTGCGCCAGTATCTCCGCCGGCACGATCCGATCCATCAGGTCGAACTCCTTCACGAAACCTGCACGACGGCGGATTCCGACCTCGCCGATCCGAAAGAGCCAGTCCAGAGCAATCGAGCCGTCGGAGCGGTCACCCCACCATTCGCCGCTGCGGCGCCGGGGGTCCCGCAGTTCCTTGGGGGCAAGGGGACTTTCTCTCACCTGCTCCAGAACTTCTTGGACATAGCCCGGATCCTCACGAGCCAACGCCGCGAGCTGACCCCACGTCTCCCCTCTGCGAGCACGTTCCTTCTGCCAGCGCAGGAGCGGTTCATCAGCAACCGGCAGCAGCGAAGCCTCGTGGCTCCACGCCTCGAACCACTCGTCGTCGCGGTAGGCGACCTGATCGAGCAGCTCCGGTCGGTACGGCCCGAGGCGTGAGAAGGGGGGCATGTACTGGGTGCGGATCACGACGGGCACTGAGTCGAGCTGGAGCAGGTTGATCCTCAGCATCACCCGGCGCAGATGACGCCGATCAACCCGGCCCTTGGGGCGGGGATCGCTGAAGCCCTGAGCAGCCAGACAGATGCGCCGCGCCCGCTCCCGCGACAACCTCACCGGTTTCCCGCTCATGCTCGCTGCGCTCGCCGGGCCGCTCGGGCCGAGTCTCCCGCTCACGCTCGCTGCGCTCACCGGGCCGCTCGGGCCGAGTCTCCCGCTCACGCTCGCTGCGCTCGCCGGGCCGCTCGGGCCCGGGGGGTCAGACAACGAAATTCACCATGCGGCCGGGAACCAGGATCGACTTGCGCGGCTCCCTGCCGTCGAGGTGGGCCAACACGTTGGGCTCAGCTAGGGCCAACTCGAGCACGGTCGTTTCGCCGGCATCGGCCGCCACAAAGATCTTGGCGCGGAGTCTCCCGTTGACCTGGACAGGCAGCTCGATCATGTCCTCGACCAACAGCCGAAGGTCGGCGGCTGGGAACGGCACCCGAGTGACGGAGCCGGCACCGCCGAGCCGCTGCCAGAGCTCCTCGCCGACGTGAGGCGCCAGCGGCGCCAACATTGCCACCATCGCTTCAGCGACCTCTCGGGGAGTCGCAGAACCGCGCTTGGTCAGCTCGTTGTTCAATTCGGTGATCTTGGCGATCGCGGTGTTGAAACGAAGGCCGTCCATGTCGGTGCCGACCCCGTCGATCGTCTTGTGGAGCAGCCGCCGGAGCCCGTCGTCAACTTCGTCGTCGACCACTCTCAGTTCGCCCGTCTCCTCATCGACGAGGTTGCGCCAGACACGCTGCAGCAACCTGTGCGAACCGACCACCGAACGGGTCTCCCAGGGGCGGTCCTGGTCGATCGGGCCCATCGACATCTCATACAGCCTCAGCGTGTCGGCCCCGTAGGCTTCATACATGTCGTCGGGCGTGACCGCGTTCTTCAACGACTTGCCCATCTTTCCGAACGCACGGGTCACCTCCACCCCATCGTGGGTGAAACCCGTCCGGGGAGTGCCAGCGACCTCCTCCGCGGGCACGTAGGCACCACGGCCGTCCTGATAGGCGGCGGCTTGGATGTAGCCCTGGTTGATGAGCCTCTTGAACGGCTCAGGGCCCGACACATGACCCAGGTCGTAGAGGACCTTGTGCCAGAACCGGGCGTAGAGAAGGTGCAGCACCGCATGCTCGACACCGCCCACATAGAGGTCGACACCGCCGACGCCACCGGCAGGATCGGTCATCCAATACTTCTCAACTGCGGGATCGACCATGCACCGTTCGTTGCCTGGATCGAGATACCGCAGGTAGTACCAGCATGAACCTGCCCAGTTGGGCATGGTGTTGAGTTCACGTCGGTACGTCTTGGCGCCCTCGCCGTCGCCGAGGTCCAGCTCAACCTCCCGCCATTGCGTCACCCTTCCCAGGGGAGGTTCGGGTTCAGAGTCTTCGTCCAGCGACCGGGGTGCCCAGTCCATGAGATCGGGCAACAGCACGGGAAGGTCTTCGAGGGGCACGGCACGGGCCGCGCCATCGTCGCCAAAGACTATCGGGAAGGGTTCGCCCCAGTAGCGCTGACGGCTGAACAGCCAGTCCCGCAACTTGTAGCTGACTGCGCCCTCTCCCAGCCCCTGATCCTCAAGCCACTCGATGATCGCATCGATGGCTTCGGCTTTCTCCATTCCGTTCAAGAACCCGCTGTTGATGGCCGGCCCGTCGCCGGCGTAGGCCCCGCCCACATAGTCAGCAGGCGGTTGAACCGTGCGGATTATGTCGAGCCCGTACTTCTCGGCGAACTCCCAGTCGCGTTGATCCTCGCCCGGCACACCCATGACGGCACCCGTGCCGTAGTCCATGAGGGCGTAGTCGGCGATGAAGACCGGAACCTCCCGCCCATTGACCGGAACCGTGCAGGTCGTGCCGATGAAAGCGCCGGTCTTCTCTCTGTCGTCGCGTCGGTCGAGTCTGGTCATCTCGGCGACGCGTTCGCGGTATGCCGCGACTGCCGCCCGAGGGGTCGGGTGGCCGCCGCTGAGCCGCTCGTCGGTCCCGGCGGGCCACTCGTCCGCAGTCAGTTCGTCGACCAGGGGATGCTCGGGCGCGAGAACCATGAACGTCGTGCCGTAGACCGTGTCGGGCCGGGTGGTGAACACTCGGATCGGTCCGAAGTCGATGTATGCGCCCTGGCTGCGTCCGATCCAGTTTCGCTGCATCGTCTTGATCGAGTCGCTCCAGTCGAGCAGGTCGAGGTCTTCGAGGAGCCGGTCGGCATACGCGGTGATTCGCAGCATCCACTGCTTCAAGGGCCGTTGGAAGACCGCGAAGTTGCCCCGCTCGGAAAGGCCCTCGGCGGTGACCTCCTCGTTGGACAGCACCGTGCCGAGTCCTGGACACCAGTTGACGGGCGCCTCGTCCACGTAGGCGAGCCGGTACTGCGACAGGATCTTGAGCCGCTCCGACTGATCGGTTGCCGCCCAGTCCTCGCCCCCCTTCGGCACGCGGACCGCCGAGTCGAACTCGCCGATCAGTTCGCCTATGGGGCGGGCACGGCCTGTTTCGGGGTCGAACCAGGCATCGAAGAGCTGCAGGAAGATCCACTGCGTCCAGCGGTAATAGTCGGGGTCTGTGGTGGCGAAGGAGCGTCGCTCGTCATGGCCGAGCCCCAGTCGGGCGAGTTGGCGCGACATGTTGACTATGTTGCGCTCGGTGTTGGCCCGGGGGTGCTCGCCGGTTTGGCGGGCGTGCTCCTCGGCGGGGAGGCCGAAGGCGTCGAACCCCATCGTGTGCAGGACGTTGAACCCGCTCATCCGTTTGTAGCGGGCGTAGACGTCGGTTGCGATGAACCCGAGCGGGTGTCCGACGTGAAGACCGACTCCTGAGGGGTACGGGAACATGTCCATGATGAACAGCTTGGGCCGGTCCGCGAGCCCCGACGGATCGGCGGACAGCGCTCCGCTGGGGTTCGGGCAGTGGTATGTGCCCTGCTCTCGCCAATGCGCCTGCCAGCGGGTTTCGATGTCGTCAGCGAGGCGCGCGTCGTAGCGGTGCGGCGGCGTTGTCTCAGGGTTCGACATGGCCCACAGGCTACCGTTCGACGAGTGCCGCCGGTCCCGCGCAGGTCTCTGCAACAAACAGTTCAGAAAGCCCTGCGACAAACAGTTCAGATGCCCGCGTTTCATGATACGGTACAGTTCCACGATGCGGGACAGCAGTTCCGTGGATGCCCGAGACCCAGCCGCACCTCTAGGAGCCGTCCAAATGACCACCGACCCCAACCCCCCCGCCGCTTCAACCTCCGAAGCCGCTTCAACCTCCGCGGCTCCGGCTGCGCCCGGCGAAAACACCTCCGAAGCCGCTTCAACCTCCGCGGCTCCGGCTGCGCCCGGCGAAAACACCTCCGAAGCCGCTTCAACCTCCGCGGCTCCGGCTGCGCCCGGCGAAGAATATGATGAGATCGATCTGAGCGCGCTGAGCGACGAGGACTTGACAGCTCAGATGCACGACGACCTCTACGACGGGCTCGACGAGGAGATCGACGCAGGCACCCGCATTCTGCTGGACCGCGGCTGGCCCGCCGACAAAGTCCTCAACGACGCCTTAGTCGAAGGGATGCGCATCGTCGGGATCGACTTCCGCGACGGGATCCTCTTCGTTCCCGAAGTGCTGCTCGCCGCCAAGGCGATGAAGGCAGGCATGTCGATCCTGCGACCCCTGCTCGCCGAGACGGGCGCCGAGCCCATCGGCAGCATCGTCATCGGCACAGTCAAGGGCGACATTCACGACATCGGCAAGAACCTGGTCGGAATGATGCTCGAAGGTGCCGGATTCGAAGTGTTCGACCTCGGCATCAACACCGACGTGGACGAGTTCCTCGCCGCCCTCGAGGAGCACAAGCCCGACATTCTGGGGATGTCGGCCCTGCTCACCACCACCATGCCTTACATGAAGGTCGTGATCGACACGCTCATCGAGAAGGGCCTGCGCGACGACTACATCATCATCGTCGGCGGAGCGCCCCTCAACGAAGAATTCGGCGAGGCCATCGGTGCCGACGCCTACTGCCGCGACGCCGCGGTGGCAGCCGAAGTCGCTTCGTCGCTGGTTGCCTCTCACCGAGCAGCATGACCCGTCCCGCTGGCTCGACAGACCCTGGGGGCACCGCGTGCGGTGCTCCCGAGGTGCTGATACTCGCCTGCGGCGCGCTGGCCCGCGAGATCCGCGACGTCTCCCGCCTCCATCAACTCCACAACGTCACGCTCGAGTGCCTGCCCGCTTCCCTTCACAACCGGCCAGAGAGAATCGGCGAGGCTGTCCGCCAGCGTCTGCACCGCTGCAAAGGAAGATACGAACGGGTCCTGCTCGGGTACGCAGACTGCGGCACCAGAGGCGAACTCGTCGAAATCTGCCACGAGTTCCGGGAATCCGGCACCGAGATCGAGATGATGCCCGGTGCCCACTGCTACCAGTTCTTCGCCGGTCAGGAGCGGTTCGCCGCCATGAACGACAACGACCCGACCGCGTTCTACCTCACCGACTATCTCGTCAAGCACTTCGAGCGCATCATCATGGGCGGACTGGGAATCGCAGCCCACCCCGAACTGCGCGACATGTACTTCGGCAACTACACCAAGCTGGTCTATCTGGCCCAGACCGACGATCCGCTGCTCGACCAGAAGGCCCTCGCCGCCGCCGACCGGATCGGTCTCGCCTTTGAGCGGCTCAGTACCGGATACGGAGAACTCGAGAGTCAGGTCTTCGACCTCGCCCGCAGACAGACGGCCGTGCTATGAGCAGACGACGCAGCCGCACCCCCGCAGTCGCAACCATCTACTGGCGAGACATTCCCGCCCAGATCACCGCCACCACAAACAACGGGCACGACACCAAGATCATGCTCCACCCCCGCTTCCAGCACGCCATCGACCGGGCCGCGCATGTAGCCGGGCTCACCGAGACCCACAAATACATCGAGCAGTGGCGTCGCGTCACCACGACCGTATCCGGCGATGCCCTGACCGCCGCGCAGTCCGCGGCCGAAGGCATCCACAGCGAATACTGCCCGCAACGGCTCGAGGCCCTGGTCACCAACGGTGGTCTTGAACCTCACAGCGACAAGGAGACTCCGCACCATGACTGAAACCGTCATAAGTTCCGCCACCAAGGAAGTGGTAATCGGGTTTGATCGGCCCTTCGTGATGATTGGTGAACGCATCAACCCCACCGGCCGCAAGCTGTTGGCCGAAGAAATGAAGAACGGGGACTTCAGCCGGGTCGAGGCTGATGCCATCGCCCAGATCGAGGCCGGGGCCCACATGCTCGATGTCAACGCCGGCATTCCGCTGGCCGACGAACCGGCGCTGCTGAGCCAGGCGATCAAACTGGTGCAGTCGGTCACCGATGTCCCCTTGGCGATCGACTCGTCGATCATCGAAGCGCTGGAGGCCGGGATAGCCGTCTATCAGGGCAAACCGCTGATCAACTCCGTGACCGGAGAGGACGAAGTCCTGGAACGGGTGCTCCCGCTCGTGGCCAAGGCAGGTGCGGCAGTGGTCGCCATCTCCAACGACGAGACCGGGATCAGCGAGGACCCCGATGTGCGGTTCGAGGTGGCCCGCAAGATCGTGCATGCAGCCGCCGACTTCGGCATTCCCGCTTCCGATGTGGTCGTCGACCCGCTGGTCATGCCCATCGGAGCCATGGGCACCGCCGGCAGGCAGGTCTTCGCCCTAGTCCGTCGCCTACGCGACGAGTTGAGGGTCAACACCACCTGCGGCGCATCCAACGTCAGTTTCGGTCTGCCCAACCGCCACTCGATCACCGGCACGTTTCTGGCTATGGGTATCGGCGCGGGCATGAGTTCAGCGATCATGAACCCGATGCATCCCGAAGTGAAGACAGCGGTTATGGCAGCCGACGTGCTCGCGGGCCACGACCGCGACTGTGCAGCATGGATCCGCGAGTACCGGGCCCCGGTAGCCGAAGGAGAGGGACGCCCTCGGCGGCGCACCAACCGTCGAAGGGTCGCCTGAATCTGCAATGCCCGCGGAGCCCGCATCTTCAGGCGCCGACGCCGCGGTGATCTTCATGCCCTCGGGGAGGCGGGTGACCGTGCCCGTGGGAACCACGGTGCTCGACGCCGCCCGCTCTGGCGGGATCGACCTCGACTCCACTTGCGGGGGCCGCGGACTCTGCGGGCGGTGCCAAGTCAGCCCCTCGTTCGGCGAGTTCGCCAAGTGGAACATCAGCTCCAGCGCACAGTCCCTCAACGCTTGGACCCAGAGCGAGGACGACTACAGGGGGCGCCGCGCGATCACGTCGGGTAACCGCCTGGGATGTCAGGCAATCGTGCGGTCGGGCGTGGTGATCGACGTGCCGACCGACAGTGCGGTGCATAGACCGGTGGTCCGCAAGAAGATCAACCTCGAGGGGCTGACTGTCGACCCGATGATAACCGCGCGCTATGTCGAAGTGCCCGCGCAGGTGCTCGGCGACGAACGAGCCTTGAGCGACCTGCTCGCCGACTCACTCGAGTCTGACTGGGGAATCGCCGGGGCCACAGTCGATGCCCGGGTGCTCGGTGATCTCGGGCCAGCGGTCAGCGACGGCGAGCGCGCAATCACCGCAATCGTGCACTGCGACGGCACGGTGCTGGCCGTGCGAGCGGGGTTCGACGAGGCGGTCTACGGCGTCGCCATCGACGTCGGAAGCACGACGATCGCCGGTTATCTGGTGGACCTCGCCTCCGGTGATGTGGTTGCCCATGCCGGGACCATGAACCCGCAGATCCGCTTCGGCGAAGACCTCATGAGCCGAGTCAGCTACGTGATGATGAACCCGGGCGGCGAACAGGAGCTGACATCGGTGGTTCGGGAGGCGCTCGACGGGCTGATCGACGACCTGGCCGACGAGTTCAGCGAACCGGGCGGGGAGTTGCGGACCCGGATCCACGACCTGGTCGTGGTCGGCAACCCGGTCATGCACCACCTGCTGTTGGGGATCGACCCGACCCCGCTCGGCGCTGCCCCGTTCACGCTCGCCGTCAGCGCACCCGTTGACATGAGAGCCGACGAGCTCGGGCTGTCGCTGCGTTTCGCGCGGGCCCATGTCGGCCCCTGCATCGCTGGCCATGTCGGTGCCGACGCCTCGGCCGCGGTGCTCAACGAGGGGACTCATCGCAGCACCGCGCCGCAACTCATGGTCGATGTCGGCACCAACGCCGAGATCGTGCTGGGGACAGCGACGAAGACCTATGCGGCTTCCTCTCCCACCGGGCCCGCGTTCGAGGGCGCCCAAATCTCGTGCGGGATGCGAGCCACGGCCGGAGCAATTGAGCGGGTGCGCATCGACCGCGAGACGTTCGCGGCCCGTTACAAGGTGATCGGCTCTGATCTCTGGAGCGACGATCCCGGTTTCGCGCAAGACGTCGCACATCTCGACATTGCGGGTCTCTGCGGATCGGCGATCATCGAGGTCATCGGCGAGATGTTCTTGGCAGGTGTCTGCGACAGCAACGGCGTGATCGGCGCGTCGTTGGCGATGCGCACACCATACGTCGAGCCAGAGGGGCGCACCTTCCGTTATGTGATCCGCTCAGGGCCCGCGCCGCTGTTCATCACCCAGAACGATGTGCGCCAGATCCAGCTGGCCGGGGCTGCGCTGCGCGCCGGGATCGACCTGTTGATGGAACACGCCGGAGTAGCCGAGGTCGCAGACGTCCGGCTTGCGGGCGCCTTCGGCGCCCACATCGACCCTCTGTATGCGCTCGTCCTGGGCCTGGTTCCCGACTGTGAACCAAGCGCAGTGAAAGCTGTCGGCAACGCCTCAGGCGCCGGCGCAGTGCGTATGCTGCTGTCGGCAGCGCAACGCCGCGAGATCGCTCAAACCGTCAGCCGCATCGAGAAGATCGAGACCGCAACTGAACCCCGCTTTCAAGAACTGTTCGTCGCGGCGATGGCCTTCCCCCACCAGTCTGCGCCACCGGTCAAGTTGTCCAAGGTCGTAGACCTTCCTCAACGCCAACCTTCTGTCGCTGCGGGACATCGTAAACGTCGGCGACGCACGCTTGCAGCCGAGACTCACCCCACGGAGGCAACATGACCGACACCCGACCAAGCACCACTTCTCAACCCGGCGACGGCTCGAGGCGGGGGCGCCGCGGCGGCGGTCGCGCCAGCCGTCAAGCGGCCCGCGCCGCCACAACCGCCGAGACCGTGGCATACCTTGAGCGGAAACTGCCCCCAGTCGAGATGCTCGACGAGGAGGGTCTGGCTCAGATCGAAGCGAACGCCGAGACGATCCTGGCCGAGGTCGGAGTCGCCTTCCAGGAGTTCCCGTCGGCCATCGAACTGTGGCGCGATGCCGGCGCCGACATCGACGGCGACCTGGTCCGGTTCCCCCGCGGCATGTGCCGCGAGATTGTGACGCGCAGCGCTCCGGCGGTGTACACCCAGCACGCCCGAAACCCGCAGCGGAGCGTCAAGATCGGTGCTGACACCACCGTCTTCGCTCCCAACTACGGTTCGCCGTTCGTGACCGACCTCGACAACGGTCGACGCTACGCAACGCTCACCGACTTCCAGAACGCGGTCAAGCTCACGTATCTGCTCCCCCACCTGCATCATTCCGGCGGCACGGTCTGCGAACCGGTGGATGTCCCGGTCAACAAACGGCACCTCGACATGGTGTATTCCCACATCGCCTACAGCGACAAGCCCTACATGGGTTCGGTCACCGCAGCCGAACGGGCGGCCGACTCCATTGAGTTGTCGCGTATTGCTTTCGGCGGCGATCTCAACGACCGGACCGTGATGACATCGCTGATCAACGCCTCCTCGCCGCTCCGCTGGGACTCCACGATGCTCGGGGCGGCCACCGAGTACGCCCGGGCCAACCAGGCGGCAATCATCTCGCCGTTCATCCTCGCCGGAGCGATGTCGCCGGTGACGGTCGCCGCGCTGTGCACCCAGGCGCTGGCTGAGGCTCTCTCGGGAATGGCCTACTACCAGCTTGTGCGTCCCGGCGCGCCGGTGATCTTCGGCACGTTCGCCTCGTCGATGTCGATGGCGACCGGTGCACCGACTTTCGGCACGCCCGAAGCTGGCCAGGCGATCAACGTGATGGCTGCGTTGGCTCGGCGCGTCGGCGTGCCGTTCCGCTCCGGCGGCTGTTTCACGTCGTCGAAGGCGCCCGACGCGCAAGCGGCCTACGAGTCCGCCTCCACCATCCTGCCGACGGTTGAAGCTGGCGTGAACTTCGTGCTGCACGCCGCGGGCTGGCTCGAGGGAGGGCTCACGCTCGGCTACGAGAAACTGATACTGGACGCCGACCAGCTCGGGATGATGGGCGTGTACGCCCGGGGCATCGACATGTCGGAGAACGGTCAGGCGATGGACGCCTTCCAGACCAACCCCCACGGTGATCACTTCCTCGGCAATGCCCACACGCTGGCCAATTTCGAGACCGCCTTCTACCGCTCATCGATCGCCGACAACAACAGCTTCGAGCAATGGGAGGCCGAGGGCAGCCTCAGCGCCGCGCAACGGGCCAACACGCAGTGGAAGCAGATGTTGGCGCAATACGAGGCCCCACCGCTCGACGACGCCATCGACGCCGAACTGCGCGACTACATCGCCCGACGCAAGTCAGAAACGCCCGACGCCTCCTACTGACCCCCCACCCCAACCCCGTTCTGGCGGTGCCATGCGTCGGTTTCCGACGCATGGCACCGCCAGAACGCCGATTAGCGGATCGACGTACGACCTTTGAGACGATTTATCACAGCAGTCGGATCATGAAAAAGGTCGTGGTCGGTGACGCTCACAACTCGCCAACCCGCTGCTCTCAACGCGGAGTGGCGTCTCTCATCTCGACTCCTGTCGCTCTTCGATGTGTGAAACCGGCGCGAGTCGACCTCGACCACAAGTCCGTTGTCACGGTCGAGGAAGTCGACACGTCCAATCCAGCCTTCCTCTGCGCCAAGGTCAACCTGCCGGACGAAACTTCCGAACCCACCTTTACGTGCAAGTTCCTGAAATCTGCTTTCGAGCCCGGATCCAGGTGGGCAGTGGTCTGGGCCTCGATCTTCAATCAGTTGGCGCATCAGAACCACTCCAGTACGCCCACGGCAGGCCACATCGCCAAGTACCCGTCGAAGACTTGCATAGCTCACGACACCACTTGCCCAAGCGTTGTCAAGCGCACGTTCCAATCGCCGCGGGTGGATCTTCTTGTCGTTGGCCAGATCAAAGAGCGTCCTTGTTGGAGTGGTCACCGGAATGCCGCGAACCTCGGAGAGGTGAGCCTTGGCTAGGCGCCGAGGTTGATGGGAGGTCGACAAGTAGTCCTCAGCGTGACGTACCCGTGGTCGGACCCCGGTGACATGTATCGGCTCAAGAACAAACCCGGGGAACCCTGTCAAGGCTGCCGCGGTCGTGTGCGACGCGACGGCATCGTCACCAACATCGAGCACTCCTGCCATTACCCGTACTTCGGGAGTCAACGTGGTCGATGCCGCCCGCAAGACCCGTGCCGACATCGGCACGAGGCTCCCCCCGTCGATTCGTCGTCTGATAACTCCAGAGGTCAGACGCTCGCGAAGCTGTCGACGGCTCACAAGCCCGAGTTGACCTTCGGCCAAGGAATTGATGATTCGGTCGGTTTCAAGTTTGGACATGCCCCCATCCTCTGCGCCGACTGTGACACTCACCGACAACCACACACATGACCCAACCCCCGTTCTGGCGGTGCCATGCGTCGGAAACCGACGCATGGCACCGCCAGAACGGCCTAAACGGCTCGGCTACCGAGGATCGTGGACGCGGCGGCGGCGGCCGATCAGGTTGGAGGCCACCGCGGAGGCCCGGGCCGGGTAGACGACGAACACCCTCTGCAGTTCCTTGGGCACCGGATTGCGGAACGCGACACGCCAACCGATGTAGGCCGCGATCAGACCATGGGTCACGACCAACGCCCAATAGTAGGCCTGAGCAGAGGCATAGCCCATGGCCGGGGCCACGATGAGCGGGCCGAACACCGCCCCCACCCCGTTGATCCGCACCAACGACGCCGAAGCCGCGGTCAGCTGTGACTGGGGAAGCCAGTCCGCGGTGTACGCGATCGTCAACGAGTAGAGCGAGAAGGTCATCCCGCCGAGGCCGAACATCAACACGATCACCAGCCAGGACTTCGGGTCGACCAGGGCCAACACAACACCGATGGCGGCGGCAGCAGCAGCGACCCACCACATGACCGGACGACGGCCGACCCGGTCCGATAGCCAACCGACCGGCCACTGCATCACGATCGAGCCGAGCAGCGGCGCCGCCAGGAACAGCGAGATCCGCGACGCGGGAAGCTCGACTGTCACCGCGTAGACCGCGCCGAGCCCCATCAACACGCCCGCCGAGGTCCCCACCCAGAACGCCGAGATCACCCCCGTCGGCACGTTACGCGCCAGTTCACGGGCCGACAACGGTTCGGGAAGACCCAGCGGCGGGTTGCTCGAGGCCGACAACGTCACCGGAATCAGCGAGGCCGAGACCAGCAGCGAGGCAAGCACGAAGAGCTTGAACCCGCCGATGTCTGCTGTCTCGAGCAGGAACTGGCCGACAGTCATCCCGCCCATCGTCACGACCATGTACATCGCTAGGAGGCGGCCGCGGGTGGCGTTGGTGGCCATGTCGTTGAGCCACGACTCGGCGACCACGACCAGACCGGAAATGCACATCCCGGTGACGAACATCATCAACGCCCATGACACTGGCGAGATGAACAGCACGTACACCAGCGCAGCACCCGAGACCAGCGACGCCAGAGCCGCGAACACCCGGATGTGGCCTACTCGCATGATGAGCCGCTGAACGTAAAGGCCACCGAGGAAGAAGCCGGCAAAATAAGAGGCCATCACCACACCGATGGCAGTCACGCTGAAGCCCTCGGATTCAGAACGGACCCCCAGCAGCGACCGTTGCAGGCCGTTGCCGGCCATCAACAGGGCGATCCCGAGCAGCAGGCCGCGGGCAGCCACCACCGGGTTGACCGAGATGAACGGACCACCCTCGATCCCCGCTTCGTCGCCCGTGCCCGTATCGCCAGCCGTGCCCGTATCGCCAGCCCTGCCCGTATCGCCGCCCGTGCCCGTTCCGTCGGCCGTGCCCGTATCGTCGCCCGTGCCCGTATCGCCGGTACGGCCCGTATCGTCGCCCGTGCCCGTATCGCCGGCCCTACCCGTATCGCCGGTACGGCCCGTATCGTCGGCCCTGCCCGTATCGCCAGCCGTGCCCGTATCGTCGGCCGTGCCCGTATCGCCAGCCGTGCCCGTATCGCCGGCCCTGCCCGAATCGTCGGATGGGGAGGGGCCGGTCATTTGGCGTGGGGTTTCTTGACTGCCACGGCGTCGAGGCAGCCATGTACCAGATGGTTCACCACGAACTCCTGTCCCAACGTGCCATGGTCGATTCCGACCATGGCATACCCGATGTTCTTGCGAAGCCGCGGCGAATAGCAGGCGGACGTGAGCTCCCCCACTGCGACGTCACCGACATTGACCGCGAGCACGCGCGGCATCGCACCGTCGGTGAACGTTCCAAGGTCGGGGCCGCTGATGTCGACACCGACCAGGCACCGCGTCGGGCCTTCATCGCGGATGCGACGCAGGGCGTCCTTGCCGACGAAATCGTCGGGCTGTTCCAGATCGACCATCCAGTCGTAGCCGTTGGAGACTTCGAACGGGTTGGTGCCGTCGTCGATGTCGCACCCGAACGCCAGCATCCCGGCTTCGATCCGGCGCACATGGTTGGGGGCGGCGGCCATGATCTCATGGCGCTCTCCGGCACGCATGACGGTGTCCCACCACTGCTCGGCCGCCGCGTTGCCGTCGCTGCGGGCACCGCAGACATACACCTCGTAGCCCGACAACCCTCCCCAGCCGGTGCGCGAGACCACCAAGTCGAGGGCACCGTGGCGAGTCTGGACCAGGCGGTAGTAGCCGAGGTCGAGGATCTCGTCGCCGAACAGGTCGGCCATGACCGCGCTCGCCTGGGGACCCTGAATCTGCACCGGGGCCACGTCGGGCACCGTGACCTCAACGTCGAAGTCCGCTTTGTGCAGCAGACCCTGGCACCAGAGATGCACGTCGGCGTCGGCGGCGCTGAGCCAGAACCGGTCCTCGTCGAGCCGAAGAATGACCGGATCGCAGATTATTCCGCCGTTTGGGTTGGTCATGAAAGCGTACTTGCACTGGCCGACCTCATGGCTCGACAGGTCCCGCGGCACCAGCAGCTGGGTGAACGCCATGGCGTCGGGACCACGGATCTCAACCTGGCGTTGATACGCCACGTCCCACAGGGTCACTCCGTCAACGAGCGCCCAGTACTCAGCCACGGGATCGCCGTAGTGGAGCAGGTGGTACATGTGGTTGTAGACCGCCAACGCAGACGAGTCCAGGTCGGCATGGTCGAGGGCGCGCCGCAAGTAAGGCGACTCCTCTATACGCGCGTATCGGGTCAAAGGCACGAGCCGCTCCTCACCACCGCCGAGCGTACCCACTGCCGCAGCACACCCGCCTTGTTGTTGGCATACTTTCAGGCGGTATGTCGGACCATTCTTTGAGCGACAGTTCTATGCACTCTGCCGACAACGCTTCGGAGACGATCGTGCTGCGGCGCGCGCTGGTGCGACACGATTCGGATCAGGGGCGCAGATGGCTGGAGTTCCGCGACCCGGTCGCTCATTTCGCTGCCGACAGGCTGAGTGACGTCGGCCCGGCCATCGATGCGGTGGAGGCGGCGGCGAAGCGGGGGCTCTGGCTCGTCGGGTTCCTGAGCTACGACGCGGCGCCGGCCTTCGACGAAGCGCTGTGCAGTCTCCGTGACCGGACCGTGCCCTTGGCAGCATTCGCGGCTTTCGAGGAACCCCGACCGTCGAGAGGACCCGCCGGCCGTGCCTTCTCCACCACAGCATGGACAGCCGACACCGACCAGTGTGGTTTCGAAGCCGCTGTGGAGTCGATCCGTGAACTGATCGCCGCGGGCGAGACCTACCAGGTCAACTGCACGCTGAGGCTTCACAGTGACTTCTCAGGTGATCCCGAAGGGTTGTTCGCGGCCCTGTGCAGGGCGCAACGAGCCGACCATCTCGCCTTTCTCGACTTCGGCGATGCGGCTGTCTGCTCCGCCTCGCCTGAACAGCTCATTTCACGCCGCGGCACTAGCGTGGCGACCCGCCCGATGAAGGGGACGCGACCCCGCCACCCCGACCCGAAGATCGACCGTCAACTCGCCAATGAGCTAGTCCGCAGCCACAAGGACCGCGCCGAGAACACCATGATCGTCGACATGGCCCGCAACGATCTCGGACGGGTCGCCGAGATCGGCAGTGTCCAAGTCGCGAAGCTGCACACCGTGGAGAGCTACCCGACCGTGCATCAGCTGACCTCGACAGTGACCGCAGAGACCGGTGCCACCCTGCGGGAGCTGCTGGAGGCGACATTCCCGGGGGCTTCGATCACCGGCGCTCCCAAAGTCGCTGCCAGCGCGGTGATCGCCGACCTCGAAGCCGAGCCGCGCGGCATCTACACCGGTTCAGTCGGTGTGGTCGAACCGGGCGGCGATGCCGAGTTCAACATCGCCATTCGAACAGCCTGGATCGATCAACGGGTCGGGCGCGCCGTCTACGGTGTCGGTGGAGGCATCGTCTGGGACTCGGTTCCCACACAGGAGTGGCACGAAGCACACGACAAGGCGCGGGTTCTGCACCGCGCGACCCGACCCCTGCGGCTGCTCGAGACCTTGGCGTGGGAGCCCGGCGCAGGTCCGATCCTGCTAGATCGTCACCTCCGGCGGTTGACCGCTTGCGCCGAGCATTTCGGTTTCGACATGGACCCGGGTGAGGTCCGGCGCCGACTCGACGCGATACGTGCCGACACGACCCAGCGGGTACGCGTCCTCGTCTCAGCCGACGGTGCCATCGAAGTGCAGGTGCAGGAGATGTCACCGCCAGCGGCCAACCCCGTCTGGAACATCGCTGTAGACACCCTGCCGGTGTCGAGCGAAGACGAGTTCCTTCGCTTCAAGACGACCCGGCGCGACCGCTACGACGAGGCCCTCGCCCGTCACCCCGACGCCGACGATGTGTTGTTGTGGAACGAACGGGGGGAACTGACCGAGACCACGGTCGCCAACCTGGTCCTGGAAATTGACGGCGTTGCGATCACGCCAGCGGAATCCAGCGGCCTGTTGCCGGGGACCTTGCGAGCGGAGCTGTTGGCGAACCGCCGGATCGGCGAGGCAACCGTGACGATGGCGGACCTTGACCGGGCCGATTCGGTCTGGTTGATCAACTCGGTGCGCGGCTGGATTCCGGCACGAATGCTCAAGGCGTCATCGGTCGCCGCGGTCAGCAGCGATTGAGCGGTCCGCGCGGCGCAGCGCTTCGGCGATACCGGCTCGGACACGGTCGGGGTCCTCGAACTGGATCATGTGGCCGACCCCGTCGAGCACCGTCACATTCACCGCAGGCACGTTTCCCGCCGCCGAGTCGAACGCTGCCAACAACTTCTGTGCGGAGCGCACCGGTGTCATCTTGTCTTCGCTTCCCAGAATGACCGAGACACCACAGGTGACAGACGCCGCGGCATCAACCGCACCCCCATAGCTCGCGCACGCGGCCATGTCGGTGCCGAGCGCGCCGCTTGGAGACACCTCGATCAGCGCCCGCGACCCGCCGAGCATCCAGAACCCCGGACAGGCATGGTGACCGACGTGGGCCCGGCTGCTGTACCCCCATGAAGTCATCAGGCCGCCGGCATGGCTGAGGTTGTTCATGGCCGAGTTGAGGAGTTCGGGATGAACCGGCATCGCCGCGGCGGTGCCCAACAACACCAGCGAACGCACCGCTTGCCGATGGCGTTTGGCCGTCTCCAAAGCAACGTAGGTGCCCATCGAGTGACCAACAAGATGCGCCGACCCGAATCCCAGGGCATCGACCATCCCCGCGACCCAGTCACCCATCGCCTCGACGCTGGCGAGCGGCGGACCGTCACTGCCTCCGTGTCCAGGAAGGTCAAGCGCCGCCACCCGGTAACCGTGATGGGCCAGGAAGCGGGTCTGCAGCTGCCAGGCCGTCCGGTTCATTCCCGAACCGTGGATCAGCACCACGCCAGGGTCGTCGGGGTCGCCTGCGTTGCCTCCGTCGGCGTATCGCACGGTGCGACCGTCGTGCTGGACCTGCATCGTGCTGAGACCGCCCCCGCCCTCGCCTAGCGCTGCGAGGCCCGAAGGGCCCGGGCCAGGTCGTCGATGATGTCGCGAGGGTCCTCGATCCCCACAGACACCCGGATCAGGTCTTCGCTCACACCCGCGTCGAGCAGGTCCTGCGCAGACATCTGCTGGTGGGTTGTGCTCGCAGGATGAAGGACCAGGGTCTTGGCGTCGCCCACGTTCGCCAGATGCGAGGCGAGCTTCACCGACTCGATGAACTTGCGGCCCGCCTCACGGCCGCCCTTGATCCCGAAGCTCAAGATCGCGCCGGCGCCTTGCGGATACAGCCGCTGGGCCAGTTCCCGATCAGGGTGGGTGGGCGCGCTCGGATACTTGACCCACCCGACCGCATCATGGCCGACCAGCATCTCGGTAACGGCCTCGGCGTTGCTGACGTGCTTGCGCATCCGCAACGGCAGAGTCTCAATGCCCTGAAGCAACTGGAAGGCGTTGGCCGGGCTCATCGCCGCGCCGAAGTCACGCAGGCCCTCGGCTCGGGCGCGGGTAATGAACGCGCCCGGACCGAACTCATCAGCAAAGGAGATCCCGTGATATCCGACATAGGGCTCGGTCATGGTGTCGAAACGGCCCGAGGCCTCCCAATCGAAGCGTCCGCCGTCGACCAGGACTCCTCCGAGCGCCACCCCGTGACCGCCAAGGAACTTGGTGACCGAGTGCATCACGATGTCTGCGCCGTGCTCTATCGGCCGGATCAAATAGGGCGTGGAGAAGGTCGAGTCGACCATCAGTGGCAGTCCGGCGTTGTGGGCTGCCTCGGCGACAGCGGCGATGTCGAGCACTTCGATGCCGGGGTTGCCGAGCGTCTCGGCGAACACGAGCCGGGTGTCGTCGGTGATCGCAGCTTCGAACTGCTCGGGTTCTCGTGGGTCGACGAACGTGGCAGTTATCCCGAACCGGGGCAGCGTCACGTTGAGCATCTGGTGGGTACCGCCGTAGATGTTGCGGCTGGCGACGATATGGCCTCCCTGTCCCATGAGGGTGACCACCGCGAGATGGAAGGCGGCCTGGCCGCTGGCAGTGCAGACCGCCCCGACGCCGCCTTCCAGCGCGGCGATCCGCTCCTCGAGCACCGCAACGGTGGGGTTGGTGAGCCGAGAGTAGAGATGTCCCGGTATCTCCAGGTTGAACAGTCCCGCCGCGTGGTCGCTGTCGTCGAAGACATAGGAGGTGGTCATGTAGATCGGCACGGCCCTGGCACCGGTGCTCGGGTCTGGCTGCTGGCCGGCGTGGAGGCTGAGCGTGTCGAACTTCAGGAACTCCGGTTCGATCATTGCGGGGCGTTCTCTGTTTGGGCTTGCTCTGCGCTGGGACTGCTGGGGCTGCTGGGGCTGCCGGTGCGGTCCTCAGCGTTGCGGTGCGAATAGAACTCGGGGTGCTCAGGCGCCAGGGGTTGATTGCCGAAAACCAGGTCAGCGGCCTTCTCCGCGAGCATCATGACGGGAGCATAGATGTTGCCGTTGGTCAGATAGGGCATCGACGAGGCGTCGACAACCCGCAGCCCGTCGGTGCCGTAGACTCGCATGGTCGCCGGGTCGAGCACGGCATCGTCGCCGACTCCCATCTTGGCTGTGCATGACGGGTGCAGGGCGGTCTCGGCATCGCGGCGCACCCAGTCGAGGATCTGCTCGTCGCTCTCGACTTCGGGGCCCGGGGAGATCTCGCCTCCGTTGAACCGCTCCAGCGCAGGCTGGTTCAACAGGCGGCGGGCGTGGCGCACCGCCTCGACCCACTCCCGGCGGTCCTGATCGGTGGACAGGTAGTTGAAGCGCAGCGCCGGCTTGGTCTTCGGGTCGCTGCTGCGGATCTCCACGGACCCCCGTGAATCGGAGTACATGGGACCGACATGCACCTGATAGCCGTGGCCGCCCTCGGGGGTGGTGCCGTCGTAGCGGATGGCGATGGGCAGGAAGTGGAACATCAGGTTCGGGTACTCGACATCGTCGTTACTGCGGATGAACCCGCCCGCCTCAAAATGGTTGGACGACCCCGGGCCTCTGCGGAACAGCCACTGAAAGCCGATCCACGGTCGTCTCCACATGGCCAGATTGGGCTGCAGCGAGACCGGCTCGTTGCAGGAGTACTGGATGTACACCTCGAGATGGTCCTGGAGGTTCTGCCCCACGCCGGCCAGATCGGCAACCACTTCGATGCCGTGCTGTTCGAGCAGTGCCGCAGGCCCGACTCCGGAGAGTTGCAGGAGTTGTGGCGAATTGATGGCGCCGCCGCACAGGATGACTTCGCCCGCTGCCACCGAGCGGGCTCGGCCCCGGTGCTCCAGTTCGACTCCGGTTGCACGGTTGCCGTCGAAACGGACCTTGGTGACGAAGGCTTTGGTTGCCAGATGCAGGTTCTTGCGCGACAGCACGGGATGCAGGTAGGCCCGTGCGGCACTCAGGCGGCGGCCGCGGCAGACGTTGCGGTCGAAGGCGTTGAACCCTTCCTGGCGTTCACCGTTGACATCGGTGGTGCGGGGATGGCCGGCCTGCACGGTGGCCTCGAGGAAGGCCTCGAACAGGGGGTTGGTTGCCGGCCCACGTTCCAGGACCAGCGGACCCTGTTCACCCCTGTATTCCGGCCCGTCCTGTGCGGCGAGGCAGTTCTCCATACGCTTGAAGTAGGGAAGGCAGTGGGCGTAGTCCCATGACGCCATCCCCGGATCGCTCGCCCAGCGCTCGAAGTCGAGTGGATTGCCCCGCTGGAAGATCATTCCGTTGATGCTCGAAGAACCGCCGAGCACCTTCCCCCGGGCATGGTAGACGCGCCGCTGACCCATCTCCGGCTCGGGCTCCGACTCGTACATCCAGTCGTAGAAGCGGTTGCCGATGCCGAACGACAACGCTGCGGGCATGTGGATGAACACGTCGAAGCGCCAGTCACGCCGGCCGGCCTCGAGCACCAGCACCGAGACCGCCGGGTCCGCCGACAGACGGTTCGCCATCGCACAGCCCGCCGACCCCCCGCCCACAATCACGTAGTCGTAGCGATCCCGCATCAGCGCATTCTATGCCCCCACCCCCGCGCCGGACACGATATGCGTAACCCGTATCCCGGCGCTCGCCACCCCGTTCTGGCGGTGCCATGCGTCGGAAACCGATGCATGGCACCGCCAGAACGGGAAATTAGATGTTGGCGTCGGCTTCCAAGTTCTTGCTGTCGAGGTAGTAGCGGACTTCGGCTCTCTCCGCTTGGGAATAGACGCGCAGGTCTCGTATCACGAGCGACTTGAACAGCAGTCCGAGCGTGGGCAGGTCTGCGAGCAGCCCCTGGGGTGTAGCTCGCAGGGCGGCCGCGGGCAGGGCCGGGTCGGTGAAGTAGCGTTTCGGCGTGGAGCGCAACGTGGCGCTGCTGTGCAAGTGTGTGGACCATGCCAGCAGCAGTTCGAGCACGAACGATTCCTCAAGGCGGTCGAGGTATCTGCGAACGGTGTCGCGGTCGGCCGGTCCACCCGCTCCGGCGGTGTCGGCGGTGAGCGTTCGGGCCGAGGCCGCGGTGCCCTCGTTGCGGGCCAGCGACGAGATCAGTGCCAGCATCTTGCGCGGATCGTGAGACGCCTGGCCGCCATTCATGTCAAGCATCGCGATGTCCTGGAGGTAGTCGCCCATCCGGTCGCCAGCATCGGCTGGGTCCAAGGTGATGAAGCGGGGGAAGCCGCCCCGGCACACCAACCCGCCCCCCACGTTTACGCGCAGGCTCTCTCTTTTGGCTGGTGACGGGGCGAAACGGGAGCAGATCTGCGCGGGGGCGCTGAGTGCGCTAAGGTACCGTGTCGTCCGCTGCCGGGAGGCTTTCGAATGGTAGAGATGGGTGAAGAGATCATCGTCTTGGATGAGGTCTACAAATTGTTCGGTCCGCAACCGCGGGGCCGAGCGTTCGACTTGGCCAGATCAGGGATGGGCAAGAACCGGCTCCAAGCGATGACCGGCCATGTGCTCGGGCTGAACAACGTGTCGTTCTCAGTCAAGAAGGGCGAGATCTTCGTGGTGATGGGCCTCTCGGGGTCAGGCAAGTCCACCGCCATCCGCACCGTCAACAAGCTGTTCGACATCACCCATGGCGCAGTCAACGTCGACGGCACGGACGTGCAACAGCTTGAGGGCACCAGTCTGCAGGCCTTCCGCCGCCAGTACATGGGCATGGTTTTTCAGCACTTCGCGCTGTTCCCCCACCGCAAGGTGATCGACAACGTGAGCTACGGACTGAAGGTTCAGGGAGTCGCCAGGCAAGCACGCGAAGACGCGGCGATGAGGTCGCTCGCCCTTGTCGGGCTCGACACCTATGCCCAGAGCTTTCCCTCCGAACTCTCAGGCGGGATGCAGCAGCGGGTCGGCTTGGCGCGGGCGCTGGCGTCGGACCCCGACATCTTGTTGATGGACGAAGCCTTCAGTGCGCTCGACCCGCTCATCCGCCGCCAGATGCAGGACGAGATGATGGAGATCCAAGGGGAGTTGCACAAGACGATCCTGTTCATCACTCACGATCTCAACGAGGCGCTCCGCATCGGCGACCGGGTCTGCATCATGAAGGACGGAGCCGTGGTCCAGATCGGCACACCCGAGGAGATCCTCACGCAGCCCGCCACCGGCTACGTGGCCGAGTTCGTGCAAGACGTGGACCAGGGCCGAGTGATCCAGGTGCACGAAGTCATGCAGGAACCGGCACCCTTGAGTCGTGACACCCCTCTCAAGGACGCTCTGGATCGGTCGGCCGAGCGCTCAGGGGCCTTCGTCCTCGACTCAAACGGTGCTCCGACGCACCTGTTCACCATTGAGGACGGTGTGCGAGCCGCGAGCATGGGCTCCACCGACCTGAAGTCCGCGTTGCGAACCGACTTCGAGCGCTGTGCACCCACCGACTGCCTCAACACGGTCTACGCATACGCCGGACGGGGATTGCCGATCGCGGTCTGCGACGAGTCCGGGGTACTAGTCGGAAATCTCGACCCGCGTCACATCATGGAAGAGATGGGTCGGGTCGAGCACCTGATAGACCAGTTCGAGAGAGAGGTGTTCATGTAATGACTGTTCTAGCGCAAGCCTCCAACGATGCTGGGGTGTCCGTCACCCACGACCTGACCGACAACCGGGTGCTCGAGGATTTTCGCATCCCCTTCGGCAAATGGGTCGACCAGGCCGTCGACTGGATCGTTGTCAACTTGGAATGGCTGCTTGCAATCATCGAATGGCCGTTCGCGTTCCTCAACGACATCCTCGTTGAAGCAATCCTTGAGCCGATCTCGTGGGTCTGGGTCGTCCTCTTCTTCTTTGTGATCGGCACACTGATCCGCAACGTGAAGGTTGGCCTGTTCGCCGCGGTCAGCCTCTCAGTATGCGGGCTTCTCGGCAATGCCTTTTGGCTGGAGACCGCCCGAACCATCGGTTTCATTGGCGTCGCGGTGGTCTTGTGTGTGATAATCGGAATTCCGCTTGGAGTCGCATGCGGACGCGTCGACTCCTTCTGGCAGGTGGTACGGCCAGTGCTTGACGCTATGCAGGTTGTGCATTCGTTCGTGTACATGCTCCCGTTCATCTACTTCTGGGGAATCGGCACGGTGAGCGCGACGATGGTCACGATGGTGTTCGCGCTTCCGCCGCTGATCCGGTTGACCAACCTGGGTGTCCGTCAGGTTCCCGCGGACGTGGTGGAGGCGAGCAGGGCCTATGGCGCGCCCGAGTGGCGTGTCTTGTTCGACGTGCAGATTCCGCTTGCCCGTCCGGCCATCATGACCGGAATCAACCAAACGCTGCTGCTAGCCATCTCAATGTTGGGGATCGCGGCCATCATGGGCGCCGGCGGTCTCGGACGACTGCTGTTCAATGCCCTGTCCCGCCAGGATGTGGGCCTCGGGGCGTCCGCCGGTCTGGCCTTCTTCCTAGTCGCCGTCGTCTTGGACCGAATCTCACAGACTGAGGCCAGCGACAAGGGGAGCCTGCTCAGAAGAATTCGTTTGGCGTGGGCACATCGCCGGGACCCCGAAGCGCTTCTAGACGATGAGAGCGCCGACGCAACCGCAGACCCGTCCGACAATGCCGACGTTGAGGAGTCGTTCGCCGAGGTGAGCGAGAAGGAACGCCCTTGGATGCTTGTGTCCGCCGTCGGTGGCGTCTTGGCCATCGTCTCGGTGTTCCTCACTTGGACTACCGATGGTGGCTTCATCAGCGCACACGGTCGCCGTTCCGATGAGAGCATCGCGGGCGAGTCCTTCAGCGGTCTGGCAGCTTCAGGAGGCTCTTGGTTCGGTTACCTGAGCGTGGCGCTCGGGTTGATGATCGTGGCGGCAGTGGCAACTACGTTCGTCGCTCCCGGCCGTGGGCCCAGGTTCTTCACCACCGACGGGGCGCTGATCAGTTCGCTGGGGTTGCTCGTGATGATGGTCTGCTACTTGTTGGCTTCCCCGGTGAGCGGGACCTCTCCGGGCACCGGCACCGGGGTCTATCTTGCGCTGCTCGGAGGACTCCTCGCCACTGCCGGTTCGCTGATGTGGATCCGCCACGCTGCACACGCGCCGCTGCATCCCCTGAGCCTGAAAATCGGCTGGGGCCGAATTATCGGCGGCACTATTGCCGCCTTGATGATTCTCATCGGAGCATTCTCTGGTTGGTCCTTCGATGAGCGCACCGATCAGGTGGTGAGTGCCGAGACGGAAGCCCGGGTCGCGGAACTGCGACAGAAGGCGCTCGACAATCCTGCCGATGCCGGCCCGATCGGCGCTGAGATCTCAGCCTTGCGAGCACAACTGAGCATCACCGAGCGAAAGATAACCGACGGGGTCAGCAGTGAAGGGACCGGACTCGGGATCTTGACGCTCGTCGCAGGGTTGATCGCGTTGGCCACCACCCTGCCCGCAGCGGGATTGTTGGGCCGCGAGGAGCAGCGTCAATGGCGCTGGAGCGCGGCTGCTGCCGGCATCGGGGTTGGGGTCGCGGCAGTGGCTTTCAGCTGGATTTTCGTTCATGTGCGTTCGGCCGATCCCAACTACGTGAGCGGCGTGGGCTCGTTCTTGACAATGATCGGCGGGTTCATGCTGGCCGCTACTTCCGTGTCGGTCTTGAAGGAGTTCCGCCGATCCAAGGTCTACGCGGACACGGAAATCGTGCCCGCATCCGAGCCGACGGCCACAACCGCAGATACTGCCTCAGTCTCGCAACCGGTGGCTTGACGAAGAAAGAAGGCTATTCTTACAGTCCGTTCGCTTTGAGCTCAAACTCGGAGTGTTCTAGAAACCACAATCCCAGGAGGGAAACCAACATGATGAAGAAACGAACGCTCTTGTGGCTCGCCTTGTTAGCGGCGTTTGCTCTGTTCGTCGCCGCATGCGGAGATGACGCACCCGTCACGACGACGCCAGACACGACACCAGACACGACGCCAGAAGAGTCCAGCATGGCCGAAGAAGAGCCCAGCATGGCCGAAGAAGAACCCAGCATGGCCGAAGAAGAACCCAGCATGGCCGAAGAAGAACCCAGCATGACCGAAGAAGAACCCAGCATGACCGAAGAAGAACCCAGCATGACCGAAGTGTCGATGACGCCGGGGGAAGGCTCATCAGCCAACATGGGTCGCGCGGACTGGACCACTGGATACTTCCAGGCTCAGGTCTTCAAGCAGATGCTGGAGGAACTGGGCTACGACGTGTCCGAACCCTCTGAACTGGAGCTCGGTCCATCTCTGGCTTATCTGGGCATGTCTCAGGGTGATTTCGACTTCTGGGTCAACAGTTGGTACCCGGGCCACGTCTCATGGTGGTCCTCCGAACTGCCTGACGGCTCAACAGTTGGTGACCACCTCACCATCGTAGGCAACCAAATGACCGCCGGCGGTCTGCAGGGATACTTGATCACCAAGTCCTTCGCTGATGAGTACGGCGTAACCCACCTCGACCAACTCAACGACGACCCGGAAATCCTGGCGGCCTTCGACGCTGACGACCAGTCTCCAGGCAACGGTGTCGCCGACATCTACGGATGCACCGAGAGTTGGACCTGCGACAACATCATCGACAGCCAGATCGCCTTCTCCGACTGGACGAACATCGCCCAGGTGAAGGCTGGCTACGACGCCATGTTCGCTGAGGCCACGACCAAGGCCGACGCCGGTGAACCGATGGTGATCTACACTTGGACCCCGAGCGCCTACATCACCCAGTTGCGCCCCAGTGACAACGTGGTATGGCTGGCGGTCGAAGACGTGGTTGACGACTCGAACCCGACCGGGATCGAGGGCGGAGAGGGCCACGACCAGACGCCGGGTCAAGCCAACATCGGACCTGACTCCTGTCCCGCAGCCGCCAATGCCGACAACTGTCAGCTCGGCTGGGTAGCCGCGGACATTCAGGTCACGGCCAACACTGACTGGTTGAACGCAAACCCGTACGCTGCTGAACTGTTCTGCCGGGCCACGTTGTCCGTCATCGACGTGTCGCTGGCCAACGTTGACCAGTCCAACGCTGGCGATGACGCAACCGAGGACTTCATCGCAGGACTCGCCGCCGACTGGATCGCCGACAACCGCGACCAGGTTGACGGATGGCTCGAAGCGGCACGCACGCCACCGATGGAGCCGTCGTGCCCCGACACGGTGATCCCGCTGGCTCTGCAATAGCGTTGACCGGTGTGATTGACTCTTGAGTTCCGGCTCAGAAGTCAATTCATCTGCATAACCGTCAAGAGGGGCAGGGCTTCGGACCTGCCCCTCTTGACGTTCCCACGGGGGGTCGGGGGGTGTACTGTGGGCGCTGGACCGATGCGCTCGGCCTCTTTGCTCGAATCTTGGGGAGGTAACAGTGGGCAGCTTGAAGATGACCCCGATCTACGAACGCTTGGCGCATGCTCGCAAGCACCTTGACCGGGTGGAACCGGCTGAGCTGGCAGAGAATCTGAGTGCCGGGGCGGTCCTCGTCGACATTCGCCCCGAGTTCTTCCGCCTCGAAGAGGGCGGCCACCCCGATGCCCTGGTGATTGAGCGCAACGTTCTTGAATGGCGGCTCGACCCCAACTCTGACGCCCGCATCATCGACATCGAGCCCGACACGCCGATCATCATCATGTGCAACGAAGGCTACGCATCGAGCCTCGCCGCGGCTGATCTCCAGGAGATGGGATTCACGGCTGCCACCGATCTGGTCGGCGGCTACCGCGCCTGGCGAGCAACTCAGCGCGCGCCAGCCTGACCGGAGGTCATGGCAAAGCAGACCGGGGCGAACTCTCGGGAGGCAGCCGCACCAAGCCGGCGCTCAGTTGTAGCGATGCGAGCCGCGGTGTCTGAACTGGCGCTTGCAGCGGCGTCCCGACCGAGGTCCGAAGTAGGGGCAGCGGGTGCGCCGCTTGCGGGGCCGCGATGCCGAACCGTTCCCCAACCCCGGTCCTGTCGGCGAACTCAGTTGATCGCGGCGCCGTGCGGCCAGAGTCTCGAGATGCTCGGGCAGCGCTGCCACCCAGGGGCTGGAGGTCACCGATTCCGGCATCTTGTTCAAGACGTCGGACAACGCCGCCGGGATCGTCTCGCTCAGTTCCTCCACACGTCCGGCGGTCTCAGCGTGGGGCAGTCCCAGTTCTTCGCTGCATTGCAGCCACGCCCGCGGGTCGTTCGCCTCTGAGAGCGAACGCGCCCAGCCAACGTCCATGGCCAGGGCAAGATCGCTGAGGTCGCGGTTGCCGATATACGGAGACATGGAGCAGACGTCGTAGAGCGGAGCGAGGACCGCCCCGCCTGCGCTCAACAGAACGCTGTAGTTCTTGGCGTGGGCATCTGATCCGGCCAACAACCAGTTGCACACGAGCGCGTCTCGGAAGCGCTGAAGGCTCGCGGCGGGCTGATCCGGCTGGCTCCGAAGTTCGTCGGCGATGTCGCTGGGAGCGGGACCGCCGTACCTCTGATACTTCAAATCAGGACCGAAACCGAGCGCCTGACACATGTCCTCCTGATGGATTCGCCGCAGAGTGCCGTCTGGATCACGGCGACGGTCGAAGCGTTCCACAGCAATGGCGCGTTCGTCGCCGAAATGGACGATCTTCGTGTTCGCAACGGGGATGTCCGCTCGTCGCAGCGTCGCCATGCAGACATGTTCGACAAGGTCGTTGTCGGGGTAGGCGGGCATGGCAATCTTGAGGATGTGCGTGGTCGGGGTGCCGTCGGTTGCGAAATGCCAGACTCCGTCAGCCAGGTGAAGCGCAGTCTTGCCCTGTGCGCCAGCCAGGCTGAACGGCGGCCACTCTTCAAGAGCCCGCATCGGTGCAGCGATGCCAGATCGCACCGCGGCGAGATGTGTTGCGGTGTCCTCGTCGCTGAGCGCAACCGTGCCTCCGCGCCTCTCACGCAGCCCGTCTGCCGGGTCATGAGGACAGAACTGCACCGCACCGGCACAATCCATCCCGATAGGGGTGGCCAGCATGTCGAAGGGTTGCCACGACGCCGCTCCGTAGCGGCGACCCCACTGCTCACGTACTTCAAGCCTGTCCGGCAGGAGCCCGTCCATCCACCCGCTGATCTCGTAACGTCCAGTGGTGACTGGCGCAGTCAAGGACAACGGCACCGAAACATCGCTCTCGGTGTAGGAAGCCGTGTACTGGAACCACGCTGTTCTTTCTCGGCCGCGCTCGACGGTGCCGACAACCTCGCTCCCCAACAGGACAGCCAGGCTGTCGGGGGCGTTCATGTGGGTGCCGAGTCGGTGAACGACATGACGTATTCGGTCAGGTCCTCTCCCTGCCGCGCCGGGCGCAGGTCGATCTCGTAGTCCAGCGCGGCCAATACTCGCAGCAGGTTCCCCGTCCTGGTGTCTCGGTTCGTGGTTTCGAGGTCGCTGATGCAGAGACGGGAGACCCCGGCCCGGCTCGCTAGTTGAGCCTGGGTCAATCCCCCGGCCCGGCGCAGTGACTTGACCGCGGCACCGATTTCGCCAACGGAGCTGACGCCCTTGATCCTGCCTGCGTGATCCATCCCCACACTATAAGCCTGCTGCATGGTAAACCATACAACAGATGCTGTATCGCGCCCGGCGGGCAGCTCAGACGCAGTCGCGGACGGCTTCCCAGACCTCTGAGGCGCCGGGGTCCCAAGTGTCGCCGTAGTCCCAGAACTTGGTTCGGTCGATCGTTATCGCTGCGCTGCCCACGACCCCTCCGGGCAGACGACCATTGTGGATGCGCACCGACCGGTACTGGCGAGGCGAGATCTCTGCCACCGCCCGCAGATGCACGGCGCTGTTGCGCCATTGCTGCGAATCGACGGGCTTCTCGTGAATGACGAGGTTCGCCCAGTAGTTGTCGACCAGTTCTGTGGAGCTGTAGCTCAGAATTCCCGGGTGGGACCTGAACTCCAAGAGCAGGTCGACCTCGATGTCGTCCACCACGGACTGGCTGGCCTGGGGTCGCCGCTCACCGAAGAAGCCGACCACGCACCGCTGGACTGGTTGGGCGAGTGCTGCCGGGTCACAGATCACCGCCCGCCGCGCCAGACCGTGGACATCCCAGTGCAGCGCCTCATAGGGTTGCAGGTCTATTTCCCCGCTCTCGACCTGCCGCGCCAGCACGCGCACGTCTTGGAGCATGTACGCCAGCAGAGCCTGGTCAGACGTCACCAAGGAGAGGTCCGTGCATGGATGTTCTTCGAGTTGTTCAGTCGCGGCCAGTTCTCTCAACAACGCCGATAATGGACCTTTGCTGCTGATCTGTCAATCGCAATGTCGTGCAGCCTCGGCGCCGGTTCAAGCAAGGTCCAGGAGGTAGTCGGTGAGCAGCTCGGGGCCTGACTCGGCAACCACGATCATGTCCTCCAGCTTGACTCCCTCGCCGCTGCCGCGCCGGCCCACGAACGACTCAATGCTGAACACGTTGCCCACCTCCACCACGCCGTCGAACCCCCGGTCGTCCCACAGCTCACGGGTGAACAGCGACGGGTACTCGTCGCACAAGCCGGTCCCGTGGGCCAGGACCGTGTAGCCGTTGAACTCGTCGACATCGGGATAGCTCAGACGGTCGGTTATCTCGCGGTAGGTTGCGCCGGCCACGAACAGGGGCCGGTTCGACTCGATCATGTCACGCGCCCGGCTGTGCAGGTCGGTTTGGGCCGCGCTCGGACGACCGTCACCGCACAGCCAGGTGCGGGACATGTCGACACACATCCCGAAAGCGCCCACCATGTCGGTGTCGAAAGCCATCAGCTCGCCGGCCTCGACCTCCTTGATGCTCGCCTCCTGATACCACGGGTTGGTTCGAGCACCCGAAGCCAACAGCCGGG